>DATJAL010000052.1 GCA_035516255.1 Chitinivibrionales bacterium | reverse complement strand
CTTTCAACCTCCAACTTTTAACCATTTGTCTTCTCTGCGTTCCCAGCGTCTCAGCGGTGAATCTTGAACATTTCAAGTTCGATAATGGCCCGGGGCCTGAGCCACCACCATTATTTATTTTTAACCCCATGAAGAAACTTTCCGCCAAATCCTACACCCGCGTCACCCTTGCCCTTGACATCGTGGGAAAAATACCGTCGGGCCCGTATGCCGGATTTCACGAACTCGGCGCCATCAAGCACAAAATAAGCCTGCATGACGTCATCACCGTCGAGGAATCCAAGGACATGCGGATCGTCTGCGGCGACCCGCGGGTGCCTAAGGACGGCGCCAACATCTGCTGGAAGGCCTGCGACATCCTTAAAAGCACCTTTGGCATCGCGCAAAACGTCAGCATCTTCATAGAAAAAAATATTCCGGTGCAGGGAGGGCTGGCCGGCGGCAGCGCCAATGCGGCCACGACGTTTGCGCTATGCAACGAGCTCTGGGGACTCGGCCTTGACAAACAGAAAATAATCCGGCTTTCCCGCACGGCGGGCATGGACGTTCCGTTTTACTTTTCGGGCGACACCGCGTTTGACAGCGAAGCGGGCGGCAAGCTGGAGCCGATCGCCTCGAGCCTTTCCTTTGACGCCATACTGGTAATGCCGGATTTCGGCGTTTCAACCGCGGAGGCATACCGCGGCCTCGATTACACCCGCATCGGCCGCGAAAGGGAGAAAACCGGCGCCATGCAACAGGCATTTGTCAATAATGACCGCGCCAGCGTTGTCAACGCCATGCATAACGACTTTGAGCTTTCGGTGTTCGGGCGCCTGCCGCAACTCTCACTCGTGAAAAAGCGCCTTCTCGAAGCCGGGTGCGCCAACGCCGTCATGAGCGGGTCGGGGTCGTGCGTGATCGGCATCCTCGAATCACCGAAAGACTTTAAAAGGATCAGCGCCAAGGCGGGAATGAAAACAATGCTTGTATCATCAAAACCCGCGAATGCATAATAAAAGCAGATGAGACACGGAGACACAGCCGCTTCCAACTTTCAACGTTAAACTTAAAATTATTATTGATCTCCTTGTCTCTGTGGCAAACTTTTGTTTTTAGTAAAAAAGGAGCGTGCCATGATTGACGAGGCGCTTGACCTGCGTCGCGGAAAGTTCAGGTGGCATTCCAAACAGGAGCTCTGCGATTACTTTGAATTTCACTACGGCCTCAGCAAAAAAATCATCGAATCGGAGATCGCCGCGTCCATGAAGGTGTTCAAGCTGCGCAAAGGACAGGCGATCAGGACCACCGAATTATGGCAGAAGGTGGGGCTCACCATCGAAAGAAAATTCCGCACAATGTATAATGTCAAGTGATCGCCGGGTCAGCGGCCCGTGCGGGAGCTGTCGGCGGCCGCGACCGGCGCCCTGCTCATGGGAAACCAGGAGAAGGGCGAATAGTAGTTGTCGTAATAATAATTCCCCGGAGCATGGACGACGCTCAGTTGAAAAATCATATTGTCGGTAGGTTTCCACGAAAGCGATGCCTCGAGGGGCATGTTCTTGAAATATTCCGCCGACGTGATGTTCCCCGCCGTGAGGTTCTGCCCAGGCGCAAACGTTGAAAAGAGCGGGAACCCGAAATTGAGGTTCAGGGTGAGGGGCTGGGAGAATTTGTAGGTGAGCAGGGTGCTGTACAACCCCTGCGACTGCAGCGAGGCGCCGCTCGCGGACATCATGCCCATGCTCAGGCTGTGCTGAAGGGAAAACCGTGACGGGTCGAGAAGACCGCCCTTGATCGAATCGGTCTTCACGTCGTATGCTTTCGCGTTCTGGCCGAACGAAAGCGCGGCAATATAAAGTATGAAGATAATTCCCCGGATCATTTAAGTATTTCTCCCCTTTTTGACCATACATACTACGGAAAGAAATAATTTTTTATTGCCCCGTTATAATTATACAATACGACATTGTTAAATAAAAGGCCTTAACCCCTTCCAGAACGATTTTCTCCTCCTGCTCGGCCGCCAGATAAACTTGCAGGCGGTGCACTTCACCCGCCGGTGGCCCTTGAGCGTGCGGATGGGCGAAAAGAAAAACGGATCGTAATATTCCACCGCCTTGCTCCCGCACTTGGGACAGTCGAGCCGGGGGCCGTTCCAGAACGAGTCCCACAATTCCTCGAGCATGGACTGGTATTCCGGTTCGCGGTTATTGCGATAATAATGATTATGGGGTGATTCCATCACCGCCGTCCTTATTTATAAATTCACCTGAGATAAAAGTTGTAATAATAAATTCTATTTATTAATCCTGCCATTAAACAGATGACAACCGTTCGCCCTGAGCTTGTCGAAGGGTGAACGCTCATGGTTCCCTTCGGCGGGGCTCAGGGTAAACTCGCTCACCACGAGTGGTATAGGTTTCCATTAAAAATGTTATCGACATTCTGACCTCATTAATACCTCTTCTCTGCGCTCTCGGCGTCTCTGCGATGAAGCTTTTCGAATATTCAGATCAACCAATATTATATCACCGGCGTCGGGACAAACAGCTGTATATACGTCCTTTCCGCGAAATGGTCGGTCATGCCCGCGATATAGTCCGCCGCGATGCGCCACGGCGGCGTCTCGTCGTTGTAGTTCGTGTTCTTGATAAAATGGAAAAACACGCCGAGATTCGGCGCGTCCCGCTCGGCCGCCGCCGTTGCCCCGGCATCCCTGCCCCGGTCGGTTTTTTTGAAAATGGCTTTCAGTTCGTGGTAGAGCAGGTCGAGAATGTGCCCGGATTTCCTTCCCTTGCCCGCCACGTCGGGATGATTGTAGATGCGCTCGTAGTTGAAGTCCTTGAGCGCCTCCATGAGCTCCAGCACTTCCCCGCTTAAAACAATGGCGTCTTTGTCGATGCTGTTGGCGATGATGTCGTTGACGAACCGGCCGATGATCGCGCCGTTGTCCGAGCCCAGGTCACGTGCGACGGCGGCGGGAATGTCGGACTTGCGGATGAGGCCCGCCTTGATGCCGTCCTCGAGGTCGCGGCCGAGATACGCGGTCCGGTCAACCATGCGCACGAGGCACCCTTCGAGGGTCGACGGCAATGCACCGCGCTCGGTGATTGATTCCAGTTTAGTCAAGTCGCGCTTGCGGTCCGGCTCGAGCACGCGGTCGAAGCTCTCCCCGCAATGGGTGATGATGCCGTCCCGCACCTCGTAGGTGAGGTTGAGGCCCGCGCCGTAGTTGGTGAGCATGTCCACCACGCGCAGGCCATGGATCTCGTGTTTGAACCCCTGCGCCACATCGTCGGCCTTGAGCAGCTTGTCAAGCGCGCGCTCGCCCGCGTGGCCGAACGGCGGGTGGCCCAGGTCGTGCCCCTTGGCAATGGCGTTGATGAGGTCGATGTTGAGATTGAGGCAGCGGCCGATCACGTAGGCGATGCTGGAAACGTGGAGCACGTGCTCCAGCCTGGTGCAGATGTGGTCGTTGTCGGGCGACAGGAACACCTGCGTCTTCTGCTTGAGCCGCCTAAAGGGCGGACAGTGAAGGATCCTGGTTTCGTCGCGCGAGAACTCGAGACGGAACGGGTCGCGCCGGATGGGATTCTTCCGCCCAAGCGACTGGCTGCTCCTTTTTGCAAAGGGCGAAAGCGTTTCCTCGTTCTGATTGAGGAATTTTATTATGTCGAACTCGGTCTTCATGCCTTGTTTTGTTCCGATGCCGCTTTACCGGCGAGAAACCGGCATACGAACTCTCCCTGCATGCCGGTGTCAAAGGGCTGGCGGTTCTTTTTCACCAGCGCGATCGCCTGTCCGCCTCCAAGGGAAAAATAAATTCCCGCAATGCAGGAAAGGAGCATGCAATTCCATCGTCAAATCCTCTATGGACGATGGCGGTTCGCGGAGTCTACGGACCAGGAATTACAAGAATCCTCTGATCCCCACTGCAAGCAGTTTATCCCGGTTCAGGCGCACCTGCAGTTGGTCCACCACCATCCAGTCGGCGAATAGACTCAATCCAAACTTTCCCTGCGTCGCCGTGATCTCAGCCCCTATCTCCTGCCTCCACTTGACGCCGCTCACCCGGGTCAGGTAGGCGCCGGTTTTCGCGCTCACGACGCCGGCGAAACCTTGCCACTTGTAAACGGCGCAGCGCGCCTCGCCTATGATGTCGAGGGCGTAGTCCTCGTTCCAGGAAACGATCGAGGTGTCGATACCGAACAAATCATGCAAATAATAGCCCAGCGTTGCCTGCCACGCAATCCGGTTTTTCCAGGTCAGGGGCGCGGGGTCCGCGATGGCGTTTTTAAAGTCTCCGGGCCTGAAATCCGGCGACGACGCGCTGAGGTAGAGCCTGTTCCAGTACACCGGCGTCAGGTCGAGCGTGTCGATTTCGTGGAAGCAATGGTGGTCGAGTCCGAGCGCCACGTTTACCGGCGCGAAACGGTATTCGAGCAGCGGCCCGAACCCGGCGTCAACCAGGCGCGGGTCGAACAGGATGGCCTTGGTGGCCCACTTGCTCACGCCCATGGTCATTGCCATCTCGCCGAAAAAGAAAAAACGGTCGTTGACGGAAAAAAACGCAAGCTCCGCGGCGCTGATCCATTCGACAAAATACCGGAGTCTGTACGTGGAGTCTTTCTGTAAAAAGAAGGCGTGAAGGTCCTCGTTGAAATGGAATTCGGGCGCAAGCCGGAAGGCCGGAGACTTTGGCGATGAAAGCGAATCACCCGCGTAACTGTCAAACCAAGGCGCCGTAAAAGACAAGAGCGACAACAACGACAAAAACGCGCAGTAACGATTAAGGAATTTCATCAGCGGCTTTATCATAGCAATCCAAGATCTATCGGACAAATCCTGAAAAGAAATTAATACATGGAAAGCCCGCTCCACTGTTGTAAAGTCCTTAATTGCAAATTCATCCTTTGATTATCATCATTCCCTGCCATCCTTTATTTATTTTTTACCTCCTTTGCAATTCAATGACACCAAGATTTTTATGTCTAACCACTGATAATAAATGAAGTTATCAAAACGTAATTAACTGATTTTCAGCCATATATCATTGAATGATTTTATTGCAGTAATGACAGATTTCCTTATGCATTATCGATCAATGATTTCCATCACCATGCGGTGTCATATTTTTTCCATCCTGTCATCCATTGTTATCGCCGCCGCGCCTTCGCTCTGTTCCGGCAGCACGATCCTCAGCGCCGTCTCCCAGGACACCCTTTACATAGGCGACAGGGTCCATTTCGGCGTGGTGCTGCTTGTCCCTAAGGCCTCACAGGTCGTGCCGCCGTCGACCGAAAACGGTTTCGGCAAGTTCGCGGTCAAGGAATGGACCTCCGACAAGGTTGAAAAGAAGAACGCCGACAGCCTCACCTTCCACTACATCATCACCACGTATTCGGCGGAAAACTGCACCCTTCCCGCGGTCGATTTCATCGTGCCGAAGGATGCCGGCGCCGAGACGCTTCGCACGCAGCCCGTTCCCATGCGCCTGATTCTGGTCTCCTCGCCCGACACGGCGTCCATCAAGGATCTCAAGCCGCAGCAGACCGTGGGCAAGCCCTCACTGCTGTGGCTGTGGATCAACATCGCGGCCGCGGCGGCAGCGGCGGCGTTTTTTCTTGTTCGTCACTATTTTCCCAAAAAGGGAAAAATCGTCAAGGCGCAGCCTCCCCGGCCGGCGTACGAGGAGGCAATGGAAGCGCTTGCCGCGCTTGAGGCGAAGCAGTACATCGCAAAAGGCTTGATCAGGGAATACGCCTTTGAACTTTCCGACATTGTCAAGCGCTATATCGAGCGGCGGTTCGCGGTGAACGCGGCGGAATTCACCACCGAGGAAATGCTTGACTGGATCAAGGTATCGCCGCTCGACTCGGACTGCCGTAAAAACGCGGAGTGGTTTTTCTTTACAACGGATCCGGTGAAATTCGCGAAGCACCTCCCGGACAGCGACACCGTGTATCGGTTCGGCCCGAGCATGCGGGACTTCTTTGAAAAAACCAAACCCGCGGCACAGCCCGAGAAAGAATCGGCCCCATCGGCGCCGGTTGCGGCAAAGCCGACGGGAAATGGAAGGAACGATACCCATGCATCTTGAGAACAAATGGTTCCTTCTCCTGCTGCTCGCGCTGGTCCCCATGGTATGGACCTATATCCGGCGCGAGCGAAAACGGCCGGCGGTACGTTTTTCCGATCTGTCAATATTGCAGAAACTCCCCGCTTCCTGGTTCATCCGGCTCCGCCACGTGCCGTTCGCGCTGCGCATGGCCGGGATCGCGCTCCTCGTCGTCGCGCTGGCGCGTCCGCAGCAGGGCACGTCGGAGGAGGAAGTGACCACCGAAGGCGTCGATATCATCATCACGCTCGACGTGTCGATAAGCATGAAGTCGCTCGATTTCCAGCCCAAGAACCGGCTGTTCGTGGCAAAGGAGACCATCAAGGACTTCATCATGAAGCGGCGCAACGACCGGATCGGCCTCGTCATCTTCGCCAAGCGCAGCTACACCCGGTGCCCGCTTACGCTTGACTACAACATCCTTACCGGATTCCTCGACCGCACCGATTTCGAGGAGTTCAGCGACGCCACCGCGATCGGCACCGCGATCGCCACGGCCGCCAACCGCATCAAGGACTCGCCGTCAAAGAGCAAGGTGATCATTTTGCTCACCGACGGCGCGAACAATTTCGGCGAGATCGCGCCGCTCGCGGCCGCGAAGGCGGCAGGCGCGCTCGGTATAAAGATATACACCATCGGCGTGGGCAGGGAGGGCGAGGTGCCCTTTCCCGCCGAGGGGATCAACCCCTTTACAGGACAGAAGGTGGTGCAGATGCAGATGATCCGCTCCGACCTCGACGAGCAACTGCTCACCGACATCGCGGCCGCAACCGGCGGAAAATATTTCAGGGCGCAGAACGCGGAGAAGCTCAAGGAAATCTACGACACCATTGACAAAATGGAAAAGACGATGATCAAGACAAAGCTCTACACGAGCTATGCCGACCGGTTCTTCGGCTGGCTCATCGCCGGGTGTATCGTGCTGTTCGTGGAAAGCCTGCTGTCGCTTACGCTGTTCAGGAGGATTCCGTGATGAAAAAATCAAGGCGGAAATGCGAGAAAGCATGGATGCGCTGATGCGTGAATGCGGAAATACATGGAAGCGTTTGGCCCATCAGACTGCTTTTTCCGCATGTACGCATACACTCGTGTCCGCATATACTTTAAGAAACGAAGGCAACAGATCATGAGATTCGGCAGCCCCACCTATTTCTGGCTGATGCTCTGCATCCCGCTGCTGGTCGGAATCTTCATCCTCGCCCACCAATGGAAGCAGGCGGCGCTTTCCCGTTTCGCCTCGCTTGCGCTCATGAAGCGCCTGACGCCGGAGAAAATACTGCAGCGGCAGGTGGTCAGATGGGTGCTGTTCCTCGCGTTCGTGTTTTTCGCGGTGCTGGCGCTCACCCGGCCGCGGTTCGGCGTGAAAATGGAAATGGTGGAACGGAAGGGCGTGGACATCATCGTTGCGCTTGACATATCAAAAAGCATGCTCGCCGAGGACGTCGCGCCCGACCGTCTCGACCGCGCGAAATTCGAGACCGAAAAATTCATCGACCTGCTCAAGGGGGACCGGGTGGGCATCATCGTGTTCGCGGGCGAGAGCTTCGTGCAGTGCCCCCTCACGCTCGACTACGGCGCGGCGAAGATGTTCCTCGACGCGGTGAACACCGACTGGGTGCAGACGCCGGGCACGGCCATCGCCGACGCGATCAACCAGGCGATCGACGCGTTCAAGACCCAGAAGAACAAGTCGAAGGTGCTCGTTCTCCTCTCCGACGGCGAGGACCACACCGGCGACGTCGAGGTCACGGCGCAGAAGGCGGCACAACAGGGGATAAAAATATTCACCGTGGGCATCGGCTCGGAAAGCGGCGTGCCTATTCCTGTCGGTAAAGGAAAGGGCAACGTTGCCTACAAAAAAGACGCCGAGGGGAACCTCGTCATGACGCGCCTCAACTCGCTCATGCTCGAAAAAATCGCCATGGAGGGACACGGCAAGTATTTTCACGCCGGCACGACGCTTGACATGCCCGGCATCTACCGTGAAATTTCCAAAATGGAAAAAAACGAGCTCGGCGCCGACCGGATGAACGTGTTCGAGGAACAGTACCAGTGGTTCCTTGCGATCGCGCTGCTGTTCCTTTTCCTCGAATCCGCCGTTCCGCCCGTTGCGCGGTCCATGCAGGAATGGAAAGGGAGAATCGGGTGAGCAATTTTTCAGGATACCGTCAAAAGCAATCCACGCTGTTCATCGGCGCCTGCATCATTGTATGTTTCTGCGGCTTGGCAATGTCTTCCTTTTCCGACGAATTGTATTCGAAGAATAAAAATGCGAACAGCCTTTATCAGAGCAAAAAGTATGACGAGGCCCTAAAGTCGTATGACAACCTCATCCTCGAGTATCCGGCCGAGCAGAAGCTCAAAATGAACAAGGGGTCCGCGCAATACCGGCTCGGCGACTTTGACAAAGCGGAAGAATCGTACGGCCAGGCAAAAGAAATCAAGGACAAAAAAGCGCTTGCCGCGCTGTATTACAACCTCGGCAACGCCCAGTTCATGCAGGGTGAGCGCCTCGGCGCTCAAAACGGCCAGCAGGCCATGGAAAAGTACAAGGCCGCGCTGGAAAATTATATTAAGTCTCTTGATTTGCGGCCTTCCGACAGGGACACGAAATGGAACGTGCAGCTTGCGCAGAAGAAAATAAAGCAGATGGAGCAGCAGCAACAGCAAAACAACAAGGACAACAAGCAGAACAAAGACAACAAGGATCAAAACAAACAGGACAATAAAAACCAGCAGAATCAGGATAAGAAAAACCAAAACAAGCAGGACCAAAAGCAAGATCAGAACAAGAAAGACGACAATAAGCAGGACAAGCAGAACCAGCAGCAGGACCAAAACAAAAAAGACCAGGAGCAACAAAAACCCGAGCCCACGCCGCAGCAGAAACAGGAAGACATGAAAAAGGACGAGGCGAAAAGGATCATTGAGCAGTTTTCAGATGATGACAAGGAATTGAACAAGAAGCCGGAAAAGATGGGCGTTGCGGGACAGAAAAAAGTGGAGAAAGACTGGTAATTATTTTTCGATTTCTGTGTGACTGGTTGACACACTGTCATGCCCGCGAAAACGGGCATCCAGTAACCAGTTAAGACTGGATTCCCGCTTTCGAGGGAATGACACCGTTATTCGTTGATATAGAGAGATTCGAATGGCGTCAGGCAATAGAAATTCAGCATATGACTGATTCTAAAAAACATTCCTTAATTCAAAAAGGTGCGGGATTCCTTCTTCCCCGCCTCATATCCATCATTCCAATTGCGTTCGGCATTTCCTGGTCCCAGAACATCTCCTTTTCCGTCACCGCCGACCGCACCAGCGCCATGCTCGGCGAGCAGATACAGATTCAGGCCCAGATCACCAGCAGCAAGCAGCTCGCCGGCCTTGCCGCGCCGCAGGTGCCCAAAAGTGAAGACTTCGACGTGCTGGGCGTGAACCGCAACCAGTCGTCGTCCACGTCAATCTCGGTTGTCAATGGCGCCATGACGCAGAGCGTCACCACGACCTACTTTTTCAATTACGCCATTGCGCCGAAGAAAACCGGCACGTTCACCTTCCCGGCGCTTCAGGCCGTCGTCGACGGAAAACCGTATTCCTCCGCGCCCTTCGCCATCACCATCGGCAAGGAGGCGGTGCAGACCACGGACGTACGGGTGGTGCTGCAGACCGGCAAGAAGAGCCTTTTTACCGGCGAACAGACCATCCTCACGGTCAAGGTCTGCCAGAAGGCCGGCTCGCAGGCGCAGCTCTCGCAGCAGGGGCTTGCCGGCCTGTACGACAAACTGGAAAAAAACCTGAGCAAGGACTTCGCCGTCGCACGGCTGTTCAATCAGCTTCCCTCCAAAAGCGCCATGGAAACGGTGAACGGCGAAAAGGAGTTTGTGGTGAAAGTGCAGTACGCGCTGTTCCCCATCTCAACCGGCGACCTATCGATCCAGCCGGTGCCCTTTGAATATGTGGTGCTCAAGAGGGTGCAGCCACGCCGGAACTCCGATCCGTTCGGCGATTTCTTCGGCGACGATTTCTTCGGCGGCGGCGTCCAGCAGATTCCGAAAAGCGTTCTGTCGAACAGGCTCATCATCCACGCGGCCATGCTCCCGCCGCCGCCCGCCGGTTTTTCCGGCGCCGTGGGTTCGTTCTCCATGAACGCAGGCGTCGACCCCAGGCAGGTGCCCTCGGGCGAGGCGGTCACGCTCACGGCAACGGTGCGCGGCACCACCAGGCCGGGAAACATGGGCGACCTCGCGCTGCCGCAGCTTGCCGAATGCGAAGTGCTGGCGCCGGAAAAGCACGTATCTCTTGACACGACGCAAAACGGTATCTCATGCGTCAAGACCTACAGATACCCCATCATTCCCCGGCAGGAGGGGACGCTTTCCATTCCGCCCCTTTCGTGGATTTACTTCGACCCCGCCGCCCAGGCCTACAAGACGCTCCGGTCCGACACCCTGCGCGTTGCCGTGACAAAAGGGAAAACCGCGCAGGCGGGCCAGACGCGGTACCTCACGCAGGAGGAAATCCAGCAGGTGGGGCAGGACATCCGGTTCATCAAGACCGGCGCCGGCATCAGGAAGCAGACCGACCAGCCGTACAAAAACCCAGTGTTCTTCATCCTGTTTCCGCTTCCTTTCCTGCTGGCGCTCTTTTCCCTTTTGTATAAGATACAGGCCAAGCGGTACGAACGCGACGCTTCGCTCGCGCTGCGGCAAAAGGCGGTGCGCAGGGCCTGCAGGGCCGTTGCAACGGCACGAAAGAAAGGCCAATCCCTGACCGTGGAACAATTCCTCGCCGGCGTGTCGGGATGCCTTGAGGACTTCATCACGCACAAATTCGGATTCGCCGCAACCGGGAAAACACGCCTTGAGCTGCAGGAGGAATTAAAGAACCGCGGCGCGCAGGATGACCTGGTGAAAAAACTCGTTTCCTTTCTCGAAGGTCTCGACGCCTACCGCTTCGGCCGGGCCGCTTTGGATACCTCTTTGCGGAACGGCATTCTGAATCAAACCGAAGGGTTCATCCGGGACCTTGCAAAGCAGAAAAAGGGGAAACCGTCATGAAGCCTTTCATCACCGCATGCGCGGCGCTGCTCCTCCTGTTCGCAGGAGTCAAGGAAGCCTCATGCGCGCCCGTCAGCTTCTGGTTCGAAAAGGCGGGCAAGCTGTACGAACAGCAGTCCTACGACAGCGCCGCCTGGTATTACGAGCAGATCCTTTCGTCGGGCGTGGCCAACAGCGCGGTGTATTACAACCTCGGAAACTCCTATTTCAGGCAAAAAAAAGTCGGGCTCGCCCTGCTCAACTACGAAAGGGCGCGCAAGCTCGCGCCCACCGACGCCGATGTTTTGGCAAATATAAAATTCGCGAATTCGGTGCTCATTGACAGAATACCAATACCGCAGCAGAGCTTTGCCGGGGCCATCCTGTTCAGGCTGCACACGCTGTTCCCGCTCAACACCCAATTATGGATTTTATTTTTTCTCCTGCTTGCCCTTGCAGGCCTGTTTTCCGCCGGCCTTTACGCTTCGCGGAACGCGCGGCTGTGGATTGTCTACCTCTCTTCCCTGCTGCTGCTCGTCGCCTGCGCCGTGGGCGCCTCCGCCGGCGCCAAGATTTACGCAAGCGAGCGCACCGCCTACGCCATCGTGCTCGTGCCGTCGCTCGACGCCAAGAACGAGCCCAACGGCAGCAAGCTCATCTTCACCGTGCACGAGGGCACCAAATTCCGCATCCGCAAGACCATCGGCGAATGGTCGCTGGTGAGCCTGCCCACGGGGATGAGCGGATGGGTGCAGACGGCGTCACTGGGGAAGATTTAGGCGAGCGTAGAAATTATTCTGGATAATCCGATTATGGATATGAAGGGCATGATGTGGTGTAATCATGCCCTTTTGATTTCTTATTGTTTGTTCGGTTACTTTGTGTACATAAAGGGCCGGGTGAGGACGGTGCGGTCGGAAAGTTCGGCACGAATGAGATAAATACCTGCCGACAAACGGCCGAGGGTAACCAGATTGTTTGATTTCATTGTGAATATTGCCTTTTGTTCGCCTTTAAGGTCGTAAATTGTAAGTTTAGCCGAAGCATTGTTTCCAGCAATATTGTCCGACCAAATGCAGAAAACCTTGTTGTCTTTTACTAGGATTCGATTTATTGCCTGCGTCTTATTGTTTTTGATTTCAATGGTAGACACCGGGGGTACAAAATACCCCCAAGGCCAACTTAGGTCGGAAACACCTTCTTGGTAAACGGCAGCTACATTAAAGTATTGTGGTCCCCAATTAGGATTATAGAAACAGGACGTATCGGGCGGCACCGGAGAATTCGTAGGCAAGAATACATTGGTGTTAGTAAGCAGGTGTGTTGAACAGCATTGGGATGGGTAAATCGGTCTTGTTGTATCTATTATGGATGTCCTAGTGACGCAGAGAATGTAGCCAAGAAGATGATTATCATTATCTAAGGGAGGTTCCCAATTAAAAATTGTTCCAACCTGAAAATTAAAGACTGCAAAAGAGGTATCTACCGGTGTAATTCTTAGATTGTTTGGCCTATAAAGTACTCTCCTGTCATAATTTGAATTTGCAAGAATCCTATTGTTGGGAAATGTGTTATGCCCAAATTGAAATACATATCTGCCATCAGACAACTTGTTAATAATATTAATTTTCTCAAAAGTAGAATCTGCTTTTCTAATAACACAGCTTACAAATTCTTTTGGAGAAATGGGGTGCCCACGCCCGGAAAGTTTCATGACATTGCTGTCATTGAGATCCGGTGCAAGGTTGATATCATTAAAAAAGGCATTAAAAAACCAACCGTTTGGTGAATAGGTAAAATATGGCCCTTTTAGCCCCATAATGTTCCATTGAAAGTCAACCAAGAATGACGAGTCATGTGGAAATCCGTGAATATCAGTCGTGTCAATTGATTCAATATAACCTGCAAAAATATTAATATTAAATAGTACCACGATCATGATTCCATTGAAAAGAACGATTTTGTAAAACTTTCGCATATGTGCTCCTCTCTTAACTATTGAAATATCTCCTTACATCAATTTTACCTATAATATACCATTAATTTTGCATTTTACAAGTTCTTTGATCAAATATCGTTTTCTGGAAGAAAATCGGTCCTTCTTGGCACCGAAGCTGAAGAAATCAGAGGCGAAAAGCCGGCTGGAGAAACAGGAGAAAGAATATTGACAATAGCCGACGCATTAAAATCTTCCATTGTACGATGAGGGCTTGCTTTTAAAGTCGCCGGTACCAAGTGAAAGTTCATCTATTTTGTGTAAATGAAGGGCCGGGTGAGGACGGTGCGGTCCGGTAACTCCGCCTTTACAATATATAAGCCGGGGCCCAAGTGTTGTGCAAAAGGATTCCAAACATTTGCGCTTGAATTGATATCGGTGAAACGGGCAAGCTGACGGCCGGCGGGAGAGAAAATGGAAAAAGATGCCGAAGAGCCGTTTGCAATTGACGGGTAAACATTAAAAGCAAAACCGGAGCAATTTTTCGCGACGGCAAGTTTGTATTGAAATTCGCGGGATCCTGTCACGCGGTTTTGAACGCCAACCGCTGTTGTATAAAAGTAAAACCACCCTTCAAGAAAGTCCGATTTTCCCTCGGTGTAAACAGCCGCGAGATTCAGGAAAAAACCATTACCGAAGTACTCCACATTCAATTGAGGGCTGAACTTCGTTGAGGAGATAAAGGCGACTGAATCCCACTGACTGAGATCTATCGGTTTTGTCGTATCAATCGGTACTCCGTATTTAGAGCAATAAAAAATATAGCCCACCAGATGATTATCATTTGGCAAGGGAGGATCCCAAAGAAGTGAATCAAAGGTGAGGTCGGGTTTGAAGGAATTATGCACAAAATTATTTGGCTTGTATCTTATCGACCGGTCGTAGTCCGGTCTTTCCAACATCCTGTCATTCGGCGTAGTGTTCTTCCCATACCTGAAAATATACTGGTTGCCGGAAATCCTGCCCGCGAGTTGGACCTTGCAGAAAGTGCTGTCTACTTTCTTTAAAATAAAATTATGATAAGAGACCGGAAATTTAGTTCCACCGAAGAAAGAATCATAGTAGGAATAAATCTGAGGGGCCAAATTTTCGTCGTCAAAGGAATTGCAGAACCAAATTCCTTCATAGCATAATATATGTGCTTTCACCGTAAAAAAAGTGTCCGAATATACCCTGAACGCTGAATCCAACCCATATCCGTTCGCGTCTGTTGTATCGAGACCTTCAACATAATCCGCAATCGCGCCATTTGAAAAAACCATTATAAAAATCACCAAGCACCCTGCACTCACATTTTTTGCATTCATTTTCAACCTCACTTGTCGGAAACGGAATTTATCTCTTTCTCATAATATACTCAAAATTTCCCCCTTTTCGACCTCCAATCACAAATTCCGGTTTCTGCCAGAAAACTCCCCCCGCCACCCTTCATCCCCTGTTTCCTTTTTGGTATTGACACTTTTCCCCCATGAGATTATTATATTTTTATAAGCCGTTCCCATGAAAAAACCAGTTCCAAAACCTTTCCCCCACCCCATCGCCCCCGACCTTTGCCGCGACATCCTCGACAACATCCCCGAGAGCGCCATCATCCTCGACGACAAGCTCGCGATCGAATGGGCGAACCGCGCGGCGCTCACGGAGCGCGGCCTGCCGCTCGAGGAGATGCGGGGCAGGCACTGCTACGAGGTGTGGCATTCCCGCTCGTCGCCCTGCGGCGCCTGCGCCGCGCAGGAGGTTTTTTCAACCGGCGTTTCCCGGACCGCGACCGTCACCTTTCCCAACGGCATGGAGCGGCAGGTGCGCCATATCCCGATGCGGGACGCCGGCGGCGGGGTCGGCCGGGCAATCGAAATCATCCTCGACACTACGATCCAGGAATGGCGCACCGACCTCTACTTCGACCAGAACCGCTACAGCGCGGCGCGGGCCGAGATCTGGAGGGCCGCGGCGGACAAGACTCTTGACAAAGAGGAACTCATCCGCCGGCTCCTCGGCATCCTGGGACAGTTTTTCAATGTGAGCCGCGTGGGATACTACGAGGCCGCGGCCGACGGCAGCGGCACGGCATGCACGGTACAGTGGTGCGCGCCGGGCCTCGAAAGCTACCTCGGCCAGAAATTCCCGATAGCGCTTGTCAAAGGCATCCGCGAAGGCGCCGGCGCCGACGTCACAAGGCTTACCAGGAGCAACATCCCCGCCGAATTCCGCGGGACGCTTCTTTCCCATTTCGAAACCTACGGCATACGGTCGGCGCTGCTCGTGCTGTTCAGGCAAGAGCCGTTTTCGTTCTTTTCGTTTTCCGACTGCGTGCGCGAGCGCGCATGGGACGACACCGAAACCGCGCTCGTCCTCGAGATGATGAAAATCGTCGCGCTGCGCGTGGACCAGATAAAAACCGAGCAGGAAAAGGCCGCGCTCGAAGGACAGCTCCGCCACACGCAGACGCTCGAGGCCATCGGCCAGCTGGCTGGAGGCGTGGCGCACGATTTCAACAACATCCTCGGCGCCATCTCCGGTTATGCGGAAATGATACGCCAGAAATTTGCGGCCGGCAATCCCAAGCTCGAGAAATACGCCACCGCCATCCTGTCAGGCTCGCGCAAGGCGGCAGAGCTCACTGCCCAGCTCCTCGCCTTTGGTAAAAGGGGCAAGATCCAGAAAACAAGCCTTAACGTCCACCAGGTGCTTTCTCACGTGTCGCTCCTGCTGCAGCACACGCTTGAGGAAAAGGTGACGCTCGTGCTCGACCTGAAGGCAGAGAACCCCTATTTCACCGGCGACCCCACACAGATGCAGAATGTTTTTCTCAATTTGGCGCTGAACGGACGCGATGCCATGCCCGAGGGCGGAACACTCACCTTGGCAACGCGAGACACCGGCGCCGACGGCCTGCTCCTTGCGTCGCACCCAGGTGCCGGCGCTGGCCCCTATATCGCGGTCTGCGTCAGCGATACGGGCGTGGGAATGGACGAAGCGACAAAAGCGAAGCTGTTCGAGCCTTTTTTCACCACCAAGGACGTGGGCAAGGGGTCGGGCCTCGGGCTCGCCAGTGTTTACGGTTCTGTCAAGAGCCACAACGGGTATGTGTGCGTGGAATCCGCGTTGGACCGGGGAACGTCGTTCACGGTGTATCTTCCGTCCGACGCAAGCGCTCCGGCGCGGCACCGGGAGAGCGAAACGGAAGGCGTTCTCAGCGGGAGCGGCACGATCGCCGTGATTGACAATGACGAAGCCATCCGCATCATCAGCAGGGAAATGCTCACCGCCGCCGGATACACGGTGAGCGAATTCGAGGGCGGGAAACAGGCCATCGAGTATTACCGCGGCCATGCCGGCGATGTGGACCTTTTCATCATCGACATGATCATGGAGGGCATCAACGGCAGGGAATGCTTCAGGGAACTCAAGAAGATCAATCCCGGCGTTAAGGCCATTCTTTCGAGCGGCTACAGCTACGAGGGCGACAAGCAGGAGATTTTTTCCGAGGGCATCTGCGGCGTGCTCCAGAAGCCGTTCGACAGCGCGCGGATCACGCAGGCGGTCGCCGACGCGCTGAAAGGGGCGCACTCATGAGGTTCTGCATGCTGCGCAGCGGCTCCAGCGGCAACTGCACGTTTCTGGAGCACGGGGGCACGAAGATCCTGCTCGACGCGGGCGGCATGAGCATGCGCGGCATGGCGGCGGTCCTCGCGGAAATCAACGAGCGCTTCGCCGACATCAACGCCCTGGTGGTGACGCACCTGCACAGCGACCACCTCAACCAGAATTCGCTGGTGCTGTGCCGGGACCACGGCGTGCCGCTTCACATTCACGAATCCAACGTACACGCCCTCGCGGACATGACGAATAAACACCGCATTGCCGGCCTTGCCGTGCGCCCCTTCGCCTGCGCCCGTTTCACGGTGGGCGGCATCGTGTTCTCCCCCTTCGTGGTGGGCCACGACGCCAGGGAGACCACCTGCGGGTTCACGTTCTGGGCCAAGGAATCCCCTCTGTCAAGGATCGCGTTCGCCACGGACCTCGGGTGCTTTCCCGACGACCTCGTCCCTCACTTTGCCGACTGCGAATGCATCGTGCTCGAATCCAACCATGACACGGGCCTGCTCTGGGACAACCCGCGGCGGCCGTACTTCCACAAGGTGCGGGTGGCCTCCGACGAGGGCCATCTTTCCAACGAGCAGGCGGCGCAGGCGCTTGTCAAGATTTACGCCGCGTCAAAACGGCCGCCGCGCACTATCGTGCTGTCGCACCTGAGCGCCGACCACAATTCGCCTGAAATGGCGATAGGGCATGTGGCTGAAAGACTAAGAGAACATGGAATACCTGCAAATTTACTGGCAGCTTATAGGGATAAAAGGATGGAGTTTATAAGATTCGGATAAATATTGCTCTCTTTAGCTGGTATTATTTCAGGATAAAAACAATCATGGCGCCTGCCGGTCACGGCACCGTGCCTCCTTCCGGGCTCGGCTGTTCGCCTCGTTGCCGGACCGCCCGAAGTCGCCTTCGGCGAGGGGTCGGCGGGCAATTCGCTCCTGCTCACCCTCCCGTCCGTACTGGCGCAGAACATCATCCTGTGTATTAATTTTGCGCTTGAAAACACAAAGTTAGGAAATGCCGGTGTCTGTAATATTTCTTCTTCCACCGTGTAAAGCATGACCTGCGTAGGCAGTTCGCCGGCCCCCCAGGTCTCCGCAAGACACGGGACTCCGGCGCCAAAGAGGGGTGTGCCCCCGGATCGCCGCCGCATCCTGTGGCAGCGTTTGTCTTGACATATGGGATGCGGTGGAAGCCGGGGGTCAGGGGAACGACCCTTGGAAGTACCCGAAGGGGTAGACTTCCCCCCACCAAATAAATATTTTACGATCTCTTCAATCTCTCCCACTCCTTCGCCACCGCGTCCTCATTGTTTGTCCATTCGGAAACATACGACGCGGCGCGCTTTGCCTCTTCTGAGGCGTTTTTCAGGGCGATGCCCGTTTTCGCGGCCTTGAGCATGGGGATGTCGTTGTTGGCGTCGCCGAAGGCCACGGCGTTGGAAAGATCGACGCCGTACGCCTCCGCGATGGCGGCCAGGCCGTTGCCCTTTGTCGCGAGCGGGTTTAAAAATTCAAGGTAATACTCCCACGTGCGCACGATGTAAAGCTCGCCCCCCCATTTCAGGCGCAGTTCGTGCTCTTCCCTGTCAAGCACCGGCGGGTCTCCCACGAAAATGATCTTGAACGGCGAGTTGCCGCGCATCGGCAGGAGCGAATCGAGCAGGTGGAATTCGGATCCGGTCTGGGCGTAATACAGGTCGTTGAAGGGCGCGGTCTTCTCGTTGCGCACGGTGTAAAGGGAGCCGGAAAAATAATAATTCACCGCGAATTCCCTTCCCTCGGAATATTCGATGAGGGAATCGGCATGCCGGGCGGAAAGCGGCGCCGAATAAATGAGCCTGCTTCCCCGTTTCCTGCCGGCATAAACCGCCGCGCCGTTGAGAGTGAGCAACGCCGGATCGCATGGCAGCCCTTTAAGGTATTGCATCATGCTCGAGCCGAGCCTTCCCGATGCGAGCGCGACCACGCACCCGTGCGAGGCCATGTCGGCGAGCGCCGCGGCGTTGGCGCGGGAAAGACGCTTGTCGGAGGTGAGAAGGGTGCCGTCGAGGTCAAAGGCGAGGAGTGAGGGCGGCATTAGTAAAACATCGATTGTTTTAATTCTAAAATAGTGCGGGCGTTCCCCCGCTTCGCGGGGTCGGTCTCCCTCCGGGCTCGGCTGTTCGCCTCGTTGCCGGACCGCCCGAAGTCGCCTTCGGCGAAGGGTCGGCCGGCAATTCGCTCTTGCTCACCCTCCGGTCCACCTAACGCGTGGCATAAGTCAATTGCCACTTGTTTTTCCCCCTCTCGGCAGCGCAACAGTGTGATGTTTCAAACGAATTTACCGTCAACCTCATGCAGACACAACTTAAAAACTGAAATTTACGCTTTGAAAGCCTCCCCGGCGGGAGGTTGGGAGGGCGGGCCACAAAAAGCATTTTCCTTGCCCGGTCTAAGGGCCGGCGAGGCCCTTCCACATTCTGAATTTATATTTGTTGTTCTTTTCAAAAAATAAATGCTATTAATATCGCAGGACCGCCGCAGCCCATCGCCTTAACGGTTTACATTCGCCAGGTACTGTTCCCGGTAAAAAAACAATTTAGGATCAGTAAATTTATAGAAGAATTTTCCAAAGTCAATCCCGTCGCCGGCCGCGCTTTTCACGCCGTACCCGACGTGCACGTGCGGGCCCGTGGTCTGCCCGGTGAGGCCGATCGTGCCCACGACGGTCCCCTTTTTCACGGACTGGCCGGTCTGGAAATAGCGCCGGTCCATGTGGGAGAAGGTCACGATGAAGTCGTCGCGGGCAACGCCGAGGGTGTGGCCGGCGGAGGCGCTTTCCTTGTTGATGACGACGCCGTCGACGGGCGTGATGATTTTTGAGCCGAGCGCCGCCGCGACGTCGATGCCGTAATGCGGTGTGCCGCCGCCCATGCCACGGTCGCACCAGTCCCCCGTTATATAGGAGCATGGGTCGTCGACCATGGCCATGAAATACTCGTACGCGGGCAGCAGCTGCTTTTCGCGCGGGTTCACGATGTTGAGCGGCGGGTAAAACACGACGTTCACGCCGGGCGGCACCCAGTCGCTTCCCGTTATCTTCCGTTCTCCCGGCAGCCTCGTGCGGTTGTACACGTCAATCACTTCCTGCGCGTACTCGCGCACCTCCGACTGCGCCGGGACCATCGCCCGGTACCGGCAGATGATGAACTTTGCGTATTTGTAAAGCGACTCGCCGGGCAAGAACGCATGGGCAATGAGCGGCCGGACCGGTTCGATCAGCTGCTGCGGAGCCACGGGCCGCGGCGCCGGTTCGTTGGTCGCGGGAATGTTGAGTAAAAGAACGGCAAACACCATGCAGGCGGCAGCGAGCCGGGGAACAAGCGGCGGGAGCGCGGCGAGCCGCCGCCACAGCGGCCGCGGCGATTTCGCGGGCGGGCTGTTGAGCACGTACTGCACCATGCGGCCGAGCTCGTCGAACGCCCTGGCCGCGGCGCCGTACTGGTGAAGTTCGTTCAGCGTTTTCCCCTCGTCCTGGGCGTCGCGGATCCCCGCCGATTCCGGAATCTCGAGGTCGAACATCACCGACTGCGGGATGATGGAAAGGCCCGTCTGCGTCCTGATCTGCACCTCTTCGCTCAGGCCGTCGAGGAACTTGCGGTTCTCGCTCATGGTGCGGGTCTTGCCCTTTATCTTCGAGTCCTGCCTGCCGAACACCTCGTTCTTGACAATGCGCACGCGCACCGATGGGTTTTTCTGCGCCATCTTCTTTACATTACGGAAATAATCCTTGAGGCTCTTGGTGGCGAGCGCGTTGAGCGTCACCGGAATCAGGTTGAGGCTGCATTTAGTGTACAGGCTTTTCGTAAGGGAGTTCCACACCGAGGGCGTGTCGATGACGATGTAGGTGTAGGTGCTGCGGCAGAGCTCGAGGTTGAACAGAAAATTCTGGAGATGGAAAAAGAACACGGGTTTGAATAAATCGGAATTCGCCGGGATGAGATCGAGGCCCGGACGGACGGTCAGGGCAAGCCGCCTCACCTCCCCGCTCCCCACCACCTGCGAAAAAAGACACGCTTCCGTGCGGCGCAGGAATGCGCGGGCCTTTGCGGCCGACGGATCCGCCGGGAGCGCCGCGCCGGCCGGTGAAAACCTGCGCCTGAACAGCTGCCACGACGAAAGCTTCACGCCGGCAGGGTCCTTGCCGAGTGCAACGGTTGCGCTCCCCTGCACGTCAAGGTCGATGAGGAGCGTGGGAGCCTTTTTCGCGAACACCGCCGCGAGATTGGTGGCGACGGTGGATTTTCCCACCCCGCCCTTTATATTGGCGACATGAATGACGCCGCCGCTGTCACGCTCGGCGAGGAATAGCGTGGTTTTGGAACGGATGGCCATCCGTATCCCCCGTTACAGGGTGTGCGATATCGCTTCTACGATGGCATCAACTTCCGAGGGCTTCTGCAGGGCATAGTCTTTTTCGTGCCGGTTTCTGTCGTTGAGGGCGACAAAATTCGGAGGCGCATTGTAAAACACCACCGGCACATGCTCTATTTTTTTTCCGATCTGGAAATACCCGGTGATCGACCGACCGCGGTGCCAGGTATCGTAATCGAGCAGGATAAGGCCGGGAAGCGAATGGCCGACGGCGTTCAGGAGATCGTTGCTCGTGCCGCATTGCACCACCTTGTACCGGCGTTTTTCCAGGGATTCAACCAGCTTGTTTTTTCGGCTTTTCAGTTCGTCAAGAATAAGAACTTCCATCACTGTTCCTCCTGTTTCGAGCAAAAACGCTCAATTACCCGTTCGGATTTCCATTATCTCTTTTCATCAAATACACTCCCCTGCACGGCGCGCGATGCATCAACGGCGGTGCTGGACCGTTCAATTAGACCGGGGAGCATCGATCTCGACGATAAAATTTTCGGCCTTCTGGCGGTACGCCGCAGCCTGGGAAATCGTGTCGGCCACAATCTGCTGGCAGTACCGTTTCGCGTCCTCATCACGGCCAAGTTCCTTGCTCACCAGGGCCGCCTTCCATGCAAGGGACGGAAAACGGTATCGTATGCGGGAATCGGCAAGGGCCTTTTTAAGGCAGTCGAGCGCCTCCTCGCGGTTGCCCTTCGCGTCGTAACAGGCAGCCAGGCCCTCATAGGCGTCCGCGCCCACAAACCCCGTTTTCGGACTGGCGGAGACGGCTGATTTGAACCACTGTACGGCTTCGTCAATTTTTTCCTGACGCAGCATGATGTTTCCCAGGATGTAGGCGCTGTACACCGCCTGCGGGGAATTCTTGTGGTTGTCAACGACATTTTTAAATCCTTCAACTGCGTTCCTGTCGTCCCCGTTGATATAGGAGACCATCGCTTTTCCAAAAGCGTCCTTGGCTTGTACTTCGCCTGTCTTGCTCACATACCGATACACGCCGAAGCCCGCCACCACCAGGCACACGGCAATGCCCACCGCGAGGAGGGTGTTGCTTTTCGCATCGATAAACTGCCGTGCCTGCCCGACAAAATCAAGGAACGCGTCTTTTCTGATTTCCTGTTTTTTCTTGCTGTATTTTATCTCCAAAAATTCCTCCCCTGCACGAACATGCAATAGCGCACATGTAAAAAAACGGTTGCCGGGTGATTAAAATACATGATTGCCCGCTTTCAGGCCAAGATATCGCACGGCGCGCTTTACAATGCCGGCGAAAAAAATAAAAAAGGGGCATCAGCCCCTTTTTTTAAACCCTCGAACAATTGCTACTTGGTCAACGTGACGGTTTTTGACACGGTCTGAACGCCGTTATTGACTTTTAACAGATAAATGCCGTTGCAGACCGGGAGCGATCCTAAATTGATCTGATGCGAACCAGCGTTCATGGACCTCAGTACCGCAGAATAGTCTGCGATCTGGACACCCCGAAGTGAAAAAAGTTTCATTTCGGCATTTGCAGGATTGGCCAGAGTGACCGTCACCTGGTTCCCGTTCATGCGCACAAATTCAAATGATTTCTTTGCCTGTTTGCCTGATACGATACCCGACGAAACCTCGGTTATCGACACGTTTTTTATGTAGATCGTTTGATTGAGGGGAACATTGCCGAACCCGAGTGAGAAATTGACCTGGCCCGAATCGTCGTCGGCGGTGGGCGAGAAGGGAAAGGAGTAAGTTGAGTCGGTGGCGCCGATGATCACCGCGGAATCTGAGAACCAAACCGCCGCATTCGGCGGCTGGCCGACGGTCTTCACCTGGGTGGAGACGGAGCAGGCGGCGGTAGCGTGTGAAGTGAATGAATAAATGTAATTGGCACCGCCGGTGAGTTTGATGTCCTCAAAATGGTAGAAGAAAACGTTCCAGGCCGCCGCGCCGATTGCAGTTACCGTCAAATGGAAAACGCCGTTTGAGATCCCGTAAGAGCTGTACCCCGTGCCCCAGTTTCCAACGATCCATTCGGGGCCAAGCGGGGCCGAGAAATCACCGTTCGCAACGAGGTTCGTTTGAGCATGGATCGCCGAGACGGTCAAAAGAGAAACACACAGAACGAGAAAAAGTTTACGCATACCCCTCCCTTATAAATAAAAAGTAATTGGAGACTTTTAATTCATGCCGCAATGCCGCATGCCTCCATTTTTACGGCCTGCAAGTTTATAAATATAAATAAAATTTATTTTATACAAAGCGGAAAAATATCGATGGGACGGTTTTTTTGATCATTTTAACGCATAAACACCATTTTTTAAGATAACAGCGTAAATTTTTTCTGCTTTTTCAATAAAAAAGCTTATTTTATTGATGTACTTATTTTAAGGAGCTGAAAATGAAAATCGGAGAAAAAATTGTTTCGTTGACAATGGGGATTACCATTTGTCTATGCGTACAAACATTCGGACAGTATATGAACGTCGCCCTGAATCCCAACGATGTGCGGACAGCAGGACACGGCTTTCCCCACGCGTCATCGAACAGCGAATATCCCTGCGAGCCGTCATCTCCCGCGGGGTGCGCTCCGGACACCACCTTTCTCGCCCTCAACGCCATTGACGGGAGAACGGGCAACATGTGCCACGGCAGCCTGCCCAACTGCGGATCATGGGGCCCGCAGATGATCGCCGGCCTGTGGTGGCGCGTTGATTTCGGCCATGACGTTCAGCTTGACAAAGTGGTCATCTGGATCCGCCATGACTTTCCGCACGACAGCTGGTGGAAGGACGCCACGCTCGTGTTCTCCGACAGCAGCACGGTGGCCATCCATCCCGATTCGGTCTCCATCGGCCAGCCATTCACCTTTTCAAGCCGTGTCACCAACAGCCTTACCATCACCAACCTGGTCTATAATGAGAACAAATGGTGCGCATTCGCCGAGGTACAGGCATGGGGATACGACGCGCCGACATCCGCGGTAAACCTTATCAAGGCCGAAAAAATTTCAGGTATAAATAATACAAGGATTTTCTGTTATCTACCCGGCGATCACAGTTTTATAATTCTGCCCGATCATGCTTTGGGTGCCGACCTTTTTACAATCCAGGGAAAAAAGGTTTTAACTTTTCTCCGCGGCACAAGTGCGAATAATAAAACCTTTAGGATGCCAGCGGAATTTTCAAAGGGTATTTACCAGATTAAATATTTCTAAATCCAATAATTATTTTTCTTTATTCTTATTTCAGTATAAGGCATTGAAGGGTTTTCAATGCCTTTTTTCATTTATCAAGAGAAATTTACGCGATTAACCCGGTTGCAACTTTTTTTAAATAAAACGCAATTTTTGTCATTTTTCTTTATATTAATTATTCGGGGGGCGGATTGGGATCCCACCTAAGCGTATCATGGAAACGAAGATATGCTTGATAAAAAGGTGGGGAGAATTTTTCTTCCTTTTTTTAAACATGCCGGCCGGTTCTTTTCAAATTCCATTTTCTTCTCCCCGGGTCATTTAATCTTTCTTATTGTTTTCATTGAAGACATGAGATCAATAGAATTTGATAATGCAGACAAATAGAAAATCCGCCCTCCTGCTTTTGCCCTTGCGCAGAGCGCTGCTTACCGCAGCGATTGTCACCGTTTTTGCCGCTCCAGCGTCATTTTCCGGCACTATCTTCTGGATAAGCCCGGAGCAGGGCGATACGGTATGGAGCAACGGCACCAATTGGAGCGCCGGCAGACCGCCCGCCGTCGGCGATACGGTGATATTCGGCAATAAAAGCTCGATCCTTGCGTCATGCGGCCTTGACCTAGACGCGTCGGTGGCGAAAATCATCTTCCGCAGGGAATATGCGGCGCAGTTTGATTTCAACGGCCACACCCTTGCCATAACCGGAGACACCGCGGACTTCCGCACCGGTGGATCCGTTTCATCCGGAAACGGAAGAGGCGGCCTTTCCTTTGAAGGTGCCGGCCAGCAAAAATTCTTTGGCGGCGGCGCCGGCGTCTTTTTCCCCGGCGTAACGGTGCGGTGCGGACCGAAAGGTTCGGTGTGCTGTTTTGTCAACGGGATGACCGCCGACACGCTGCGGATCGTTTCAGGAGCGCTGCTGTGCGGCGACAGCCTTGTGCACCGCATTGGAAATGTGCAGGCCGCGGGCGGCGGCCTCGACCTTGGCTCTTCGAGCCTTGTGCTTACCGGCGCGGGCGCCGACCTGTCGGGAGTCCGCTGGCTTTCCTGCGAAAAGGGCGCGTTGGTACTTGCCGGCAGCCGCGTGCAGCAGGTTGTTTTCTCTCCAGACTCCCAGACCATCCACCTGCTTGCTCTCGCGGGAACGGGCGGCGCCGCTTTGTCGAAAGCCTCGGGCCAGGGCATTTTCATCGACTCGCTGGAAATAAAATCCGGCATGCTGGCCATGGTCGACTCGGCCAGCATCACGGTAAACGTGCTCCTCTCGTCCCATGGCGGATTGAACATTCCCCTCTCCCATCGCCTTACCGTTTGCGCCTTTGCGGATTTCAGCGCTCTCGATTCTCTTCAGGTAAAGGGTGCCCTGATCTGCGAGGCTCAAAAATCCTTTGTCACGATTATCCCCAAAAGCAATACCTCCATCCCTTCCCTTGTCGTTGCCAAGGGCAAAATGCAGGCGGCAGTCTCCGGGATTGTCGCCGACACGGTGACCGTTTCCCCGGCGTGTACGCTCTCCCTTGGAAAGGCGCTCATCCACAATGTGAATGACCTGGAGACGGCAAGCGACGCGGTGATCAATTTTGAATCATCGACGCTCAGGTTTAACGGAGACACGCTCGATTTGTCAAGTGCCGGTACGCTCGTTCCCGGCTCCGGCGCCATTGAATTTGCCGGAATAACGCCGCAGGCGTTGATCCCGAAATCGGGACAGGTTCACCCCGCCATCGTCCAGAGCGGCGCCGGAGGGACCACGCTGCTGTCGCGCAACCTCGCCGCGGGGAACCTCCTCGTCTACGGGGGGAAATTCGACCTTAACGGCTTTTTCGCGTCTGTCGACTCTGTCAAGGGGTCCTCGCTTGCGGGAAACGACACGCTTGAGTTCGGGACCTCGTCCGCGTCGCTCCTCCGCGCACGGGGGTGCGTCTATCTCGACAATCTCTCGGTGCATGGCGGCATAAGGCTCGAGATGGCGGGCGCGGGCGGCCAGGAGCTCCGGCTCGACGGAAACAGCCATATTGTAAAGCTCGTCGTGATGGGTTCGGGGAGCTGCCAGATCAACGCGCAAAAGGACGCGCGGGTGGGCGTGGACACTCTCGCCATCCGCTCCGGACTTCTTGATTTAGGGGAAAACCCCGCGGCGCCGTTCTCCATGGTCTCCGGCGCACTCTCCGCCAGCGGCGGCGGCATCAGTTTCGGCGGCTCCGCGCTCGTGTTCACCGGCGACACCGCCGACCTGTCGCGGCTTTCGACGCAACCGCCCCGCCAGGACGACGGCGGCATCGAGTTCGGCGGAAAAGCGGCGCAGGTTTATGTTCCCAAGACCGACGCCGTGTTTCCGTCAATCATCCAGAGCGGGAACGCGGGAACCAGCGTCATCGCCAACGGATTTTCGTGCAACAGGCTCGCGGTGAAAAGCGGGGTATTGCGCCTCGGAACCGCCCTTTCGCACACCGTCGCCTCGCACCTGGCGATCACCGGCGGCGGACTCGATTTCGGCACCTCGACGCTTGCCGTCGGCGCTGACTCGGTCGACCTTTCCGGATGCGACACGCTCGTTCCCGGAAACGGCACCCTGTCGTTCACCGGCTCCGGCGGGACCCAGATTTTTGTCCCGAAGAAAAATGCCCTGCACCCCAACCTAATCAAGTCCGGCAACGGCACCGTGACGCTTTCCGGGCCGTGCACGGCGAAAAAGCTTTGGATTTCCGGCGGCACCTTTGACTTCGGCGCGAGTAAATGCGCGCTTTCCGGATTTTCCGCCATCGGGGGCACGCTCGCAACGGGAAGCGACAGTCTCATCATCACCGGAAACGCGCTGTTCACCGGACTGAGCGGACTTTTTTGCGGAACAGGGCCGGTGGTGGTGAGAGCCGGCTCGACTTCCCCCGTTTCAATATTCTCCTGCACCGGCCAGACCATCGGCCGGCTTGTTCTGTCCGCGCTGCCCTCAGGCGGAGGCGCACGCATCATCGCGGCGGCAGGCACCCACCTTGTCAGGTACTGCACCTTCGAATGGGGCAAAGGCGGCGACAGTGCCGTGTTCGATTTCCGCCAGAACGGCGCCGGCCTTGCCGTCGCGGATTCCGCCGACGCCAGGGCGCTCGGTTCAGGGCCCGACAAGGGGGGCATCTACATGGGAAACGGCGCATGGACGTTCCAGGGAAATTTCGGACTTTCAAACTACGCGCGCGACAACGCAAAAATCGTTTTCTCGCGCGACAGCGGCACGCAGACCCTCACGGCGCCGCTGCCACTTGCCGACCTGGTTCATTCCGGCAAGGGCACGCTGTCGCTCGCCTCGGCGGTCAGGTGCAGGAACTTCACGCAGTCGGCCGGCGCTCTTGACTTCAGGGGGAACTCCGTCCTGCCCGAGAACGATTTCCTTCTTGTCAATGGAACCGACTCCACCATCGCCGCTTCGGCCGGCTTCAGGATAGAGGCGGGCAGAACCATTTCGGTGAGCGGCAGCCTCAGGCGCTATTGCACCTTTACGAATGCGCCGGCATGCACGGTCAACGCGGGGGGCGCGCTCATAGCCCGGTATGCGGTGCTCAAAAACTGCTTGGCGGGCCGCCAGAAAGGCGCGGCGTTCAATTCGGCCGACAGCCTGGGCAATGCCGGATGGTCGTTCACCAACAAGCCCTCGCCGCTTTCCGGCTTCGCGGCCAAACGCGGCAACGGCTTAATAACGCTGGCGTGGAACCGCAGCCCGGAGCCAGATGTCATGCGCTATCTCATCTACTCCGCCTCAGGGACCGGCGCGGCGGCCAAGTTCGATTCCACGCGCTCGGCAATTGACACCACGGCAACCATCAGCGGACTCACCAACGGGAAAACCTACAGTTTTTGCGTCTCGGTGCTCGACAGCGCCGGTTACGAAAGCGATTGTTCCGGCCCGGTCTCGGGGGTGCCCGACTCGGGCCTGCTCGACATCAGCGCGAGCCGATTATCGTTCGGAAAGGTCCCGCTCGGTGCTTCGCGCGACAGCATCGTCACGCTGTACAACGGGTGCAGCGACACCCTGGCGGTCTCCTTGGTGGTTCTCAGTTCAGCCGCGTTTACCCGGCATTTACAAGCAATAAGGATTCCCCCGCGGAATTCCCTCCAGGACACGCTGCGGTTCACCCCTAAAACAGGAGCCCCCGATTCGGGCCTGGTAGTTTACCTGAGCAACGCGGCGTCAAGCCCGGACACGATAAGGGTGTTTGGCGAGGGGCTATCGCCGCGTTTGACAAAAAGCCTCGATACCGTGGTGTTCGAACTTGCCGATCCAACTAAACCGGCGTTCCGCACGGTCCTGCTTAAGAACGCGGGCAACGACACGCTGCGCGTATCACAGGTGACGCGCCTCGGTACCGGCGACTTCATTTGGGACAGCATGTTCACCCTTTCGGCGATCAGCGACCTTGCTCCCGGCGATTCCTGCCTTGATACGGTCAGGTTTTTTCCGAAAAAGGCCGGCGTCTATTCGGCATTATTTCTTGTAAAGAGCAACTGCGTCACACCGCTTGACACCCTCGCCGTGCTTGGAAAGATCGGGCCCCCGCCCGCTTCGCAGGCTGCCGCTTCTCCGGCCATCCCAAAGGATTTTTCTCTGGCTGACGCAGTGGTGATGGGAAAGTCCGTGATTTTCAAATACGGGCTGCCTTCAGCCTCCCACGTCACGCTTGACATTTACAACGCCATCGGCAGGTTCATCGATCGGCCCCTCGAACTCACCGAGGCCGCCCGCGAATACCAGTTCACCTGGGACGCCTCCCAATTTTCCCGCGGCATTTACTTCTGCAGGTTCAAGGCGAACGACGCGGACGATGGCGAGACGAAGTTTATAAAGACCATCAGGCTGGTGTTTTCGAAGTAGGCCACGCAATCAAATGATCGACGAATAAAAAACCTCCGGCAGAAAGCGCCGGAGGTTTTTACCGAACAATCCTAATTTTCTTATCTTTCGGCGACAAGTCTCTGCGCAACAGTCCTGCCGTTGTCAATCAACCGCGCCACATAGGCGCCGTTCGAAAGCACGGCGGGCATCATCTTCATCACGTTGTCCCCGGCCTTCATCTGGCGCACCCTGCTGGTGAAATCCCCCACCAGTCTTCCGCTCAGGTCGAAAACCTTGAGCTGCGCCGTTGCGGGATTGACAAGGGTGAAAGAATGCTGCGCCGCCTGTTTCTTGACGTCCTTGGCTACGCCGGCACTCTTCTGGTACACCCTGATGTAGTCGATGTACATGGTGGCGGGAAACGTGGCGGCGTCGATGCTGTTGCCCTGGTAGTTTCCGCCGACCGCCATGTTGGCGAGCATGAACATGTCGCCGTGGAAGCACGTGAGGTAACTTGCCGTGATCGGGTACTGCCAGAATTGCACGCCGTCAAAGAAATAGGTGAAATTCTGCTCGTCCCATTGCACGGCATAAATGTGATAATCGTCGCACAAGCACGACGGATTGCAATGCGACTGGGAATTGTACACCGGTCCGCCGGTGCCGTTCGCCGCGTAATGGCAGGTGGCGATGAAATAATTATCGCCCATGCACCCTTCATATTGCTGCGTGCCCGTCCTCTGCTCGTAGAGCTCCACCTCGCCGCACTGCGGCCAGGGCGTTGAGGTTCCGGGAACATTTGGATTCTGGAAGTCCTCGCCCAGCATCCAGACCGCGTTCCACAGCCCCAATCCCTTCGCGGCCTTCATTTTGCATTCGACATACCCGTAGGTGAAAAACTTTTTCCCCTGCGACGTGAAACGGGCCGAGGTATAGCTGGCGCCGCCCATCGGTTCCGCTTTGGCGATCATGGCCACGGTGCTGCCGTCAAACTGCAGGTTCGCGCCGTCGGTATAATATTCAAGTTCCTGGTTTCCCCATCCGTTGACACCGGTACCGACGTCGTTGGTCCAGAGTGAGGTGTCAAGCGAGGTACCATTGAATTCGTCGGACCATAATAGATCGTAACCGGCGGGCGGGGCCGCGAAAACCGATGCGGCAAAAATTAAAAGGACGGAAAAAATCAATGCGATCGTCTTTTTCATTGTTGCCCCTTTACATAGATGGTGTAGGTTGTCATTGCATTTTTAATCTGCATTTTTCTTCATTTGCCAACTTCATTGACCTCTGCCTGAATTTTCTTTATCCACCTCCCTTTTTTCTTAAAATTCATATATGACATCCCCCAATTTTTGCAATGAAGCAAGATCTTCCAATGATTTTCTTTCAAATTGGCCTGTTTAATATAACAAAATTTTGTTCTTTTGACACTATATTTATTTTTACCGGAAGAAATATTGCTAATGTTATTCAATTCATCGAGTGACCATTTTCCCCTGTGCCGAGAAACCGGGACAACAAATCATTCAAAGCAATCATAGTGGTTTTTTCCGGATATTAATCAAACGCCGCACTGTCCTCCTGTAAAGGGGATTTTCCTCTTAAAAAAAATACCCCCTGACTTTTTCTGGTCAGAGGGTATGCGGACTTGAAAAATATTTGCCGCTTACCGGGCGGCCACGAGCAGATGTGAAGCCGTTTTGCCGTTGTCAAGCAACCGCACAACATACGTGCCGTTGAACAGCGCGAGCGGTATCGCCTTCATGGCATTTTCGCCTGGCGCCATCATCCTCACCCTGTCGGTATAATCGGCGACCATCCTGCCTTGGACGTTAAAAATTCTGAGCTTGGCCGATGCCGGGTTCACAAGGGTAAAGGTACGCGCCACCTCCTGCCGTTTTTCGTATGCAATATTCTTTACCGACTTCTGGTACACCCTGACATAATCAAGGTCCATATGCAACGGGAAGGTCGATGTGTTGATGTTCTGCCCCTGATAGTTGCCGCCTATCGCGGAGTTGATGATCCAGTAAAACGGCGCATGGAACGCCGTATAATTTATCGATTGAAGTATACTTGGAGTGCTTCCCTCCGGCCAGTACACCTGGTCGTCAAAGTAGTATTCCACATACGTTGAATCCCACAGAATGCCATATTTATGAAAATCATTGCACAGGCATTGCGTGTAGTTGTATTGCTTGCTGTTATAAACCGGCCCGCCGCCGCCGTTCCCGTAATGGCACGTCCCGATAAAGCAATCATCGCCCGGAGATCCGCCATACGTTTGCGGGCCCGTTCTCTGTTCATACAATTCCATTTCGCCGCAGGTCGGCCATGCAACGCCGTGGTTGATGCTGTTGCCTAAAAGCCATACGGCGGACCACAAGCAAGGGCCGTTTGCATTTGCGCCGGTCCCGGAGCCCACAGGGCCCTTGATGGCGGCTTCAAAGTAACCGTAGGTAAAAATCTTCTTGTCATGGGTATCAATGCGGCCCGAAGCGTATTGAACCCCATACGTGTTTAACTTGGACCAAATTTTCAAAGTGCCGTTGCTCACTTCAACGCAGCCGCGTGTATAATGTTCCTGTTCAGCGTTAGGCTCCGGGTACGTCGTGTCGTAACTCCAGGCGTTTACCGTATCCAGCGCGGTGCCGTTGAATTCATCGGACCACGCAAGTCCCCAGCCCGCGACCTTGGCGGGCAGGGCATAAATGCTGGCGGCGCCAACAAAAAGAACCGACATAGCCAACATTAAATTTTTTTTCATCCTATCCCCCTTTAAAAAAATGGGTTAATTTTGTAAAAACAATCTAACCTTACCTGGTTCATATTCTTAGATTCCTTTATCAGTGATTTCTCCTTTCTCCCCACGATAACTTAATATAACAAAATATACGATTATTTTCACGATGCTTTAATAAAAAATCACTCCAGCCAATTGATTTTTATAAAGAGGCGCGCCGCATGTGTGCCCGGTCTGCTTTGTGAGGGGGGGCAGTTAAACCGGACAATCACATACGGCGGCCTTTTTACACTACATCATTTTTCTTCGCTGTTTCTCTTATCCGTAACAGACTTGCTCACGAACACCGCACCACCAAACGCTCGGTAAACACACCGAAACCACCGTGTATGGTTATCAAATAGACACCCGGCGCTAAAGAGCCGGTTTCCATTTTAAATGACTTCCCTAAACCGTTTCGTGAAATCACTTCTTTACCCTGGACCGATACCACGCGGCAGGCGTAGCGCTGGAACGAGGGAAGCGAAACAGTAAAACAAGTTTTTTCTTCCGCGAGCTTTACTCCCAGGGAAGGCGCTTTTGCAGGACCCGCACCTGTTCCCACATTCGGGTCCCATTGATACACGCGCACGTAGTCAACGATGAGGCTTTCGGGAAAAATGGTCGTCGCGTCGGTGTTGCCGTCGAACCCGCCGCCGACGGCAAGATTGACAAGAAAGAAATAATTCTTGTTGATGGGCGCAGTAGGAATCTGCGACTTCGTCATGGTGAGGAAATTCACGGTATCGGCGTACCACCGGATGGAATCCTGGCTCCATTCGATGGCGAACGTATGGAACGCGTCGTGGAAATTCGGCACATCCGCGGGCAGGGTGTAGTTGCCCGCCGGCCCGCCGGCGGAGCAGTGGAACGCACCCGACGTCCAGCTCGGCAGCCTGCCTTTACCTTCCATTATGTCAATCTCGCCGGCGCCCGGCCATCCCGCCCCCTTGTTGATATCCCACCCCTCCATCCAGAACGCGGGCCACATTCCTTTGGATAGGGGGAGCCGCGCCCGCGCCTCCATACGGCCGTACTCAAAATTCTGCAAGTTTTCTCCCTCGATGCGTCCCGAGGTGATGTCGCTGCCGCTTTTTCTCGCCTCGATGATGAGGCAGCCGTTCTTCACGAAAATATTCGCGTTTGCCTGGTCGTGGCCGGCCGTATATGCCTCCTGCTCGCCGTTGACCCAGCCCGGACTGGCAACGCGGACCCACCAGTTATTCGGGTCCAAAAATCCTGTGCTGTCGAATTCGTCGGACCAGAACAGCTTCCATCCGCCTGCTCCCGCGGCCTGGGCCGTCATGCATGCGGCAAACAGTACGGAAAGCAAAAAGGATTTTATGGTCATCGGGGGTCTCTTTCTTCGTATTACGGGAAAATGAACCTGAGCGTCCCGGTCTTCCGGTTATTCTCTATTATCAAAAGGTACTCTCCTTTGCCGAGCCGCAGTTTGACGACGCCAGCGGTGTTCTTAAATCGGTTAAGTATGATATGCTTCTGATCTCCTCTTTATCAAGGATGAGCGAATATTGAAAAATGCCGCCCCAAGTAGCGGGGAAAAGGCAAATGGCATAATAAAAAGCGCGCAGCGCAACTACCTAACCTTATGGAACGTAGTGACAACGCGCGGGCTGTGCCATTCAAGAAAAAATACTCAAATGAGCGCATGCTTCCTGCCTCATTTGAAATCCTCGTCGGAAACACCGTGGATGACGATGTCGTCCAGGCCCATCACCACCGTATCGCCAGCGTTCATCCATGCCGCGAATTCTATTCTGTCAATACTGTCCCGCACCGCAGGCCAGGTCAAACCGTCGGCCGCCTGCTTCGATCCCGCCGGGGCCTTTATGTCGCTTGGCAAAATCGAAATTCTCTGCCAATCCGGCGGGCAAGTCAACACGACGCTCATCTGGCCCCACCAGTCGCCCGGCGCATAGTTTGCGAGCGCTTTATGGGAACGGAACACCACCCGTATCCTGTTCTTGCCCTTGCAGAAGAATGAAAATTCCGTCATAGGGGTAAGGTCGAGATAGCCGCTTCCGCGCGGAGAGACCGAGCAGGTGATGTAGGAATAAGGCGCAAGCGTCGGAGGAGTGGTGCCCATCAGAAACGTGATGTTCAAACTCTTTCCGCTGTAACTGTTGACGTCGGTGATCGCCCTTGGAAAATGCCACGCCGTGCTGTCGGGAAGCAGTTTCGTGGTGCCGCCGTCCTTGGCGTCCGTCACCACCTGCCATCCGCTGTGGCCCGTTATCGGGTTGATACACGTGAGGCTGTCTCCGTCATCGAAATTGTCGAGGATCACAAAGGGATTTCCCACGGCATCAACTTCGACAAGGGATCCATTCACCACTTTGTAATATTGTACTGAAGAGAAATCCTTCCCAGCATACCATGAAGGCGTATTAAGCGTGTCGTAGTCCTTGAAAAGGACCGCATAGGTCCGGGGCAGGGTGGTTTGGTAGAAGCTATACGTTGCACTTGCCTGAGACCCATCCTGCGCGAACACAGCGTCGCGGACAAACAGCGTATCGCCCGTCGCCTTATCGACGCTCACCGGCAGGTAATTGACAATTGCGCCATACCGGAAGCTGATGTCGTTCTGTCCCAGCGGGACGTTTGACAAAACGTAAAACCCGTTTGAATCGATGCCGGCGGGCGCCAGCATGCCGGGTATAAAAGCCGAAACCGTCCGGTAATCTACTCCCGCGGCCAAAAGGAGGCGCCCCTTATAGACGATCGGCCGGTTGAGGTTCAGCGTAATCGTGGAATCCATATTGGATCGGACCTTTGAGTTCATCGCCACGACACCAAGGGCTTTTATTTGACACCCCGCGACAAAACTCCCCGCAGGAAGGCTGTCGAACCCGCAAAAGCCGTTGATATCCGTTGAAGTGGTCCATTCCCCGATGACGGAATCGTTGTGGCCGGTTATCGAGATCCTTTTGAGAACCACCTCCAAACCGGAACAGCCGCCGCCCGTGCTGTCGGTCACAAAACATTCCACCCTGCCGTTGCCCGCCGAAGACCCAGTGCCCGCAATGCGCTGCGACGAACAATGCATGAGAATGCAGAGGCCCACCTCGGTGAGAATTGCAGCGGAAAAAAGGAATATTCGTTTCATCATACCACCTTGGGATTTTCTGGGTTTACATCCGCAGGAGGCTGCTTTTTTCCCTTTGCGACAAGCGGGAACAGCTGGAAATTGAGCTGGCAAACGGTCTGCGAATCGGTCTTGTCCTCAACCACCACATTCAGAATTTCTTCCTTAAAGCTTTTTATCCGCTGTTTGATGTTTTCAAAACTCGCATTGGAAACGCCGAGGGTGAGCGAGCTGATTTCCCTTTCCTGCGGATCGAACCGCTCAAGCGCCTCCTGCCCGATCTGGATCATGGAATGGTGGAAATTCCTCAGCAGCATTGAATTCATTTCAGTCCGCGAAGAAACCACCGTATCGGAAAGCTCCAGCCTTCCGTTTGCGTTCCTGTTCACGAGCTTCAGATGTAAAAGTACCTCAAGGGCCTTTTTGGCCTGGCCCGCGGTGATGGGCGGCGTAATTGCCTTGGCGATCCATTCGGGGTCCTCGCGGAACTCGGGCAGCGAGATCAGTTCGCGAATCGCGCTGTAATACCAATTGGAAAAAAATTCATATTGTTTTTCGTCGAGAAAGGTCAGTGGAATGTGCCGCCTGAGCTGCATCATCCGGCCGAAGGCCTCGTTTTTCTTCTGGTTGTTTTTTGCATTCACGAACTCGACGAGGGCCTTAAAATAACTCTGCTCCCGCGGAGACATCTGCATGGCGGCGGCGTATTTTTCCATGACCTTAAGCGTGAGCTGCCGCCGGCCCGATACAACGTCCTTGAACAAGCTGGGAGCAACGCCGGATTGAATGGCAAAAGACCGGTATGAAAAACGGCGGTTATTCTTCTTTTGAAAAGAATAATAATCCTTTAAAAAGAAACGGTAATCGGTGTATTCAAATATTTTTATGTTTTTTGAACTCATACCAAAATAAATATAATCATAAAACCATTAAAAAGAAATATCTTTTTTATAAATTCATCTATTTTCTGCGAACATATTTAGTTGTAACAAGTTGATTTTAAAAGACGTTTTATTTTAAACTATATATTAATATTTTTTTTTGCGAACATATCTCTAGATTATTCTTTGGAAATTAATCAACTTTTATTAAAAAATAAAGTCGGATTACAATCTTACCGGATTCGGCTGACAATTCCTGGTTTCCACAAATTATACCGCAGCAAATAATTACTTAATAATCAATGAGATATCCTGCGCGGAAAAACGCGGTTTTATCTTACTAGGGGTAAGAAAAAATACATGGTCACTTTTACAAATATTTAATAAATTATTCAAGGGCAGAAGAAGTCCTTGAATGTTTTTCCTGTAATTATTAATATATAACTATTGCCTGAACAAATATTTAGTGGTATTATTGAAACAAAAAACATGGACGCTCTTTTTAAGGCAAGAATTATTCTCCGGCTTATTACCTATTAAGGAATGAGAATGAAAGACGTGGCAAAGAAGCTCCTTGCAATACTGGCTTCGGCTAGCATCGCCGTCTGCATCGTGGCTTTTGGACACAGCCGTCTTCATTCGCACATATCAAGCACCATGATGCCCTGGTCCGCCGTGGGCGGATGCGGATCAAGCGCGGGAAGCGCGACAGGCGATGTCATCGTGAAATGGATCGGCAACGGCGTTTCCGGAACGTTGTTCGATGCCGAGCTCATCATGAGCGAAGGGACGCTTTCGGACAGTTCACTCATAAGCGGCTCCGCATACGACGGGAGGCTCCGCCTTAAAACCACTACCGCATTGCTTAGCGTGTTTTATCACCCGCCGAGGATAATGGACATCAAATTGAGCATGCCCTTTTTGCTCAAAGAAGGAAACAGCACAAATACCGGAGGGTTTGGAGACCTTCTACTGGATGTTAGCCGCAAATTAGGCACATCGGGAAATATCCAAACCGGCCTCTCTCTTGTCATCCCGACAGGGTATGCCACCATCATGAATACAAGCAAAGACCCGCTTGCATCCGAGAATCAATTAGGCGGAGGGTTGTTTGGCGCGTGTCTTCGCGGCAGTTATACTTTTGACCTTGACAGAGGGATAATCAATCTCGGAGCCACCTACTCGGCAGGGCTTTTCGCGTTAAAAACCACCGAATATAATTATGATACTGCCGTGGATTACAACAACAGGGAAATAAGAGATCTTACGTTATCCCCAAAGACACAGAACCTCGAATTCACTCGCGAAAGCTGGGGCGCGCGAAACGACGCCGGTGTTTATAGCCCCGACTTTCTCGGCATATTCGCGGATTTCGGTATCAGAACAGAGGGCTATACCCACGGCTTTTGCGTTACTTACTCGTATCCGATGGCCCAGGGAAATGTGCAAATATGGGACGTGCTTACCACCTATACAAGCTTGCCCACAAGAGCGGATGCGCAGCGATATCTTGACACATGCAGAACCGGAGACGTGCCCCATGGTGATACCTCACATGTTTTGCTCAGTCAAAGGGGCGACGGCACATGGGATTACCTGATCAAAGCTCCTACGCCGCGATCGACGCCCCCGACGCTCACCTTACAGTACAGTCTAGAAAAGACCGATATGCTGTTCCCGATACTCGTGGGCGGCATTGTCAAACTAGAATATCTAAACAGGCTTAATTTCGCGGGAATTTCTCTTGGAGTGGGATTCAAATTCCCTGTCTATTAACGGTAATGCGGCACGGCGAGCCGGGGTAAAAGAGAAAGGATCGTTAGATGAAATCACATACTTGCAAAGCCATCCCCTTCATCGCGGTAGTGGCGTTGGTTTTTGCAGCGTCGAGCCAGACCATGCAGGTCGGTGAAAACAGCCTTGGAGTGTCGGGCGACATGAATTTGAGATGGATCGGAAAAGGAATTCCCGGGAAATTGTTCGACGCCGATGTCATCCTGAGTGAGGGAATGATCGCCGACAGTTCAAAGCTTTACGGTTCCGCATACGACGGACTCTTCCGCACTAAGACAACCGAGGCGCTGGCAAGTCTTTATTTTCATCCGGGAAAAGTGCTTGACCTCAAGCTTAGCATGCCGTTTCTCATCAAACAGGGACCGGAAGGAAAAACCGGTCCGTTCGGCGACCTGATGCTTGATATCGGCAGGTCGTGGGGTACGACAAATCTGTTTTCGGCCGGGCTCACCCTTGGTTTCCCGGTGGGATATTCCACGATCATGAGCGACAACACGACATTCCTCTCTTCCGAGAACCAGGTCGGCAACGGCCTGTTCAGCGCAACGGCGCGGGCCAGCTATGCGTTTGCGCCGGATTGGGGAATTATCAACATAGGCGCGTCGTACGCCGCCGGACTTTTTGCGATACGAACTTCGGAATACGGGTATGATCAGGTCACGGATGAGATCACCTACGATACCAAGGCCTTCCAGGTAGCACGCGACGGCTGGGGCGCGAAAAACGACGCAGGGGTGGTCACGCCGGACCGCATCGGATTGTTTGCGGATTTTGGAATTAAGACCGAAGTGGTAAATCACGGATTCAGCATCGGCTATTATTATCCGACCCAGTTATTCTCCGGCTACGACGTTCTTTCAAGGGGCAACACCGCCTCCCCCTTTGCCACAAGAACGCTCGCCCAGGCATTTCTTGACGCAAGCGACACCGTGGCCGACCAGAAGTCGTTCGTCGCGGGGCAGAAGACCGACAGTACTTGGGCGTATGTAACCAAAACCACGCTTCACACCAAAGCCTTCCCCTGGTTCATTGTGCAATACAACATCGAAAAAAATGACCCGTCGTTTCCTATTTTCCTCGGCGGAATGGTAAAAATGGATTATGATGACAGGCTCAATTTTAGTGGTTTTTCCTTGGGAATCGGGTTCAAATTTCCGATATATTGAGATAATCACGAATTAAACATATAACCTTTTTTGAAAGGATTTACTTATGTATTCTAATTTTAGTACTAAAAAGGTTCCGTTGTTGTTATCGGTGCTTGCAATGTTCGCCGTGTCAAGTTATGCACAGCCGGGCCTTAATTTAGGCGGCCACTTTATCCCCAAAGACAGTTTCATGCTTTTCATTGACATGGGCAATTCTGCGATGTCAGGCCGCACCAAATCCCACGACCTTGTTTCTGAACCTCATCTCTGGAAGTATGAGGTAAGTCCAGCGAACCACGATTGGCTGCCTGCGGCAGAGCCGATATGCGCTGATGCATATAATACTACTGGCAATCCGAAGGGCGGTCCGATCATGCCTTTTCTTAAGGCGTTGCATGCACTGTACCCCACTTATTATTTCGGGGTCATCCAGCTGTCAAATTCCGGGTGGGAACTTAGTCAACACTTTCTCAATAATACAAAGGCGGAATATGATACATTGATGAAATACGCGAATGTTGTTAAGCCCAATGTTACCATCGCGGGCCTTGTCTCCATGTTTAATACTGTTGAGGTTCAATTAAAGGACACAGGCAATTATTTACAAAACGTCAGTACCATGGTGAGTAACATGCGTTCCTACCTGGGAAGCTTGTCTTATATGGGGGTTTCGTATACAGTGCCCTACATTCATGCCGGCTACCCTGTTCTGGCTCAAAGCAATACTACGGCCCAGTATGATACCTCGCTGGCACAGACCAAGAGCATTATGAGGCAAATTTCCCAGGTTCCAGGCACTGTATCGAACTCTGTGGTTATTCCCACCGATGGCCTGACAATTTGCCTGAATTGTGATCCGCAAGGCTATTTGGATCATTACGACTCGGCCGGAAACGCCGGCTGGGGAACACGCACGGCGGACACGGTGTTTGCGCGGGCTTGGATTCCGCCGATGAGTACGGCTGTCTCGCCCTTTCAGCAACGCCAGCTTCTTTCATATAATACACCGCTTATGCAAAAGGTGCTGTTCGACGGAACCAACTGGTCCGTATTTGAAAAGGCCGGAAAATCTTTCAGCCTCTATTCACCTAACGGCAAATTGATGCTCGGCCTTTCATCTTCGAGTGTGCGAAGGCAAAACCTTACACCGGGTATTTACATTGTGCGACCGGCTGTAGAAAAGTAATAGTGCCGGCATGACGCTCTGCCTTCCGGGGCAGGGCGGCCACGCGCCGGATAAAATTAAGCGGGGGGAGGATTTTTACATGAAGGAAACCGGGGGAAGAAAAATAAAAACGATTTATTCCGTTGCTTTCATCATGCTGCTTTCGCTTTCGGCATTTGGTCAGGCAGGCCTCACGCTTGGCGGCAAGTTTTTCCCCAAGGATTCGATTTACCTCTATTTCTTTCTCGGGAACTCCGTCATGTCGGGCAGGGACACGCCGGCGGACACGATCACCGACAATTATGCCTGGAAATACGTCATGACCGACAATTGCTACACGTATGCCGACCCTTGTCCGCCGCAATATTCCTGGCAGCCCGGAATCGACCCGATGTGCTTCGACTCGAAAAACCCCCTCAACGCAGTTGTCAAGTACAGCCCGGGGACCCCTTTTCTTAAACGGATGGTGAAAGACTATCCGGGCTATCATTTTGGTGTGGCGCAGCTCTCGGGCTCGGCGTGGCAGCTTACGCATTTCCAGCCGCCGAACTCGGGTGATCTAAAGGCGTTTGTGAAGCAGGGAAAAATTCTCGAACAAAATTGCCATCTCGCGGGTGTGGTGATGATCTTCAATATTGTTGAGATTCAATATTGCAACGGCGACTCGAACTATGTGAGCATTATTAATTATTGCAGCCATATTGACAGCGTCATAACCTACCTGCGCGACAGTCTCGGACTGCCCAATCTCCCCTTGATACAGTCCGATTATCCCGTCATGGGTGGTGACCCCAAGAAACCGACCACCGATGATTACAGCATCACCGGGCCGTGGGCAGGCGCGATCAGGGCCCTCATGGCCCAGAACAAGCTCGCGGCGAAAACCATTTCCAACACGGTGCTGATTCCGACCGACAGCCTCACCATGTACTCCGAAGACGGATTGTACACCCATTACAACCATAACGGCGATTACAAGTGGGCGAATCGCGTGGCCGACTCGATTTGCGCGCGCGACTGGGGGCCGGTCAATAAATGCGGCTCCACACGAAACGGCGTTAACACAATTCGTTCGGCGGGGAACACAAAACACCTTTACGGATTGCAAAAAGTGCTTTTCAACGGTAACGATTTGTCCGTGTTTGACAAGGAGGGAAACATAGCCGCGATATATTCACTTGATGGAAAAATCATCCGTTCGTCGGCCGTAGCGGCATCAGGAAGAAACAATGTACGGCCCGGCGTGTATATCATCAGAATCGAAAATAAATAACCAAAAAACATCACCCCCACTTTAAAAGAAAGGACCTCCCATGATCAGGATTTTCAAGCCGCTCATGCTCGCAGCACTGGCGGTAGCCTTCTTTGCAAACGGCATTGTCGCACAAACCGAGTATCCCAAAACCGGCGCGTCCTGCGCCACGCTTTCGCCGCAGGGATGCTGGACATGGTACCATGATCCAAGGGCGGTGTATTACAAGGGCACAAAGGAAAAAACCTATGTAGGCTTTTTCCACTCCGACAACAACCCGGGCGAGGCCGCCATCGCCTCGTTCGACCATTCCAATGGAACCATTCAGACCTTTGACCTGAAAACGGGCTTCGGGTTTGATGACCACAACACCACGACCTTGACGATTCTCCCCAACGGTCACATCATCACCTTTTACAGCGAGCATTACGGCGCGTCGTGGTACAGCCGCATTTCGACGAATGCCGAAGACATCACTTCCTGGGGCGCGGAAAAAACCGTTAATGTCGGATGCACGTATCCGAACGTCTGCCAGTTGAGCGCGGAGAACAACAGGCTGTACTTGTTTTTCAGAGGGCCTTCAACGGAGGGCGGTGACGCGGGAATGCCCTATTACCAGACCAGTGACGACGGTGGTGCAACCTGGAGCACGGCGACAAAATATTTCTTCGGCGGCACCGAAGGCGCGGGCATGCGGCCGTACTGCAAATACTGCTCGAACGGAAAAGACAAGATCTACATGCTTATCGAAAATGACAACCGGAACAACCCGCCGCCAAAGCCCACTTATTTCATGTACTATTATAACGGCGGGTTCTATAAAATGAACGGCACGCTCATCAAGACCGTCGCCCAGGACGCGGCCGCGCCCATCACCACGGCGGAGGTGGACACCGTTTACTATCCGGCAAACCCTCCGGACGGATTGAGCGGCACCATCGGCACCGGATGGGACGTGGCGCTTGACCCCGACGGATATCCGGTGTTCGTTTACGACATTTATGATCCGTCGGGCGCAAACCACCGCTATTACTACTACCGGTGGGACGGAGCAAAATGGAACCATCATTTCCTCATCAACAGCGGCGGCCCCATGACCGAGGGCGGACAGGAAGTCGGCTTCAGCGGCGGCCTCATTCTCGACCATGTGAATCCGAACATCGTCTATCTGAGCACGCACGTGAACGGCGTATTCGAACTCGAACGGTGGGTGACGACGGACAAGGGCGCGACGTGGACGTATTGGCAGATCACCTCAGGATCCGCGGCAAAGAACTGCAGGCCGATCGTGCCGCGCAACACGCCCGGCGGGAAGATCGACGTGGTCTGGAATTACGGCACCTACACCACGTGGGGCGGCCCGTTCTCCATGGACGTGAAAATGTACACCTTCGATTCCACGAAAATCGCGGCGGGCCAGACGCCCATCAAGTCCGGGTTCGAGCGGCGGGAGCCCAAGGCATCGGGTTTCAACATTCTCGTGAGCGGTCTTTCGTTTTCGCTCGCTTCCCCTGCATCGGCAACGCTCCGTGTATACAACCTTCAGGGACGCTGCGTCGCAAACCTGACTGCCAAGGTGCATTCGATGAGAACGGGGATGAATTCGGCGTTATGGAGCGAAATGGGGCTCGCCCACGGATCGTATATTGCAAAACTGTTTGACGGCGCGAATTATTATTCGCAGAACTTTATTGTAGCGCGGTAATTTTTTCATCGGCAGATCAACACTGCGGATGAAAACAGGTTGAAGCAACAAGCGGCACGCGTTCTTTTTGACAAGAAAGAATGCGTGCGGGCTTTACTATTTTTTTCTTCATTCGCAGGGGGAATTATGAACAAGAGAACGATGTTTGTTCCCGTTTGTCTATTAACGTTTCTCGTCACCGCCATAGCCTTCCGTTTAAGCGCTCAGGCCATTCCGAAACCGGGCGAGCAGTTCTCCTCCATCACAAAGGACGCGATTTACACATGGTATGCCGAGCCCAAGGCCATTTACTACGAAGGAACGCACAAGCGCACCTACATGGCATGGAACACCTCCACGGGCACCAAGGGCATCGCGTACTACGACCACGACACAAAGGACACGTTCGTCACCACGCTTCCGCCGATGCCCTACGGCGCCGACGACCACAATCACCCGGCAATCATCGCACGGCCCGACGGCAGGATTGTCATCTTTTGCACCGGCCATGACGGCGGCACCATCACCGAATTGATTTCGAAGAATCCCGAAGACATCACCTCCTGGCAAACTGCCATCAACCCCGGCGGCGCCGGCGGCTACTGCTACCCCAACGCAGTCTTCCTCAAGGGAGAAGGCCCCCAGGGCCGTTTGTACCTCTTCTTTCGCGACAATGCCGGCGGATATCCTGACGGCACGGTGGTGTGGGAACCGTGCTTCTGCTTCAGCGACGACTGGGGCGTCACCTGGAGCCGCAAGTACCACATGTTCACCGGCGGCAGCTATAAACCATATGTCAAGTACGCTTCGGACGACAGCACCGAAATCCACATGGTTGTCGAGCGCGAAAACCGCCAGGGCAACTCGGCAGTCAAGCCGATTTATTTCATGAAGTACAAGAACGGCACGTTTTATTGCGCCAACGGCAGGCAACTAGCCACCATGGCCACCTTGCCCGTGCACGACTACGACATGGACACGATCTTCTACGCAAACCGGTTCGGCTGCAGCAACACCTGTTATGACGTCGCGCTCGACGCGAACAACAACCCCGTTACCGTGATGGACATGTTCAAGGACACGTCGATTAATATCTACTGGTACATGCGCTGGACAGGCACAACCTGGTTCAAGACGCCCTTTGTCAACAGCGGCATGTACCGCGGCTGCCAGAGCGGCTTTGCCGCCGGCGTCACCCTCGACCACGAGAACCCGAGCAACGTGTATCTGTGCCGCCAGATGCTCAAGCCGTCGGCGACGCCGTTCAACATGGCCGACACCAGCTACACAAATTATAAAACCAACCTCAAGGCCACGTGCTGGACAACTGCGGCCTATCCGCATGAGCTTGAAAAGTGGACCACAAATGACGGCGGCGCCACCTGGGATACCATGCCGATCACCCGCAACACTAATTCAACCATTTACATGAACACCAACTGCCTTCCCTGCGTGCCGCGCCATCACAAGACCGGAACGAAGATCGAGGTCATGTGGCTCAACGGCATCTACCAGAGCATGAGCCCGACGCCGATCAACGGGACTCCCGGATATCAATTGGCCTTGCGCGTGTATCCGTTCCTCGAACCCGTTGGCACCAAGCAGCCCGCGCAGCCGCACGCCTCCCGCGACCTCGGTTTTACCTTGAGCAGGACCGGAATCTCATTCACTCTTGTAAATCCGCAACGCTCGTCGTTCACGCTGTATTCGCTCAACGGAAAGCTCGCGAAAAGCCTCACGCCGCTAGTCCGCAGAATGGCATCCGGTACGTCATTCATAGCATTTTCATCCCTTTCGGTTCCAAAGGGCGTTTACCTGCTGAGATTTGAGAATGGACAATATTCAATTGCGGACAGGATCATTATTCCCTGATAAAAGGAGCGCTCATGAAGGTACGTAATAAATTCCTGATTCTCGCGTCAGCATGCGCCGCCGTGTTTATCGCATATGTCAACTCCCCCGCGCAGGCGATCCCCAAGCCCGGGGAACAATTCGGCGCCATTTCCATGGACGGCATGTGGACCTGGTACGGCGAACCGAAGGCGGTGTACTACGAGGGAACGCACAAACGCACCTACATGAGTTGGAACACAAGCACCGGCGCCAAGGGCGTGGGCTGGTACGACCACGAGACGGGCGATACGTTCACGACCTTCACCCCGAAGATGCCCTATAACGGCAGCGACCACAACCATCCGGCCATCATCTTCCGGCCGGACGGCAGGATGCTCATCTTCTGCACCGGCCACGACGGCGGAGAGGTGACCGAATACATTACCAAAAACCCGGAAGACATCACTTCATGGGACGGCCCCTATTATCCGGGCGGAAACGGCGGGTACTGCTATTGCAACGCGGTGTTTCTCAAGAACGAAGGGACACAGGGGCGTTTCTACATTTTCTACCGTGACAACACTCAATATGCCGGAGAAACTGACAATTACTGCCCGGCATTCTGCACCAGCGACGACTGGGGAGTAACGTGGAGTGCAAAGAAGCGGTTGTACCTGTACGTCGGCAGCGCATACAAGCCGTATCTCAAGTACGCGTCTGACGGGCTTTCGACGATCCATATCTGCATAGAATATCAGAACCGTGAAGGCGACGGTAAGTCGCGGCCGGTTTATTACATGAAATACAACAACGGGACCTTCTACAACGCCGACAATTCGGTCATCACCACCATCGACAAACTGCCGGTGATCAACACGCAGCTCGACACCATTTTCTACTCGTACACCTACGGCGCCGGTTTCAGCAACACCTGCTGCGACATCGCCTACGACGCTACGAACAATCCGGTGATTTTGTTCTGCTCGTTCCAGAGCACCACCCTGTACGAATACTGGTATGAGCGCTGGACCGGCTCCTCCTGGTTCAAGCGGCCGCTCATCAACAGCGGCGCGTACCGGGGCGCGCAGAGCGGCTTTTTTGCCGGCCTCACCTTCGACCACGAGAACCCGGATAATATTTACCTGTGCAGGCAGCTGCTCAGGCCGGCCGGCACGGCCTTCAATCTCATGGACACCTCGGTCGCCAATTACAAAACCCTTTCGGCCGCGGCCTGGGTGACCGTCGACACGGTGCACGAGCTTGACAGATGGACAACCGGCGACGGCGGCGTCACCTGGGACAGCATCGCCATCACCCGGGGTTCGCTCAATAAGAACATGCTGCCGTGCGTGCCGCGCAACCACAAGCCCAACATGAAGATCGACTGCATGTGGCTCAACGGCGTATACACCGCCATGGATCCGAGCGGTTACAACTGCGCCGTAAGAGTATTTCCCTGGAAGAACGGCGAAGCGCTGCCGACGACCGCGGCGGAGCCCGTTCCAACCAGACCGCAGCGTGCCGAAGGTGCGCTATGTTCGCGGACGGGCCTGTCGTTTGTTCTCGTGCGTCCGGAGCGTGCGGCCTGCGTTCTCTACTCTCCCGGCGGCAGGATGATCGCCGATCTCACGCCGCTGGTTCGCGGCATGACGCCGGGCAGGGCGCGCCTCTCCTTCAATTCCCTGCGTGCGGCGTCCGGATCATGTATTTTAATGCTTGACAACGGGCAAGAACGAATCGAAAAAAGCATCTTTATTCTACGGTAACCAAGGAGGTCGTCATGTCACTTTTCAAGGTTGTTGGTTTGTATGCGGGCGCACTCACGCTGCTGGCGTTCGTTTCGCCTTCCCATGCCCAGGCCATCCCCAAGCCCGGCGAGCAATTTGCGGCCATGTCAAACGATGCCATGTGGACCTGGTACGGCGAGCCCAAGGCGGTTTACTTTGAGGGAACGCACCGCCGCACCTACATGGCCTGGAACAAAAGCACCGGCGACAAGCAGGTAGGCTATTACGACCACGACACGAAGGAGACGCTCTCGGTGATCATGCCGCACATGCCCTACGGCGGCGACGACCACGACCATCCCTCCATCATCATGCGGCCGGACGGCAGGCTTATTCTCTTTTGTACAGGACATGACGGCAATGAGGTAACGGAATATATCATGAAGAATCCCGAAGACCTCACTTCCGGCTGGAATGGTCCCTATTACCCGGGCGGCAACGGCGGCTACTGCTATCCGAACGCGGTATTCCTCAAGAACGAAGGAACCCAGGGCCGGTTTTACATTTTCTACCGTGACAATACGCAATACGCCGGGGAAACGGACAATTACTGTCCCGCCTTCTGCACCAGCGACGACTGGGGGGTAACGTGGAGCGCAAAAAAACGGTTGTACTTGTATGTGGGCAGCGCATACAAGCCCTATCTCAAATATGCGACCGATGGGCTTTCCGAAATATATATATCCATTGAATACCAGAACCGAGAGGGAGACGGAAAAGGTCGTCCCGATTATTTCGTGAAATACAGCAACGGGACATTTTACGCGGATGACAACCACGTGCTTGCTACAATGGCCACCCTGCCCATTCTCAACACACAACTCGACACAGTTTTCTATGCATACGCGTATGGAGCCGGATTCAGCGGCACCGCCTGCGACATAGCAATCGACGCGAACAACAATCCCGTGATCCTTTACTGTTCCTTCCTCGACACGTCGGTTTATGAGTACTGGTACGTCCGCTGGACCGGAACATCATGGTACAAGCGTCCGCTTGTCAACAGCGGGGCGTATCGCGGCGCCCAGAGCGGGTTCTTTGCCGGCCTCACCTTTGATCACGACGACGCGCGCAACATTTACCTGTGCCGGCAGTTGTTGAAACCCTCCGGCACGCCGTTCAATCTCATGGACACCTCCGTTGCCAATTACAAGACCATCAAGGCGTCCGACTGGACAACGGTGGACGCGGTGCACGAACTCGAACGGTGGACCACCAATGACGGCGGCATCACGTGGGACAGCCTCGCCATCACCCGCGGTTCGGCAAACAAGAACATGCTGCCCTGCGTTCCGCGCAACCACAAACCCAACATGAAGGTGGACTGCATGTGGCTCAACGGCGTTTACACGAGCATGAGCCCGGACGGTTATAACTGCGCCGTGCGTATATTCCCGTACAAGGACGGCGAATCGCTCCCGACCACTGCCGTGCAGCCTGCCGCCCGGTCAACAATTGCGCCGCACGGAATGGTGTGCAACGGCGCGGGCGTGACCTTCTACCTGACAGATCCGGCAAAGGCGTCGTGCAAGGTGTATTCGCTGAATGGCAAACTTATGGCTAACCTTACTCCATTGGTTCGCGCCATGAATCGCGGCTATGCGACCATACCGTTTGCCGCGATGCGCGCCGTCTCGGGCGCCTATATTATTGATCTTGACAATGGGCAAACCAGGACCGAAGGGAGCGTGTTCGTTCCGAAATAGTAAAGGGGGATCTCATGATGTTCCGCAAGGTTTTCGCGCTGTGCGCTGGTGCGGCGGTATTCGCGCTTTTTGTGGCGGGCCGGACGGGCGCCGCGCTTCCGCAGCCGGGCGCGAGTTTCTCGAACATAACCACCAACGGCGTCTGGACATGGTACGGCGAGCCCAAGGCGGTTTACTACGAGGGAATTCATAAACGGACCTATATCGGCTGGATATCCAATGCCGGCACCGTCGCCGTGGCGTCCTACGATCACGAAACCGGCGACACGCTCACGCATGTCATCCGCACCAACTACGATCTCGACGACCACGCGCACCCGAGCATCATCATGAGGCCCGACGGCAGGCTGCTGGTCGCACTGGCCGCGCACGACGGCGCAATCCTGAGCATCTACATAGCAACGAACCCCGAGGACGTTTCGTCGTTCGGGCCCGAAAACCAAGTCCATGCCGATCCGGGCGCCGGATTCTGTTATCCAAATCTCCTGTGGCTTTCCGCCGAAGGCGACAGCGGCAGGCTGTACTGCTTTATCCGCGGGTTTGAAACGCTTCCCTCCTATCTGTACTCGGACGACTGGGGAAAGAACTGGACGCACGCGCGGGTGTTTTTCCACAGCACCGACAGCACGCCCAAGCCCTATTGCAAGTATGCGGGCAACGGCAAGGACGAAGTCCACATGGTCATTGAACGCGGCAATAGGCAGGCCAGTTATCCCTCCTATTACATGAAATACAAGGCCGGCGTATTTTACCAGGCCGACGGGACGCCGATCGCCGACACGGCGCATCTCCCCATCTGGAATTACCTTATTGACACGCTGCACAATCCGGCTCTTGCAAAAGCCAACGGGTCCGTTTGGGACGTGGCGATTGACGCGTTCGGAAGACCCATTATCGTCTATGATCAATTCCCGGACGGCAACAACCATTACTACATGTATTTCCGCTGGACCGGAACGTCATGGTTCAAAAAAACCCTGCTCAACGCGGGCATGAACATGGGCGGGCAGGACGGATTCGCCTCGGGCATAACGCTTGATCATGAAAATCCGTCAATCGTTTATCTTGCCCGCCAGATCGGATCGGTGCCTGAACTTGACAAATGGGTGACCACGGACAGCGGCACAACCTGGGACACCATGGCGATAACGCGCGGGTCGGCAAAGAAGAACTGCAGACCGTGCGTTCCGCGCGGCCATAAAGAGGGCGGGAACCTCGAGCTTATCTGGCTCTACGGCGACTATACCAACTACGACGGCGGGGCCTGGAACATGTCGGTCAACGTGTACCCGTTCAGGCAGGCGGTGGGCGTGCAAGATCCTGTCATGAAAAGCAAAGACGTGGCTGCAGGACCGATGGTTGTGATGCGTTCCGGCATCTCGCTTTTTGTAAAGGACCCGAGGGCATCATCCCTGAAGGTGTTTTCATTGAACGGGTGTCTTGTAAGCGATCTTTCGTCCTTCATCCAATCCCATCCGTCAGGTAAAACGGTTATCCCCTTTGCAAAGATTCGTCATGCAAACGGAACATTTATTGCTATATTTGATGATGGGAAAGGTCTGATTTCAAGAACCGTGGTTCTTTCCAGATAGTTACGGAGGTATACAATGCCGGCACGCAAGTCAGTCATCGCTATTGCAGTCCTGATCGCGTTAATCGCCGTGTTTTCACATGCCCAATCCATCCCGAAAGCCGGGGCCGATTTCACCTCCGCCACCGACAACGGCGCATGGACATGGTACGGCAATCCGGTTGCCGTTTACCACGAGGGAACGTACAAGAAGACCTATATGGGCTGGATCTCCAACGCCGGCGTGGTCTCCGTCGCCACCTACGACCACACGACGGGTGCGATGGTCACCCACGTGATGGGAAGCATGGCGGCAGACGATCACAGCCACCCAAGCCTGCTCATTCGTCCCGACGGACGGCTCATGGTGTTTTTCTCCGGCCATGACGGCGCCACTATGAATCTGTACATCTCCACCAACCCGGAGGACATCTCGGCATTCGACCCTTTGATAAAAGTCGCGCCCGGCGTCACCTACTGCTATCCCAACCCCATGTGGCTGAGCGACGAGGGAGACAGCGGCAGAATCTACCTTTTCTACCGGAGCATGGGGCTCAAGCCGTGTTTTTCCACCTCGGACGACTGGGGGAAAACGTGGACTCCTACGAAAAACTATTACACAAATCCTGACAGCACGCCAAAATCCTATGCCAATTACTGCTGCAACGGCAAGGATGAAATAGACATCGTGATCGAAAAGGGGCACCGCGCGGGCTACTGGCCGCTCTATTACCTCAAGTATAAGAACGGCGCATTCTGGAAAGTAAACGGCACGAAACTGGCGACCATGGACCAGCTGCCCGTCATCAACACCGAACTGGACACCGTCATGGACCCGCAGGCCGCGGGCTGCCACGGTTCAGCCTGGGACATCGCGCTTGACAATTCCGGTCTGCCCGTGATCGCCTACGACCAGTTCAAGGACGCCAACAACCACGTGTATTATTACGTCCGCTGGACGGGCACGACATGGTTCAAAAAGCAACTTGTCAACAGCGGTGCAGACATGGGCGCGGAGGACGGGTTCGCCGGCGGCATCACCCTCGACCACGAGAACACGGGTAACATCTACATGTCGCGCCAGATAAACGGCATGCATGAAATTGACAAATGGTCAACACCGGATGGCGGCACCAATTGGGACTCCACGGCAATCACGCGCGGCTCGGCCAACAAGAACACGCGGCCCATCGTACCGAGATACCATATTCCCTACGACAAGATCGACGTGGTGTGGATGTACGGCAGTTACTCCGCCTTCACCGGGGACGGATACAATACGGCGGTGAAGATGTATCCGTACAACGAAACGGTTGAAGCCGGAGTGCCGGCGAAACCTTCCGCGGTCGGAAACGAGCTCGATTTGAGAGCTACGCGATACGGCATAACCTTCAACCTGGTGCGACCGCAGGCCTCTTCGCTGAAGGTTTACAAACTCAACGGCGGCCTTCTTTCGGACCTCACTGGCGTGGTAGGCGCCATGAACGCCGGACCGGTGAGCATTCCCTATTCAAGCATGGGATGCAAAAGCGGCGTCTATCTGGTCGCCGCTTCAAGCGGGGGCAAGACCTCGTTTCAGCGGATCATAGTTTCCCAACGGTAAGAAAACTATTGGGCGCATTTTCTTTTTTTTATTATTATATTACGGAAGGTACTTTCGGTCATGTGTAAATAAAAGACCGGGATGCGACAATATTTAATCGTTTAATTTGGAATCATTAAAAACGGAGGGGGCTCAATGAAATCCTTAAAAATCCTGTCATGTGTTTTTGCATCCATTATTTCTTGCGCCTTTTTCACACCATTGCTTCACGCCCAAACCATTCCCCAACCCGGTGAAAATTTCACCGCCATCACCGACAACGGCATGTGGACCTGGTATGGCGAGCCCAAGGCGGTTTACTATGAGGGAACGCACCGCCGCACGTATATCGGATGGAACACCAACATAAGCAGCGGTGCCCAGTATGTCGGATATTACGACCACGACACCAAGACAACGGCATCGGTTGAATTGCCTCGCCATTATCCGGCGGACGACCACAACCACCCGAGCGTGATTGTAAGGCCCGACGGCCGCATCATGATCTTCCACACCGGCCACGACGGCAAGGAGATTTCCGAGTACATTTCCAAGCAGCCCGAAGATATTTCGGCGCTCGATACCTTTACGGTGACGATAGAAGACTGGTGCTGCTACCCGGACGTCTCCTTTCTCAGCAAGGAAGGCACGCAGGGAAGATATTATCTCTTCTTCCGCGACTCGCTCCAGGAACCGCATTTCCGGACCAGCGATGACTGGGGAAAAACCTGGGCCAAGGAACAATGGCTGTACACAAACAATCCTCACGGCTATAAACCTTATTTCAAGTGCGCGTCCAACGGCGTAGACGAAATTCACATGGACATCGAGCGCGAGAACCGGGCCGGCGGCGGTTCTATCCCCACCTATTACATGAAATACAAGAATGGCGCGTTCTACCAGGCGAGCGGGAAGCTCATCGCCACCATTGACCAGCTGCCAATTGTCAACACGGTGCTCGACACGGTGATCATGCCCGGCAACTACGGCGGCGGCGGCACGGTGTGGGACATCATGTACGACGCAAACGACAATCCCTGTATCCTCTATGATATGTTTTTCGCCAATAACGCGATTCATGTGTACTGGTATCTGCGGTGGACCGGTAGCTATTGGTTTAAAAGGCCGCTTGTCAATAGCGGCGCGAACGATGGCGTTTCCGGGCAACAATTCTGCGGCGGTTTCACCTTCGACCATGAAAACCCGAATGTTATCTATATGTCCCGCCAATCCGTGAAACCGAGCGCGACCCCGTTCAATCTTGCAGACACGAGTTTCGCGAACTACAAAAAAATCTCCACCGCTGATTTCGTTACCGTCAACACCCAATTCGAAATCGACAAGTGGACCACTGCCGACGGCGGCCTCACCTGGGACTCCGTCGCCATTACCCGCGGTTCGGCCAATAAAAACCTCCGTCCCTGCGTGCCGCGCGGCCACAAGGACAACATGAACATCAACCTTATTTGGCTTGACGGCACCTGTACGAGCATGGGCGGCGACGGGTACAACATGGCCGTGAGAATGTACCCGACCGACAGGGCTGATGCCATGGCGGCGCCGGTCATTCCCGCAAAACTTGTGTCACGCGATATCGCAATATCGCCGCGTGGAATAACGGTTACCCTGCTTAGGCCGGCAGCCTCGTCGCTTCGGGTCTACACATTGAACGGAACGCTGGCGGCCGACCTCACGCCGCTGTTGAGAGGAATGGCCGCCGGAATCGGGATTCTCCCGCTGTCGGCGCTGAAGCTGGGCAACGGGACCTATGTCGCGAAACTTGACAACGGCAACAGCACGGCCGAAAGGAATGTGGTGATCATCAGGTAAAGAACCTGGCAGGCCCGCCCGCTTTTGCCGGCGTGCCGCGAATCATCCAAATCGAAATAATTCAGCACACCTGCTTTTCCGGGAAGAGGAGCTTGTATGCGCAATCGGATCTTTCTGCTTGCCGCGGCAATTGCCGCGCTGTGCCTTCCGGCTTTCTCCCAGGTTGAATTCACCCCCGACAGCATCAAGGGCGCGTGCAAGCGCGTTGCGAAGGCGCAGTTGAAATCGACCCTTGGCAACGGCTGGCAGGACGGCACCTACTTTGAGGGCGTCATGGCCCTCTATTACATGACCAAAGACAGCGCGTATCTCGATTCCACGATCGCCTGGGGAAAATTCCACAACTGGATCTCCTCGTCGGGCGACAGCGCGCCCACCAACTCCGACAACGTGGGGTGCTATCAGGCATACCTGGAAGCCTACATGCAAAGGCCGCTGCCCGCGAATGCGGCATGGATCGCGGCGCCAATCGTGTATGTCAACAGGTACACGTATCAGCTCCCGCCGTCGTGGCCCATCGTCGATCAATACCACATGTCCGCCTCTAATTTCCCCCGCGTGGCCGCGGTTACGAAAGACAGCGTGATCCTGGATTCGCTATACAAGTTCTGCACCACTATCGCGATGCGGCATTACAACGTAAAGGACAGCCTGTTCAACAGCAACTGCAGCGACACCTCGCAGCCTCGGGACTCGTATTGGGGCCGCGGCTGCGGCTGGGGCGTGATGGCGCAATGCAGGATACTCCAGATGCTCCCCCGCAACCATTATTCCGCTCCATGGTACAAAGAAAAACTCAGGGCCGTGCTCTATCGGCTTCTGAGGGTCCAGAACCAGACCGACGGCATGTGGCGCAGCGACCTCCTCAACCACCCCGAATGGAACAAGGAGGCGAGCTGCACCGGTTTCTTCGCGTTCGGTTATTTCTATGCGATCAGAAACGGCATCATCGACAGCGCAACGTTCATCGGGCCGGCAAAAAAGGCGTGGAAGGGGCTGCTTGACTGCATCGGGGCCGACCCGGCCCAGCCCAACCGCATCGGCTGGTCCCAGGGCGTGGGCGGTTCTGCGTCCAACAATTTCGACGCCACCAACCACGACGATTACACCGAGGGCGGTTTCTTTTTGGCGGGAAACGAATTTTACCGGCTGCTGACCGAGGGAATCGACAAAGGTGCAGTATCCGTTTTCACTACAACGGTCAGCCCTGTTCAATCCCCTGTTTCCACGATCCGGATGTTGGGGAACGCAGGTTCTTCGTCCATCATCATAGCGCCTTCGGGCGCAACGCACCTTGTTGTTTACTCATGCGCTGGACAAAAGCTTTTCGAAACGCGCGTCTTACAAACCGGAAAAGTGACGCTGCCGGTGAATCTGCAAAAGTCAAACGGGATGTTGATCGCGAAATTCTACTAATGATGCTTGACAAGATAAACTGCTCGATAAAAAAAGCCGCCTGAAACCAGGCGGCTTTTCCGTTTAAAAATCCTTTTTCCGCGCGTGGGCGCCAGGCCCAGCACCACTTCCGCAATGACTTTTTAGTACGGCGTTACCCCCGGATTGGCGGCCACATACTCGTCCCACGTCGTCCACGCATGGCAGGTCCTGCAAGAGGCCGGTTCAAAAACGCCGTTGATATGGTGGACCGGGTCGACCCTTTTCAAGCCAACGCTGTACAGCGTGTCTTCAAGTTTGTCTCCATGGCAGTAGAAGCAATATTGCACGTTTGATCCCAATTGCTTGACGCCGTTGACCGTGAGCCCCATCCGCGAATGCCCGTAATGCTTTGCATAAATGCCGGGGGCGGTCGCGCTCAGATCGTGGCAGAGCCTGCAGTCTCCGTGCACCGTATCTCCCAAGTTCCAATGGATGGAGGCGTACGTGCCCTGCGGAATCGCGCCGTGGCAATACACGTTGCTGCATTGTTTGAGGCCGGCATCGTAGGCGGCGCGGCCACTGTCGTTCCAGGGCGCTGAGAAAATCACGTCGGCAACGCCGTTCAGGTGAAGCTGCCCGCTGATGCCGAAGTTTCCCGAACCCGGATCGACGGAATATCCGGCGTGACAATAAGAACACTTGTAATGCAGCGAATCGACATGATACAGATGTTCTTCGTCCTGAGGCGGTAGCTCATGGCATTGTGTGCAGGAAGCAATCGATGGACCGTCTATTTTACCGTTCATGTGAGTGGCGCTGTTAACGGAATATTGCCCTGTCGAAGAATCTGCGGAATATCCCATATGGCAGATGGAACACTGTTGTTTTCTGGGCCCGCCGCTGTAGTATATCGCATGATTGCTGTCATTGGGAGGCAGGCCGTGGCAGATGCCGCAGGTTTCGGCCGACACCACCGGCTCGTTCCCCTTCTCGGTGCAGGAAAGCGCTGCAAGCAACAGCCCGGCAGTAAAAATTTTTAATAAGGTATTCATTGTATCCCATACCTGTTCTCGTGGCATTTGCTGCACGATTGTCTCGTGTCATGGCACATGGCGCAGTTGACAATTCCCATCCTCACGTCAAGCCCGTGCGTATACCGGTATCCGGGCGGGTGGACGCGGCACGAGGTCTGGCCGAGGTGGCACTGGTCGCATTCCCGCTTCGCGTGGCACTGCAGGCATTCCTGTTTGTTGTAGTTGGCCTCGAGGCCGTGGCCGTAGCGCCCCACCCAGCGGTAGTCGTGCGACGCGGGCTTGAGCTGCGCGACATCGTTGTGGCACACCGCGCACTGTCCCGAGGATTTGCGGTCGTCGTGGCACGTGAGGCATGTTTTCATCGCGGGATAGTTGTTGCCCGAAAGCCATGCCTGGCGCGGCGGCTCGCCGTGGCAGAACTTGCAGTCCTTCTGCCGGGCATAGTGTTTTACATGAGAGAACTTTATTTTCTTGAGCTGGCCGCCCATGGTTTTTTGCGGGACCGAATGGCACTTGGAGCAGGTCATGTCCATGGCGCGGTAAAGGTGGCACTGCCCGCATTTGTTGTGAAGGTTCTCCATGCCCGCGATTCCCTTGTGGCAATGCGCGCACTGCTTGATCCGCTCGTCGTTGTTTTTCCGGTGGTGGCAGGTGATGCACGTGACGCCCCATTTTTCGTGGACGCGGTGCGGCATGCCCACGGGCCCGAGCTCCCATCCGGCGCGGTGATTGATACCTGTGTCTGCGGCAGTCACGAAAGAATCGGCAGGCGTGATCGTCACGGTGTCGGTCTTGATGGTGTCCGGAAAAAACACATTGAGCTGCGCATTCACGGACGGCGCGGCGAACGCAAGCAGTAAAAAGCACAGCCATCGCGAATTGCACCAGCAAGTTTTTATCCGGGAACGGCTCATCATCCTATTGCCCATTTTCCGCTACCTGTTTCTGTCCCGATTGCCAGAACCCGTGAAAGTTGAAACGCGACATGAACAATACCCTGAAGTCTTTTTTGTAATAATCGTTCGAGAGATATTGCACTTCCGGCTCGAGAACAAGGCTCACTAACGGCGTGAGCCAGGGCACAAACCAGCGCATGAAGACCTCGGCCGTGTATGCCTTGCGCCAATCCGGCCACAACTCCGTCTTGTATTGATCATATTGGAACGCTGCGCCGAGATCAAATAGTTGCGCATACGAAAAGGTATATCCCGGAGTGATCTCGTACATGGTGCCGTGCACGCCCGTATTGGCATTGAGCACCACCGACAGGCCCTCGAACAGAATGCGGCAGTCGGCAAGATGGTCGGCGCCTTCTCCGAAATTCCGCAGCGAATACGTGCCATAGAGCGATAAATTTTTCATAAGATATAACCCGATAAAAAATCCGCCCTCGTTATAGCGGTTTAGGAAAATACGCTCGTAATATTCAACCGAATCGATCTGGCTGGCGCGGCCGGCGGCATGCAGGCCGAACTGTACCATGTCCCAGCGGATCAGGCGGGCCGAGAGGTAATAGTCGTCCAGCGTTTTCGTTGTCGCCTCGAAGCGCGCGTGGCCGCGCACCTCGACCGTATGCGCGATGTCGGAACTCCCGCTCGCCGCGAAACGGTACAACCTTCCTGCCGCCGAGTCCTGCTTGTCGGCCGCGACGCCGAGGCCCAGCATGGTGCCCTTTACAATACGTAAATTTCCGTAGAAGCCGGCCGTCGCCGCCTTCGGGTCCAAGCTCAGAATGCTGTCGGAATAGCGGGACGGATTGGCGGTGCCGGCGAACGCCGAAAGCGAGAAAAGCTTTCCAGCGTCGTAGGAAAAGCTGAGGCCGTCAACGTATCCGGCATCGCGGGCAAAGGTGTTCACGAACTGGCGGCCGAGGCTCATGCCCAGGCCCGTTGCGTCGTTGTTCCAGTCGAGGCTCGTGGACCGTATCTCGTACTGCTTCGCGAAACCGGAGGCCTTGTCGTTTGTCATGCACACGTCGGACGAGAACGACATGCCGGTGGCGCCGGGATTGCGGAGCGTCAGGCCGACGTCTTCATAGAAATTGTTGCGCCGCGCCGTTGCGCTGGACACCGTGTCGACCCGGTCGTCGCGGGCATAATAGATGTTGCCGTGGTACAGGTCAAGCGACAGGGCGAAAACGCCCGTTGCGCCCAACAGCGACAGCACCGTGCACAGGATGATTCCGGTGCGTAAAGGGCCGCGGGAGAAAAGCATGTTTTTCAGCATACCCGGTACCCCGCGATCTCCTTGCCGGCCTTCACGCTGTGGATGGCGCAGGCGAGGCACGGGTCAAAGGTGCGGACGATCCGCGCCGGCTCGATGGGATTTTTATCGTCGAGTACCGGCGCGCCCACGAGCGCCTGCTCCATGGGACCGGGCGTGCCGTTGTCGTCGCGCGGCGACGCGTTCCACGTGGTGGGCACAACACACTGGTATCGCGCTATCGTTCCGTTCTTCACGGAAATCCAGTGGCCGAGCGCGCCGCGCGCGGCCTCGCCGAGGCCCGCGCCCTCGCCGCTTTCCGGTATCGCGCATTCGCTGCGCGGCTTGTCGCCTGCGTCAAGCTGGTCGATCCAGCCCGGGATCTTTTTGCACAGCAGCTTCGCTTCTATGGCCCGCGCCGCGTGGCGCCCAATCGCCGACTGCAGCTGGGGAAGCCCGATTCCCAGCGCCGACGCGAGGCCGTCAACTTCCCTCTTGATGTCGGCATGGCCGGAAAGGTAGGCCACCATGACGCGCGCCAGCGGTCCCACTTCCATGGGCCTGCCCAGATACCGTGGCGCCTTGAGCCATGTATAGGCGCCGGTTTTTTCGGGTTGGCTCACGGTTTGTCCCTGCGAGGGATGAAGGTTTGACGGAGAGGAATACCGGGAATACAGGACCTGCTCCGTGATTTTCGCGGCGTCAAATGCCTCCTTTTTTCCGGCCGACACGATGCCCCGCGGGAAATAAAGGTCGGCGATCTCGTTTCCGTCGGGAAATTCGCCGTAGGCAAGGAAATCACCGAACCGGCCCGCGTCGCAGTATTGCGGGAACGTCCTGGCCACGGCAACGACGTCCGGGACATAGGCATTATTGACAAAATCGGATATTTCCGCCAGGATCCGTCCCGCCTCGGCGAGCGCGGCCTTGTCGGGCACTTTCGTGATGCCGCCCGGCACGAGCCCGATGGCGTGCGGGATCCGTCCCGCGAAAATGGCCACGAGCCGGTGCGCCTTCATGCGCATGTCGAATGCCTTGACATAATGCGCGATCGCCGCGATGTTCAGGTCGGTGTCCTTGATGTAGAGCCCGCCTTCGTAACGCGGCAGGAACGGCGAACAGGCGGTCAATGCGTCGATGCCGGATTTCTTCTCGGCGAGCTCGCTCTGCGCCCAGGCCTTGACATAGTTGAGTTTGCCGTCGCTGCCGGAATACTTGAGTATCGCGGTGATGTCGACGAAATCGAGGGCGGCCAGATGGTAGAAATGCAGGATGTGCGACTGCAGGTAGTTGCCCGCGAGCGCGAGGTTGCGCAGCAGCCTTCCGTTCTTGTTCGGAGTAACGCCGCAGGCGTTCTCCACGCAGCGCGCCGATTCGATGCCGTGCGACACCGGGCACACGCCGCAGATCCGCTGCGCGATCTGCACCGCGTCGAACGGGTTGCGGCCGAGCAGGATCTGCTCGAAGCCGCGGAACATGTCCCCGCGCGTGCGCGCCGACTTCACCCTGCCGGCGTCAATCTCGAGCTCGACGGACAAATGCCCTTCGATGCGGGAAATTGGATCTATGACTACTTTGGCCATAGTACCTTTTTAAGCGGTTAGCAGTCACCAGTCAGCGGTCAACAAGAACATTCTTCTCATTTCTCTTCACTCTGCACTCTTCACTATTCACTCAGTTTTTTTCTCTGAGTTCTCAGTGGCTCTGAGGTGAATTTTATGCCTTCTTCATCGGGAACAGTCCCCTGGCCCCGTAATCCGGAAACACCGGTTCGGTGCAGCCGATGCATCCAGCGCCGCAGCCCGTGCACGAGTTGACGCCGAGCCATTTGCGCGTGGGGATGTCGCAGTTGGTGTCGATGCCCAGGCAGCCGAGCTGGAACAGGCAGCCCTCATCGCCCCACGAACGCGCGAACTTGTTTTTCTTATACTCGGCAAGGTGCTCGCATTTGTCATGCACCGTCCTGCCGAAATACGCTAGCGGCCTTCCGTACACGTCAAGCTTGAGCCGCTTCCCCATTATCAAATAGACCAGGCTGCCGATGATCCAGTCCGGGTGCGCCGGGCAGCCCGGGATGTTGATCCGCTTTGCAATGGGCAAAACGCCCCACACCGATGTCGCGCCCGTGGGATTCTCCCCGCCCGACCGCAGCGCCGCGCCCGGAATGCAGCCGTAGGCGGCGCAGGTTCCCACGGCGACCACGGCCTTCGCATTTTTCGCCAGCAGCGCCACCCATTCCCTCACGCCGCGCGGCGCGCCGTTCACCTCGCCGATGGTGCAGTACGTTGCCGATTTCTGCGGGATGGAGCCCTCCACCACGAGCACGTAGTCTTTTTTTCCTTCGTCAAGCGTTTTAAGCAGGATGTTTATGGCGGTGTCGCCCGTGGCGGTGGAAAGGGTCTGGTGGAAATGCAGGCTGATGCGGTTGGTGACGAGCGTGGCGATGTCCGGGTCGCCCGCGTTGAGCAGCGACACCGAGTCGCCGGAGCACGACTGTCCCTGGAGCCATATTACCGGGGTGCGCGATGAGGCCTTTCCCAGCGTGAGCTTGGTGCCGGCGAGAATGACCTCGGGAAAAGCAAGGAGCGCGCTGGCACCGCCCATAATGCGGATGAATTCCCGCCTGTTCATTGCAGGGGCGCGTCCTCGCCTATCGCGATTCCGGAGTCGGATTTCTGGTAATCGGAGACGGCCTGAAAAACCAGCCGAAGTACCTTTGGAATCGCGGCGAGCACGGGTTCCGTGGGTTCGATTCCCATGGATTCCGCATCATGGGGCACAATGCCGATGATTTCCGTTTCCGGCTTCTCGCCGAGCACTTCGAGCGCCCGGAGCGCCTCGACGATTCCCGTTTCATGCAGTGAAACGGCATGGGGCGCGGATGAAGAGAGGCGGCGCGCATCAAACCTGAATATGCTCCCCGGCTCCTCTTCCTCAGCTTCGAGCGCATCCACCACGATCACCCGCTCGCGTCCCTGAAGGAGTGAGGGAAGGTCGAGCCCGCTGGTTTCCGCGTCGACGGCCTCGGCGAAGTCGGGAAGCTTTCCGGAATCGTTGAGCAGGTTGACGACATGGACGCCCACGCCGTCGTCGGTGCGCAGCAGGTTTCCGATGCCGAGGATGAGGAAGGGTTTGAGGGACATACTATATTTATATAAAAATAAGAGATTTTTCAGATATCTAATAGGGAAATTTTCTTCCGCATAGTAAGAGATTTCACATTAATATCAAATCATTAAAGATATTTTTTACCTAAATTCTGCCCACTTACCTCTGCACCCTCGCGCTCCCGCCCCTCATTATCTTCTCCACTTCCTTCAGCGTCGCCGTGGAGGTATCTCCGGGCGTGGTCATGGCGTGCGCGCCGTGCGCCGCGCCGCAGTCAACGCAGTACTGCGGGTCTTTGCCGGCAAGGAACCCGTAGATGCATCCCGAGGCAAAACTGTCGCCGCCGCCAATGCGGTCGCAGATGGCAAGGTCGGGGTATTTTCTCGACTCAAAGAATTTTCCGTCGCACCAGAGCACGGCGGCCCAGTCGTTGACCGACGCGGTCTTCGCGTCGCGCAGCGTAGTGGCGACCGCCTTGAAGTTCGGGTATTCCTTCACGACCTTTTCAATCATTTTCTTGAAGCTCGCCGGGTCGAGTCCCGAAAGGTTTTCATCAACGCCCTCCACCTCGAACCCGAGCGCGGCCGTGAAGTCCTCCTCGTTGCCGATCATCACGTCAACGTATTTCGCGATCTCGGCGTTCACCTCCCGCGACTTCGCCTTGCCGCCGATGGATTTCCACAGCGATTCCCTGAAGTTAAGGTCGTAGCTGATCACGGTGCCGCCGGCCCTTGCCGCTTTCATCGCCTCGATCACCACGCCGGCCGTTGTGGACGAAAGCGCGGCGAAGATGCCGCCGCAGTGGAACCATCGCGCGCCCTCTTCCTTGAAAATTTTGTTCCAATCGATGTCGCCCGTTTTAAGTTGGGACGCGGCGGTATTGCCGCGGTCCGACACGCCGAGCGCCGCGCGCACGCCGAAGCCGCGCTCGGTAAAGTTGAGCCCCACGCGCACATTGCGGCCGATGCCGTCGAATGGCGCCCATTTGATGTGCGATGTGTCAACGCCGCCCTGGTAAATCAGGTCGAGCAGAAGGTATCCCACGTCGTTCTCCGCGATCGCGGTGACCACCGAGGTGTTCATGCCGAAGCAGCGCTTGAGCCCGCGCGCCACGTTGTATTCGCCGCCGCCCTCCCACACCTTGAATTCGCGCGCGCACTTTATGCGGCCTTCGCCGGGATCCAGGCGCAGCATGATTTCACCGAGGGAAACTTGGTCCCATTTGCATTGTGATTTTGGTTTGATGGTGAGGGGCATTGCATATTCTCCTTTATAAATGTTGACGGGTAGACGAGTTGACGAATAAACGAGTTGCGTTATAATCTGATCCAAAATTATTGTCACTCCCGCAGAAGCGGGAGTCCGGTCAACAACAGAGACATGGATTCCCGCTTTCGCGGGAATGACACCGTCATTTCTTTATTACAGCAGCTTTCGCTATCTCCACTGCCCGCTTCGTTATTTCCGCTATCTGATCAAACTTTTTTTCATTTATCAAGTCAGCCTTTGCGATCCATGTTCCCCCGCAGCACAGGGTCTTGGCAAAGCCAAGATACGCCGCAAGATTTTTTTCGTCGATGCCGCCGGTGGGCACGAACCGCACCTTTCCGTACGGCGCGCTGATGGCGGTGAGCGTCTTGAGCCCGCCCATCGCCTCAGCCGGGAAGAATTTGAGAACATCAACGCCCAGGTCGAGCCCCATCTCGATTTCGGTGGGCGTGGCAACGCCGGGCGTGACCGGTATGTTGTTCTTCACGCAATATTCCACAACCTTGGGGTTGAACCCCGGCGCCACGACGAACACCGCGCCGCAGTCGAGCGCCTTCTTTACCGTGTCCACCGAAAGCACCGTGCCCGCGCCCACGAGCATGTCCCTGCGCGAGGCCATTTTCCTTATGGCGTCGGCGGCGGCAGCGGTGCGGAACGTTATTTCGGCGCAGGGCAGGCCGCCCCTGACAAACGCGTCCGCGAGGGGTGCGGCGTCGCCGGCGTCGTCTATTTTTACGACCGGGATGACCTTCATCTGCTCGAATTTTTTGAAGAGTTCGGCTTTGTCCATCGCTGCTCCTTGCTTGTAGAAAAAGATTCACCGCAAAGACGCGAAGGACGCAAAGATATGTAACATTTTTATCCTTTATTTTTTACTCTGTTTCACTCTGCGTTCCTTGCGCCTTTGCGGTGAGATTTTAGTTTTATTTGTAAATATCGCCATTACGGTACGCCTGCCACGCCGTTTCAAACCAGGCGTCGGCTTGCGGCAAGGGCCTGCGCGGCACCCACCGGTGCGAGAAGGTCGCGTCGTCGACGGAAACAACATCGGTTTCCATCACCTTGTCCTGAAAAGTCTCGTCCTGCCGGGCAAAGTTCCATTCGGGGCCCAGGTCCTTGTGCGCGGGAATACCGTTTTTGTCAAGCACAATTGCCGACCCCCTGCTGCCCACGCCGCCGTCCACCGCGAACTTCACCGCGTCGAGATACGCCACATGCGCAAAGCACAGCTGCAGGTTGCGCAGGGATTCAACCGCGTCCTTGAGCGTTCTGCACGAGCTTCCCTTTTTGGAAAGCTCCTGAAATTGCCGCCTCGCCTCGGGGAGCGCCTTCGCCAGCCCGCCCGCGCTGCGGATATGCGCGCCCGCCTTTGTCATGCGCGCCTGGAATTCCGCGCGGGATTCCTGCCATTTTATTTTCGAAGTCTTGCCTTTTTCAATCCAGTCGAGAAGTCGAGCAATGACTTTTTTCGCTTCAGCCGCGGCAGCGCTTTCGCTGAGTTCCTTCTTGTCATACCGGTGCGAAATATATTCAGCGGCGCGGAAGCCCGCCACCTGGCCGGAATTGAGTGCGGATCCGCCCGGCCGGTAAATGCCGTGCGAGCCGTTCACTTCGCCTACCGGGAACAGGTGCTTTACATTGAGCGATTCCCACCACAAATTTCCGGCAAGCCCGCCGTTGTTGTGCTGCGAACACACGGCGATCTCAAGCGGTTCCTTGGTGATGTCGATGCCGTGATCTTTGTACAAATCAATAGCGGGTTGATTCATTTTCTTCAACCGTTCGACGGGTGTTCCCAAGAGCGCGCCTGATTTTTCAAGGTAATCGTGCGTTTCTTTTGACAACGCGTTGAAATCAAATTCATCGGGATTTCTCCTGTAGTCAAGAAACACGCGCCTTCCCTTGATTACCGTTTCGATATAGACGAGAATATCCACGATGGACGACCCGCCCGCAACCTTGCGCGGATCAAACGGCCATTGGTACCCTTTGAGAAACACCATGCTGCTCATTTCGCCGGCATTGGCAAAGAACGGCCGCATGAACTCTCTTTCATCGCTTGCGCCGTCGGCCGCCGTGCTGATGAACCGGGGAATCACCTGCATGTAGGTGCCCGACACGTTCCACCGGAACTTGATCGACGCCATGCCGTACTGCGATTCCGGAAGGCCCTGTGCCTTTGCGTCCGCCAGGAGCGCCAGCCCGATGCCGCCGGTGTGAACCGTTGGATAAACGCTCGTTTTATAAAGTCCGCCGGGACCTCCCGCGGCGAAAACGACATTATCCGCGAGATACATTTCGAAGGCGCTCTGCGCGGTTTTCGCGCACAGGTTCATGACAACGGCGCCCGCGGCACGCCTGCTTGCCCCCTCGCCTACTGTCAGCAAAGAAACCGCCACGCGTTTTTCGCGGGTGTCAATGCCGCGGCGTTTTGCTTCCCGAATGAGCGCGCGGCACATCTCGCGCGAGGTGTAGGGCCCGACGGACGTGGCGCGCTGGCGCGGGTCATGGTCGGTCTTGTAGCCCACGACCTGGCCGTACTTGTCGGAAGGGAATTTCACCCCGAGGTTCACCAGGTTGAGAAACGCCCGCGCCGACAGCGCCGCCTCCACGAGCGCGAGGTCGCCGTGCATGCCGCCGCTTCCGAAAAACGATTCGGCCAGCGCCATGGGCGAATCGTCCTGCCCGCCGTACATGCCGAGCTTGTAATAGGTCTGCTTGTCGCTGCCCGTGTTGATCGACGTGCCCATCGAAAGCCCCTCGGTCACGATGCACAGGTCGGTGATGCCGTTTGCATGGAGCTGGACCGCTGCGTTGAGTCCCGCGGCGCCTGATCCGATGACAAGAGTGTGGATTCGATGACAAGGGATGGAAATCTTTTTTCCGTTATGCGTGATAAGAATTTTTTTTGTACTCATTTTCACTTTTCCTTGTCTCCACGGTACCGCCGCCTTAACAATTTCGCTTTTTATCAAGGAGGCGGCGGAAGCTGCACCCCAGGGGGCTACTTCCCCCGACAGATTATTTTCTATTTTATAATCGCGAAACCGTAAACCCGCCATCCACATTCACCACCTGGCCCGTCGAATACCCCACATCGCCCCTTGCCATCATCGCCGCGCATTTTGCGATGTCTTCCGGAAGACCCCAGCGCTTCTGGAGGAGAATTCCTTCAGCAATAAGCTTGTCGTATCGTTCCTTGACAACCGCGGTCATGTCGGTCTGGATGATGCCGGGCCGGATTTCATAGACCGGGATGTTCTCTTCGGCGAGCCGCACCGCCCAGAGTTTGGTGGCCATGCTCACGCCGGCCTTGGAGATGCAGTATTCACCCCTGCTGATGGAGGCGGTCTCGGCCGAAGTCGACGAGATATTGATAACACATCCGGTCCATGAGGAATCGACCTTTTTCTGCTCGATCATCCACCTGGCCACAAGCTGGGTGAGAAAATACGGCCCCTGGAGGTTGATCCTCAAGACACGCTCGAAGCTTTCCTCGGTCGCGTCAAGCACGTCGGCGCGCACCTTCGGCGCGACGCCCGCGTTGTTGACAAGCACGTGGAGCCCGCCAAAGGTCTTCTTCACCGCGTCAAGGGCGTTCTTGCGGTCCACGGGATTGCTCACGTCGCCCTTGAAATACAGGACGTTCGCGCCCGACGCCTTGAGGCCGCCCATGTTTTTGGCGACGTCGGCCTCGTTGAGCACGTCGAAAATCGCGATATCGTATTCCTCTTTCGCAAGCTGCTGCGCGATCGCGTATCCTATGCCGCGCGCGGCGCCGGTGACCATCGCAGATTTTTTCATCCCGGATCCTTTCGGTTATCATTCGTTGATGGGGTAAAAATTACCGTCAACGCACCAACTCTCCAACGCATCAGCTTTTTAAAAACGCATGTATCGACTCCGCCGCCTTCATCCCTTCGGCCACGCCGCGCACCGCGGTTTCCCCGCCGCTTACGCAGTCGCCCGCGGCGAAAACGCCCTTTTCGCTTGTCGCAAATGTCAAAGCATCCGCGGCGACCAATCCGTTTTGGGCCACCGCGACCGGCCCGAGCGCGGCAAGCACCTTTTTGGAAATTTTCTGGCCCGTGGCTTCTATCACCATGCCAACGTCGAGAACGCTTCCGCTTTTCGGAACGATCTCGGGCCTGCGCCTGCCCGACGCGTCGGGTTCGCCGAGACGGGTGCGGACAATTTTCATGCCCGCAAGTTTTTTCTTCTTAAAAATATAGCCGGAAGGCTGGGTCAGGATCATTAGATGCACGCCAGCGTCGAGAAGGCCGTCGCGCTCGCTTTTCCAGGCGGGCATCTGGTTGAACGAGCGGCGGTACACGAGGTACACGTCCTGCGCGCCCTGCTTCTTGGCGGTCATGGCCGCGTCGATCGCGGTGTTGCCGCCGCCGATGACGGCCACCCTGTCCGGAAGTTTTTTTAATTTTCCCTGCTTGGCGAGGGCCAGGAACGTAAGCGCGTCCGTGACGCCCCGCTCCTTGCCCGCGCCGGAATCGAGCCCCACGGCAAGCAGCACCGCATCATGCTTTTTGCGCAGGTCGCCGAGCGACAAGCCCGATCCCAAGGCGCGGTTGTAAACCACGGTGCAGCGTTTGTTCACAATGGCGGGTTTGAGGATCGCGTCGGTCTCGGCTGTTTCGTCTCCGTAACGGTAGTCTGGAATTATGGCCGTGGGAGTTCCTCCGAGCTGTTTGTTCTTTTCGTAAATCGTCACGGAATGTCCCATTTCGAGCAGCCGGATGGCGCAGCCGAGCCCGGCCGGCCCGCCGCCCACCACGGCAATTGACTTTGCGGAAATTTTGTCGGGCATTGCCACGCCGGTTATTCCCTGCAGCCGTGCGATGCGCGCCGTCACCAGCTGGATGTCGGCCACCGCGATCGGGTTGAGGCAGAAGATCTTTTCGAGGCATCCGCCCTGGCACTGCTCCTCCACCGGACATACGTACGCGCACATCTCAGGAAGCACGTTGGACTTCCGGAGCATCCGGTATGCTTCCTTGATATTGTTCTCGGAAAATGCCCTGATGAACCCCGGAACGTCCACGTGCGCTGGACAGGCCGCGCTGCAGGTCGCCTCGGTGCAATTTCGGCAGCGCTGCGCCTCGGCATGGAGCCGGTCGAGGGAGAAGCGTCGCGCGGCGCGGTATTTGGGCCCGTATATCTCACTGTCGTGGACCACGCAGCCGGTCTGGCCGCCGTCGCGCATGATCTGCGTGCAAGCCGAGCAGGTGACGCAGCATTTGGCGGGGTCCATGGCGCCTTTTTTTATGATGTCATTCACCGAGTCAGGATAGGCGAACATGCCCCTTCCCTGTCCGATGAGCGTCGCCATGCCCTGCCGTACGATGCCGGCGGCAACCGGCGGCATGAACTGGCGCAGCCAGCCGAGCCCGGAGCCCACCACCGGCAGTTTCGGGTACGCCTTTTGAATCGCCGAAAACACATTGACAAAACGGACAAGCCCGAGCAGCGGGTGCTCGTCGGGAACGCTGACCCCTTTGACCGGAAAATCGTAGGGCCTGCCCACGTGCGGGTTGAAATAGGGGTTGCCGATGGATATATTGAGGACCGAAAGCCCGATTTTTTCCAGCAGTCCCGCCAGCCGGAGCGGTTCGGCGAGATCCGGCCTGAGAGGATCCTCTTTGTCAACACCCCAGCCGTACGGATACCGGTACGCGTCAAACGCGTTCATCCTGGTGGCGAGAAAGACCTCCGGCACCTCTGAGGATATTCTGGTGAGCGTCTCGCAAAGCATCCGCGTCCGGTTCTCGAACGGACCGCCGTATTTTCCCTCCCGGGTATGCGAGCCGAGGATCTCGGCAAGAAGGTATCCATGGCAGCTTTTGATGTCGATGCCGTCGAATCCGGCGGACGCGGCGAGCCTTGCCGCCTCAACGTAACGGTCTTGCAGTTTGTCAAGGTACTCGTCGTTGACGACCGGATAGTCGGGCCCGAGGTTGTGGCGTGAGTCGAGCACGGCGCTGTGCTGGGCGATGATGGGCGCCGGCACGCCCGCGGGCTTGCTGTAGCGGCCGGAATGGGTGAGCTGGATCACCATGACCACGTCCCTTCCCATCTCGCGCCTCGCGGCCTGTTTGACCCTGCCGACCAGGTTTTTAAACACGCCGACGTTCTTCTTATGCAAGTAAATCTGCCCGGGGTTTGAGCGGCCTTCAGGCACCACGGCCGACGCCTCGAACCAGATGAGCCCCACACCGCCGCGGGCATACCGGAGATAACGCCGGAACGTCAGCTCCTGGGGCGCGCCGTCGATCGTGGCATCAAATCCTTCCATTGGCTGCGCGACAAAACGGTTGGGGACCGAGAGGCGGCCCTTATTGACCGGATCGCCGAGAATCCTGATGTTACTCTCCTCAAACGGCAGCTGCAAGTGAAGGTCCGCAAGATCCTTTTTAAGACCATCGATAGTTTTATAATGAAACCGGTCATGCGATCCGTTCATGCGCCGCTCCGGAAATAAAAATTTGTGGTAAAAATGCCATTACCATGGTACAATTAGACCAAAATACGTGTCAATCGGAATACGGATTACAAATAATTTAATAAATTAAACAATTTTCCATGAGCTTTTATTTTTAAATAGGAGTATATTTACTTTTAAGAACATAATTGATTTAAAAGGGATACGGTTTAATAATATAAATCTCTAAAATGTTATTATAAACCAAGATATATCTTACTGTAGGTAAGAAAATACTTTTGGCAAAGCATCCATTTATTTATATATTTAAAACTGGTAAAAAGCTGCAGATTTAATATTTTTTAAAGCAGCTATAACTTATTGATAAATATAACCTTATAAAGAAGGAGCCCGTATGGATCAGGACAAAAAACAGATCAGCCGGCGCAAGTTCCTCGCCGATGCAGCGGCCTTGTCTTCCGCGCCGATTATTGCCTCGTGTTCAGGCGGCAGCAAGATGCCCTTGCCGTCAAACATCCAGACAGAAAATCCCAATGCACCGGTTTCCAAGCCAGCCGTCTCCGGTGATTGCCTTATGACGAGGCGGCCGTTAGGGAACACCGGATTACAGGTCTCCATTCTCGGATTCGGCGGCGGCACAAAGTTCGCGGCCCTCTCCGATCCTGCGGGCAGGTACGCCGCCCTTGACGCCGCGCTTGCCGGCGGCGTCAATTATTTCGACACGTGCGTTGAATACGGAACCGCGGCCACCCTTGGAAACTATTTTTCCGCAGCGAGCTGCCCGGTGTCGCGGGACCAGGTAATCATCGTTGACAAACTTGACGCGCGCGACTATACAGGAGCCAAAACCAGTCTGGCGAGCGAGCTTGCGCTGTTGAAAACTTCTTATGTCGATATCCTGCTCATGCACAATATCGCTTCCACTGATGATATCACCACCTTCGCGGCCTCCACCGGCGCATGGACGTACCTGCAGGAGGCGAAGAAAAACGGTCTGGCGCGATTCATCGGCTTCTCAAGCATGGACAACACAGCCGGCGGCGGCAATCTTGTCACGTGGATAAACAGTACCATGAATCCGGATGTATGCACGCTGGCAATGAACATCACAGGATACGGCAATATGAAGAACACCGCTGCACCTGCCGCTCGCGCAAAAGGAATGGGCGTTTCGTGCATTAAAACACTGCTCGGAGTAGTCGGCGCCGCTCATCCCATTGCGGCCTGCTTCGGCGGCCTGCTCAGTCTCAAGGACGCAAACGGTGACTGGCTCGTATCCACCTTAATAGTGGGCCATGACGGCGTTGGTTTCGCAAACGGCGCCGCCGAAGTGACCGCCAACTGCGCGACCATGAACCAGCTGTACCCGCCCGCGCCCTGCACGGGCGTGCTCTCGGACAATAATCCGTACAATTACGACGATCTCGAGCGCAGCGCCAAGTCGCTTGCAGGGCCGCACGCCCTACCCTGGGCACGGCCGGATTTCAAGGACAACGGAAAACCCTATATATGGGCATGAGCAATTGATAGTGGAACTAAGGATTACGGCGGTAAAAAAAATATTATGACACTCGGCTTGATAAGCTAAAATGAAGCGAAAAGTCAAGTGATCCTCTTGAAAGGAGGCCAAAATGCTTAGGTTAAAATTCTGGGGCGTGGCTGCAGCCTTGTTGGTTATGGTGTTCTGTGTGGGTGTTTCTTTGGGATACCCCAGGCAAAATGGGCTAAAAAGCGTGCTTGATCTTTCAGACATGGGCCCTGTGGGGCATCCGGTTGCAGACGGGGATACTATGTTAAAACATCTGTCCGCAAAATTCGGTTTTCAGCTCACTATCGTGAAAACCCCAGTGCCGATCACCAGGGCCAACCTGCAGCAATACGACGTGGTTATTTTTAACCAGACCTCCTATGCCGGAACAACCCTTAATGCCGATGAACAGCTCGCATTGCACGATTACCTGGAAATCGATCGTGGTGGCTGGATCGGCTGGCACGGCGCAGGGGCTACTCATGCCACATGGGCATGGTATATCGATTCCCTGATTGGCGCAGATTTCACGAATCACGGCGGTGTTGTGCGGGCGGAAATGTACACCAACCTTCAACTGGCCACGAACGATACATTCAAAATCTTTTTCGGTAATGTGCCTGATACCTTCTGGACGAGCGAGGAATGGTATAATCTGACTCCTAATCCGTACAACCTCCCCTTTTTACATATGCTTCAATACGTCGACGAAGCATCGTATGGAGTTACGGTAATGGGTCCGCATCACCCTGTTACATGGTGCCAGATTTTTCCTAACGGAGGGAGAGCCTTTTATTGCAGCCGCGGTCATACCTCGGCATGTTTTACCGAAACGACGATGGACTCCACGATCTGGGATGCTTTGCAATGGTGCGGTTCACAATTGCCGATTGTCTCTGTTGCCCCTCAAGAGAACTTCCTGCATTCCAAGGGGGGTGAGGACATTGCAAAATGGAATTTTAATGAGCCGACACGTTTGAATGTTTACAATCTTGCAGGACAACTTGTGGCATCAAAATGGGTTAAAAGTCTTGCCGAAGCCCAGAATGCCCTTCCTGCGGGCTGCCATGTCGTGCGTATCATGGACGGGTCGGGACGCACCGCGAAGCAGATGACAGTGGTAAAGTAAGGCTTTTTGCCGGTTATCCGTTTTTTATGCACCATGAAGGGAAGCTCTTGTGAAGGAGCTTCCCTTCTACATTTATTGACGCTGCGGCGACGCGTATCCTCAACGCGCCGGAATGAGTTCTCCGCCATGGAAATGCGGCCCGTACTATATTTTGCATCTCCGGTACAAATGGCAAAATCGCACCTTAAAGGAATTGATTCATGAGCACGCTGTTGGCTAAAATCTGGAAAGTGATTTTTATTTCCCTGTTATTCGTAGCCTTGTCGCTAAATCCCGTTCTTGCCCACAATACAAGCTGGAACAAGGCGCTTATCATACAAAATGGAAATCAATTAACCTTGAAATTGCGGGTGGTTCAGGTTGATCTACTGGGCGAGGTGGACAAAGGAATAGACAGCACAGCAGTTCTCAGCACCAAAGAATGGAACGAATTGCTGCCTAAAATCAAGAGCTACGTTTTTGATAATATTGCTCTCAAAATCGACGGTAGTCCGGTAACGAACGTCGTCGACGAAAGCTGGAAGCTTGAAGACAACTCAAACGGCGCCGCAGCGGTTGACACTCTCATGCGCGCAATTGAAATTTCCCGGTCATGGAACTTTGCCGGCGTTCCGCACACCGTCGAATTCAAACCCGATCTGCTCGAGCATGTTGTGCTGCCGGTCAAATGGGTGGTCGTGCTGGCCACCGACCGGACAAAAGACCGGAGATTGTTCAAGGTTATTTCACGCGGGGAAACGGCCTACTTCGATTTTGACAAGAGCGCATTCGTCAACCAAGCCGGCAAATTGTTGTCCGGTTCGGACGAAAGCACCCTCTGGGGCAGAATTTCATTGTTCGTAAAAACAGGCTTCAACACCTTCAGCCTCGAAAAAATATTCAAGCCGGGCGAAAATCCTTCCATCCTTATTATTTACCTCTTCCTTGCAATTATAATCGGCGCGCTCCATGCGCTCTCCCCCGGTCATGGGAAGGCGCTGATCGGGGCATATATCATCGGGAATAGAGGTACTGTTGCCGATGCCGTTACGCTGGGAATCGTCACGGCAATCAGTCATACCCTCAGCGTTCTCGTCCTCGGAGTAATTATTTTGATCGCATTTAATTCCGTGGTCCCGCCGCGGATGAATCTCTATCTCAATGTCGCATCGGGTTCGATTATCATCATCATCGGCGCGCTCATGTCCAGAAAACGTCTCATGGAATTGAACCACGCAGACGATCATCATGGCCGTTTCCACGATCACCACACGCATTCACACGACCATGATGAGGAGCACGGTCATTCACATGATGAGCATAACGATTTTGAGCATTCATATCATCACCTTGAGGAGCACCGCCATTCACACTCTGAAAACGAATTACATGAGTTTTCGCATGGGCACGGACATTCACATTCGCACGAGCATTCCCTTGAACATGAACATGCGCATGGACATCAGCACGTTACAATGGAATCGATCCAGAAGAAAGGATTCATGACGAATGTAATAATGGGGATTTCCGGCGGTATGGTTCCCTGTCCAACGGCACTGGTTGTTCTTTTTCTTGCCGTTTCGGTCAAGAAAGTTGCCCTTGGTTTATTGCTGATTGTTTTCTTCAGCTTCGGCCTTGCGGCAACGCTGACCATTCTGGGAATTCTGTTTGCAAAAGGTTCTTCGCTCATCAACAAATACGACAAAAGCAAATTCTTGCCAAAATTGCCTGTTTTCAGCTCGATACTGATTATTCTAATTGGTGCGGCAATCGTAATCAGGGCAATGCTTGCGCAGGGATAAGTTTAAATTCCGATCGAAGCCCACCGCATGTTCACTCCGGCAACTTTGCGAAACGGTACGTCAGCGTTGCGCCCAGACTGAAATTTCCTTGCCATCGTGCGAGAACACCCTGGCGAAGAATCGGACTGTCGTAAAATGCGCAGGAATATGATGCCTGGATTCTGAGTACATTCGCCACTTCAAGCGCAACAAAGGGGGTGATCATGTGCGTGTTAACCGCCTCCCCTTCCCACTTTGCCGGATCATTGTCGATAAACTCGAAATTGTTTCCATTCGGCTCCAATGTCGTGTAGTCGTTCGTAACCGGTTCGATGTCCGGGATATTTGAATGGGCATCGGGATTGAAAAAGTGAAATTCATCATAGCGTGCACCTATGCGGACGCCTTTCAGGACGGGATAGGAAATGCGCAGCGCGTATTTTATCGCCTTGAAATCCTGCGCCGTAAGGGTGGCCGTGTCCATAAAGCCGCCCTCCCGGTAGATGGATGCGGAATCCAAGTAATAATAGGTATGATCAAACGCATAGGTAACGCTGTTTTTTTCCGGAATCCGCCATGATCCCGCTACCGCTCCATCAACCATCAGCTTCTTCCACCGCCAATTAAACCAGTACATGCCGTTCAGAACCGAACTGCCATCCATGGAAAAATTCGGTATCATTTCATCCCACTTCCAGCTGTCGACAACCGCTCCGACTTTGTCACTCGGTTTGTTTACATAGTCGGGCGATCCGCTGGCCAGAAAAACGGTTCCTCTGCCGTAGGCAAGCACTGCATTCTGGACCAAACCTTTTGTGTTTAAAACAAGCTCCGTTCCGATATGCCAGCCTCTTGTTTTAGGCAGATAATATGTTTTAGTAATTATTGCATTTCCGGGGTAGTCGAGAATATTCGGATTGCCGATGCTGGTCTGGGTCGAATCCGCCGGACATTCCTGGTAACCCCCAATTAATTTCAGACCGAAGATTCTTTTATACCCGTATTGCGCCCGCAGAAAAAGATGATTGAGGTTTCGGATATTGTCCAGCTTTTCAAACAACACCTGCTGGTTGCCGGTTGTGTCATTGAACCAGAGAGTCCTGCCGAGAAATTGCTGGCCGGCCGCCGCTTCCCAGGAAAAAAAATGGGTCTGCTGGATATTGCAGTCATAATTAAAAAGCAGTCCGTCAAAATTAAAATTTTCAAGCGGCATCAGATCAAAAATCGGGCAATAAGACCCCGTAATATTTAACCGGCCTATTTCCCCTGAAAAACCCTTTAAAAAGGGAGGCGCCCACTTAATGTCGAGTGAGCTGAGCTGGATGTAGTTACTCACGCTTTGAGCATTTTCCGCAAGGTTGTCCAGATTGCAATCCAAGGTCATTGTCCCCCAGACATCGGGCAGGAAACGATATCTCAAACGGCTGCTTACGGAATTACCTTGCCACAGCGGAACGTACCCGAAATCGCCCTGCGAAATGCGATCGTCTGACCTGAAGGGGCTCGGGTTTTTACTGGTTGACTCCAGGTACAGAAAGGAATTATACACGTTGGAAATGTCCCCTCCCGGCCCGAGCGGTTCTCCGCCGTGCAGGTCCGGACTGAGCGAATGTCCCAAATTGGCGTACAGATCGAACGCCAATTTTACGGAATCGTTCATATCATAGATGGATGCGCCGGAAAAGGTCCGCCCGGCTCCCGACCCGCCGAATGCGCCTCCTTGTCCGTTCATGGATTGGTGTGCAGATCCTTCGTGCTGCAGGAAGAGAAACACAAGACAAAACAACGCAGCTTTTTTCATGGGTGTCCGCCATTCCTCAGATCTATGCCGGTAAGCGGCCGTTATGATCCGCCGCAAATGCTATTTAAAAAGAACCGTATCCTTCTTCTCTTTTTTCTTCTCGTGATCTTTGTTGTAGAAATAACTCCGCATTTCCGTTTCCGATTTCTTCACTTCATCGCTCAGCCACACCAGATCCTGTGCGCTTACAGAAAATTCTCCAAGGTCAAAATACTGATGGATCTTGGTGGTCTTATTCTTCAATTTGTCCACTTTCTCAAAAACCACATTCCACTTCTTTATACCGGCAGTGTCGGGCACGATCTCGAATTTGAGCAGATACTTCTGGAAAGAGGTGTCGTCCCAAGAAAGTGAAAGAGAGGACGCGTTTCCTAAAGGGTTGCTGTCATTATTATTCTTTGAAGGATTGAAGTTTTTCAAATCAACCCGGGGGCCAATTGACGACAGCTGCGCCGGAGAAGATCTGAACAAGGTGCCGGTGTCAATTACCATGTTCACCAAGGAGTCCTTGGACGGGGGAAAGCTGTCCGCGCGAATCGCCCTACTGAGATTGATTGAACTCAAGCCCTTTTTTGCCGCTGTCGAATCTGTTTTCCCGGCTTGGGCGACCAGACTGTCGATGTTATCAAGAGACAGAAGGCGCAATTCATTATAAAGCGAATAGATAACCTTCAAATGGGGATGAATCTTGTCAAAGTTGAATTCCTCCATATCATTATTCATCGCCTGCAATACCGCATTAAGTGCTTCAAAAATCTCCTCAGGCGTCCTCTTTTTGAAGTTCTCTTTTTCACCCCGGCCGGCAGGTGCGGACGGCACGGATGCCTGTACCTTCTGGTTCAGTCGCGGATTGTTTTCCTGTGCCCGGGAGTGAACAGTGAACATGAATAACGCAAAGGCTGCCAGCACGGCTTTGAAGGTCCCTATAATAGCAAACGATGATGATTTTTTTTTTCTCAAAAAACGGTGATCCAAACCAACAGAAAGACATTTTCTTTTGGTGAACGAGAGGTGTGCGGAAACTCTTCTCATGCTCGCTGTTTTGTCACGCAGTCATGGGTTGTTCATCACGTTTCCCGGCATCCCCGCCCGAAAAAGCCGTTCGGTGCAAGAATTTTATAAACCGCAGGACGGTTTCCTTATTGTTCATCGTAGTCTGAAAATTGTTGCGGTAACGCTTTGAAATGGAGGCAGACAAAGGACCGATCACATCAAGCGACGGCGCTCGTAAGTGTAATATACTCAAGTTTGTTAGAATTATCAATAGAAACCAATAAGGTTGTTTGGGAAATATATCTTACCTTCGGGAAGAAAAATGTTTTGGAAACGCATGTGCGCATTTTTATATTAGTTCATATTAAAAGCCCTCGTTTTAGCCCTAAATTCTTTGCAACTAATAAGAAACAACGTCCGGATTCTTTTCGTTAATTCTATTTATAAGCATTTAAAGAGACCACAATTACTAAGACATAACCTGTTGGCTGTGATTCAAACTGTTTAATCCCAAAGGAGGACCAGCGCATGAGGTTTTTCACCACTGTTTTACTGTGTGTTTCCTGGGTGAGTTTGGTTTTAGGCCAGCCCGCGGCCGACTCATCCGTCCCGGAGCAAAAAACCCTTCAACCTGCACCCGACACCTCTGGTATCGATCACAAGCCGATCAAGATGTCTTCGGGCCTTGACGAAGGCCAGCTCGTTGAGGGACAATCATCCCCATACGTGAATCAGCAGTACAACGTGAGACAATGGATTTCCCGCCTTAATGTGTTCCTGAACGGGGAAGCGGTTGTTGCGAACCGCTTGACATTGAAACTGGGGGTGGGTGCGTTTGTCTGGTATGCTTTCCCTGAATTGCCCACCGACGTATATCTCGTCCCGAAATTCTCTCCCGCAGTCAGCGAAGCCTCCGGAACGTATAAAATCGGAAAAGACCTTGCCAACCCTTTGTTCGAATTTCAATTCGGCTATTTTCCCTTCAAATACAACCCGGATGCATATGACATGGGAGAATATCTTCTGAAATCGGGAGCATATCCTGGCTACCTGGTAAACGGCAGATGGAACATCATCGGCGACAACCTCTACCGGGCCCTTGGAATTCGTTTCAGCAATTATCTGCTTAACGGTGCCATAGAGCAGCATTTTCTAGCAACCATGGAATTAAACTATCCGCCCATGTACGACGTTTCTCCCAGTTATATCATCAAAGGCAACATCGCCAAGATGCTCTCTCTCGGGGCTGGCGTCTCGTGGGCCCACGCGATTTCCATGAATGAAAGCAAGACAACGCCAAAAGATTTCTACAACCGATATCTTGGGGACAGCGCACTTAATAGTACTGAAGGACTGAACGGCAATACGGACACGCTCAAGGGCGTTCAGTATTACACCTTCCGGGGCATTAAACTCATGGGCATGGCCTCCTTTGACATCAAACCGGTGATCCCGACCACCGTGTTCGGCAAAGAAGACCTGAAGATATTCGCTGAAGCGGCCGTGCTTGGCGTTCAAAATTACCCTTTCTATTATGACGATATCACAAAGCGCATTCCGGTCATGTTCGGTTTCAATTTCCCCACGTTCAAGCTCCTCGATGTATTGTCTTTTGAATGGGAATATTATGGGAGCCAGTTCGACAACAACATGATGGCCTCTCAGAACAATCAAGATCCGATATGGTACATTCCCGGCGGATCTTACAATCCAAGGGATTATGACGATACGGCTGTTTTTACACAGGCAAGCGGTTTTGACAAAGAAGGCGCCAAAACCTGGAGGCAGTATTTCGACAAGGACAATTGGAAGTGGGCGATCTACATAAAAAAGAGTCTGGGAAAGGCGATTTCCCTGCATCTCCAATTTGCCAATGATCATATGCATATGATGACCTACCAAGTGCTTCCGGATTACATCGACGCAACGCACGGCGTGGACAGTCCGCTTAAGATGTTCCAGAAACAATGGTATTTCGATTTCAAAGTTCAAATTGGCATTTGATTCAGACAAGAAATTGCAGACAACAAAGGGAATGGTGAAAAAGGCTTCCGGCGTGTCTCCCGGAAGCCTTTTTTCAAGACCCTCATTCATGAAAGGACCGGAATAAAATGGCACTATCAGAACCTGCCGTCAGAAAATCCGACACCCCCTGGGTCAACCTCACCGTCGCCTGGCTCGGCTGGCTGTTTGACGGAATGGAAATGGGGATTTATTCACTCATCGCCGTTCCGGCGCTCAAAATGCTCATGCACACACAGGACATGGGGCTCGTCCTTCCCAAGGTCGGTCTTCTGTTCGCCCTGTTTCTCCTCGGCGCCGCGCTGGGGGGGTACGTATTTGGCGCGCTGGGCGACAAGATTGGCAGGGTCAAGTCGCTGGCCGCGACCGTGATCGTTTATTCGCTCTTTACGGGGCTCAGTGCGGCCTGCACCGACGTCTGGCAGTTCGGCGCGTGCAGGTTCCTCGGCGCGCTCGGCCTGGGCGGCGAATGGGGACTCGGCGTCGCGCTCGTTATGGAATCGTGGTCGAACAAGAGCCGCCCCGCGCTTGCAGGCATACTCGGCGCCGCCGCAAATGTGGGTTTCCTTGTTTGTGCAATTATAGCCATCATCTTGACAAAATACGCAGGCGGAGTAAACGAGCACTGGCGTATAATCCTCCTTATCGGTATCGTGCCGGCGATAACAGTCTTGTTCATGCTACTCGGCGTGCAGGAGCCTGCGGCGTGGAAAAAAATAAAAGAGCGGGGTGAAAAGGCATCGTTTTCGGAACTTTTTCAAAAGGGACTAGCCTACAAAACCATCATGGGATGCCTTATCGCTTCGATTGTCGTGCTTGGCACGTGGGGTGTGTTCCAATGGATACCTTCATGGGTTGATCAGATGGCCGCTTCTAGCAAGACGCCGTATCAGAAGCCAATAACCCAGATGTTCATGGCATTCGGCCAGATAATCGGCGCTTTTTTCGGCGGATTTATTGCGGAATGGATAGGCCGAAGGAAATCCTATGCACTGTTCTGCATCGGCAGTTTATGCGCATCGCTTGTACTTTTCTATTTTGTCAAGTCCTATGGCCCGCTGCTCTGGACACTTGCGGCCGCGGCCGGTGTGTTCAGCACCGCGTTTTTCGGCTGGCTACCCCTGTACCTGCCCGAGCTCTTCCCCACCCGGATAAGGGCGACGGGAGAAGGCATCACCTACAATTTTGGCCGTATCGTCGCGGCAATCGGGGTCTTTGCCGGAATCGGCAACCTGTACCACGTTTTCGGCGCAGGGGCAAGGGCTTTCGCAAAGGCAAGCTCGGTCATGGCATGCGTGTATCTTGTCGGCCTTATCCTTATCTGGTTCCTGCCCGAAACAAAAGGACAGAAATTGCCAGAGTAAAAAGGGCGAATATCCGTGGTAAAAAAAGAGCCTTTCCCTGTGGGAAAGGCTCTTGACTTTGTTGAGCCGTTCACTCCAAGCTTGTTATTTTACCACCACCATCTTCTTTACAATAGAGAACTCGCTGGTCATGAAACAATAGAAGTATTCCCCCGCGGCCAGGAAATTCACGGGGAAAAGCACGCGGTAGGTTGTCCCGCCGGTTCCGGGGCCGTCGACAAAGTAGCCAATGAGTTTTCCTCTTGCATCATACAGTTTGAGGCTGACCGGGCCCGACTGCGCGACGTAGAAGTAAATAATGGTATAGCTTGAAGCGGGATTGGGCTGGTTCTGGGAGAGCGGGTCCTTGTTGCCGTGCTGATGCAGCCAGGGTGAGGTGTAGGTCGGTTGGTTCGTCCCTAATTGTTTTTTGGCATGGGAAAAAATGGAATCGCTTTTCTGAGGATATACGCCATGCGGAACCGCAAACAAAAACAAAAACAGAAGAAAAAAACGCATGAGCGTACCCCGCCGATGGCATTACCGCATTATAGACGATGCCCTCCACAAAGAGAAGAATCCCCTCCTTGCCGGGCGGGGATTCTTCCAAAAAAATACTTCAAATCACGGTCGCTCGGACAGATCGTCCTATTGGTAAGAAATGACCATATCGGCGAGCGGGACAACGGACGCGGCAGGGTCTGCTGATGGAACATATTGAATGGCCGGCGTCCGCACCACGGTCTGGGTGCCCAGCGTGATGCTGTCTGAATACATGATGTTGTATTGATTGTCAACATTCATCTCAAAGCAGAACCGGTAAGGGATCCCCGCAGTGAGCGTCAGATTGCCGGGATTAAATTCAAATGAACACTTTCCGATAATCGGCGTCGCCTTCGTTATTGCGTCCACGTACGCCGTATTACTGCTCTTGAAGGTGGCCCATGCGTTAGAGTCGGGCCCCCTCCAATCAGGATTCACGATATATTGCGGATAGGAATATCCTTCTTGTGAAAGCCACCAGTTGACAAACATGGTATTCCGGTAATCCAGGTTTCCGCTCATGTCCTTGGCAAATATCGTGGTGCAGAGCGTGACCGCCGGATCATTGTCGGTGGTTCCCTGGTTTGTGGTGCAGGTGAAGCTCAGGACCTTGTTCTGCATCTGCGCCGGGGTTCTGAGTATCAGGTAATGCGAACCACTGTACGATTCAATAGGCCAGCTGTTGGTTCCGATGCTCGGCATCGAAACAATGAGGCTGTCGATCACAGCCGCTTTTTTGGCGAGGCTGTTCGCGGGAGTTTTGCCGGTAAAAGCCTGCACCGCCGCCGAACCGACACGGCTACCGAGCATGGGCACCTTGAAGAATGAAGTCTGGTCTCCAATACGGGCGCGAACGACATAGGTCTGCGATGTTTGCATCGCGGCGCGGATCGGCACCCGGTAATTCCCTTGTTTCATGCTCGAATTGACAAGTTCAAATGCCTTTCTGCCGGACAGGGTGAAAAGATCGATTTTCACCTGCTGCGTATTCTGGCTCACGCTGAAATGGAGGCCGTCCGACGCCAGGAACGGCCGTGAGACGGAAGCGGCCTTTTGGATCGGTGCCTGTACCGCCATGGGAACAAGAGCGTCAAATCTAAAGTAACCGGGTCCGGGATCGCCGACCATGGTATCGGTAGCAACAGTCAAATTAGCGTTTTTCAGATGGACCGATGCTCCCTTCACGGGCTGTCCCGCCCAGTCGGATACATACCCCGTGATCTCAACAACAACAGTGTCGGCAGGAAAAGCAGCAGCAGCGAGAACAAGCGCAATGATACCTGCGGCACAGATCCTTTTGGTAAAAAACATGATGCCTCCTTTTATAATAAATAAGGTTTTATGCTATTATACCTTCTAATATTCCTGATTTTCCATAAAAACTACATTTATTTTTGGACGGTTAATAAATATAATAAGCAATTTTTGTCCATTTCACCCCTTTTTTTTCTTACCTTCAGTAAGGAAATTCCACAGAAATAGTTAAGTAAAATATAAGGATTTAATAATATATTAATGATAGAATTATATATACAAACCGGGAGTAAATTATGAAATATCGCAGTCTGACCGCCGTCCTGATTGTATGCGTGCTCACCGTATCTCAATCTTTCGCCCAAAAACCAGTAGTGGGTCTCGACTGCTTCCATAACAATGAACCAACGCCTCACTATACGTGGCAGCTGACCAGCGTGGGTGGCTTCTCGCAGTGTGCACAGCTCATCCTGGGGCTTGGCGCAGACACGGCAAGCATTCAAACATCACCGGATTCAGCCGTGCTCGCTCCCCTAAAAGTATTTATCATCGTCGACCCCGACGACTCCTCGGAATCGCCGGATCCTGAATTCGTTACCCCGGCGGAGGCCGACGCCATTGACAAATGGGTGCAGCGGGGCGGGAGCCTCTTGCTGCTTACCAACAATAAGGGCAACTGCGATCTCACGCACGTGAACATCCTTGCGGCAAAGTTCGGCATCACCTTCAATAGCGACACCTATGGCGGAGGCGCAGACCTCGGCCCACTTCCGGCCAATCCTCTTTTTGCGGGATGCGACACGCTCCATATCGTCGACATGTGCACGCAAACGCTCGTCGCGCCGGCCCAGGCCCTGTTCACCCTCGGAGGGAGCGTTCTCATCTCAACGGCACTCCAGGGGAATGGAAAGGTGTTCGCCATGGGCGACCCATGGCTTTACAATGAGTATATCAATTCGAAAGACAACAAGCTGTGCGGCACCAATGTCATGAAATGGCTGCTGGGATTGACCACCGGAGTAGCTTCTTTAAGGATGGTCCCGCAAACGAATGTTGATCTGCAGCGGTCATCGACGGTTGCAAGGACGTTCCTCCCCAACGGTAGGTTGATTTTAAACGCTGGTCAAAAGGCGTCATTCGCCCATGTCAATGCCTGCATTATCGTCGGTCCGGCGGGCGTAAGCAAAAGCATTTTAATTAATTGATTTTTAAAATAATTTTTAGCTTTTTCAAGCCTGGCTGTCCGCACGTCAGGCTTTTTTTATCCGGTATGAATCCCATTGCCTTATTTATATTTGAACGTGATGAATAAAAAATATTCCTTCCGTATTTGTTTCGGCATCATCATCCCTTTCTTTTTGCTGACCGGTGTTTGCAGCAGGCATTATTCATCCGGACCGGCAACGGTCTTTCCCGCGTTTTCGGATTCAATCCCGCTTGAAAGCTCAGTCATTATTATTTCCAAAAACCTTATGGCGGTTTATGGCGATGACGATACCGTTTCCCTTCGCCGCTTTTACCGCGTCCTCGACAACGCAGCGACCGTCCTGGCGCAATCGCTCGGTGATAAAAAAAAATCACCCGCCGCTGCAGATTCGATTATCGCACTTGTCTATGACTCATGGAAAATCGGATTTGATCCCGCCGATACCATCCCCGGAACTCTTCTTCCCCACCTCGTATTTAAAAACAAAAAGGGCGCGTGCCTGGGCGTTTCCCTTGTCATGCTCATGCTTGCCGAAAGGATCGGATGCCCGATGTACGGCGTGATGCTGCCGGGCCATTTTTTCTGCAGATATGACGATGGAATAAAGCGGTTCAACATCGAGCCCAACAAGTCCGGTTTCAGCCATCCGGACGGCTATTACCGGGAACGGTATCCTGTCGCAGGCAAACCCTGGTACGATCTTTCGAGCCTTGTAAAAAGCAAAACCATCGGCATGCTCTGCTACAACGCCGGCACGCTATGCATGAACCGCGGGCGGCACGGCGTGGCAATCTTGTATTTCAGGGAGGCCGCGGCAAGGATCAGCGGCTTTGGCGAGGCAACGGGGAACCTCGCGCTCGCATACGCGGCCGCGGGGAAGCCGGATTCGTCGCTGGCGGTGTTTGAAACGCTGTTTGCCGCGCATCCCGATTTTGCAAACCTCGCCGCGAATTACGGCGGCGTCGCGATGGCGGCCAAACAGTACGATAAGGCCGTTGAGGTCTTTAAAAAAGGGCTGGAGTATTTCCCGGAGGATACGGTGCTGCTATCCGGGTTAAGCCGGGCCACAGCTAAAAAAGAATTACAAAACGAAAATAAAATCCCTTGATAATACCGGATGCGGATGGTCAATGTCAATTCGGGGGATTGCGGCGAAATAATCTTATTACAGTGCCGTTCAATGCTTTTGCTTATAAGATAAAATGCCATCAGAAAAAGCATTTTGAGAGGATTGCTTCGCTTCGCTCGCAATGACCTGCATTTGCGGAAATATATGGCAAGAATTGAATTATGAAGATTATTAAATACTTCCCCGTTCTCCTGGCCGCCGGCCTTGCCGCGTTTTTCTGCTACTTCCCCATCACCGACACCGACATCTTCTGGCACTTGGCCGCGGGAAGGGAAATTATCGCGCAGCGGCATCTTCTCTACACCGACCCGTTTGCCTTTACACTTGCGTCTCCCCGATGGATAGACCTTCACTGGCTGTTCCAGCTTCTCGTGTACGGCCTGTTTTTACTGGGCGGCCTCAAGGCACTGATCGTTTTCAAGCTCGCCGCTGTTGCCGGAACCGTGACGCTCTTATGCCTCGCATACCGGAGTGGCGTTTATGCCTGGGCTTGCAGCCTTCTCTCGGCGCTGCTGTTCTACGATGCGCGGTACCTCGTGTGCGAAAGGCCCGTGCTCATCACTATGCTCTGCATCGCCGCGTACATCTTTCTTTTCGAGAATGTTCGCCGGGGATTGAATAAACGGTGGTTGTGGCTTTGCGTGCCGCTGCAGATGATCTGGACAAATTCGCAAGGGTTGTACCCGATCGGCCTCTTCATTATCGGGGCGTATGCGGCCGAGGAGGTGGTCGGTTCGGCGCGGGCGGCCGCTTTGTCCACGGACAAGCCGGGATCGGTCCTGTGGAACAGCCATTCCCTCGTTTTAGTTCTCTGCTTGCTTTCCTGTCTTGTAAATCCCTACGGCATTTCGGGCCTGCTCCTGCCGTTTAAACTATTCTCCCGCATTGCGCCGGTCGCGCAGAACCTGTATTCCCTTACCATATCGGAAAACGTCCCGCTTTTTTCGCTTACCGGTTTCGAAGCAGGCTACCGGACAGCGGTGATGGTGACCGCCGTTGCCGCAATCGCTCTGTTTGCCGTGAACTGGAAAAAAATCCGGCCCGCGCACGCGGTGCTGTTTCTCGGGTTTTTATTTCTTGCCGTGAGCGCGGTGCGGAATGTCCTCCTCTATTTTATCGCCGTTGTCCCTATTGTCGGATACATAGTGATGGACGCCGACGGCCTGCACCGTTTTTCCTTTTTGCCGCAAAAAGCCCGGCACCTTGCCTCGGCGGGCGTGGCGGCCGCCTCCCTGCTCCTCGTTGTTGTCCCCTTTATCAATCATTACGCCGTGGTGGCCGCCTGCCCGCCGGGGCGGGTGCTGTCGCCGTTCAGGTTTCCCGAAAAAATCGCGGCCTATCTCAAGGCAGATCCTGTCCCAGGCGAAATGTTCAACGACATCAGGTACGGCGGCTATCTTATCTGGGAGCTCTATCCGCGCCAGAAGGTGTTTATCGACGGCAGGCTGGTGATCCGGCAACCGCGGTTTTTCGCCGAGTACCTTTCGGTGTGCGCCACGCCGGAACTTTTTTCCTTTCTCGAAAAAAAGTTCAACATCACGCATGCGATCCTTCCGTCGGCCATTTTCACGCAATACCGGAACCTCATCAAGTGGCTTTGCGAAAATCCCGACTGGCATCTTGAATATACTGACGGCTCGTCGTTTTTGCTTGTGAAGAACAGCGGCTCGAAGAGGCCCGCGATTGACCTTTCTGACCCTAAAACCGCAGATGCGGTTGCCGACAGCATCCGGGTTCAATGGAAGGGTGCTCCGTATGTGCGGCAGGAGGCGCTGGGATATTTTACGGAGATGCTCCGTTACATGGGTATGGAGACTTCCGCGCAAACCGTGGAAAAGAAAACCGAAGTACCTGAGCAACGATAACCAGAATTCTCAAAAAGCAAGGGCGTCCGGTTGAACGCCCGTGCAGCAAACGACATGGCATGCATGTTAATCGGTGAACCCATAGTCGCGGTGCCATGAGCGCTCATTGAACGTTTTCCTGTGGAACACCAGCATGTTTGTGGTGATGTAGATATCGGAATTCACGCTGTGGCGCTCACAATAGAAAAAATCAAAATTATATTTCTGATAATTCGTTAGTCCCGCCACGGTGTCGACCAGCACCGTGTCCGATGCGGCCTGGTGCGGCCCTCCCAGGTCCATTTCGAGCCTGTTATTGAGATACAGCCAGATGTCATCATCCCCGGTGAAGCAAAATTTGAGTCCCGGTACCATGATAAAGGTTGTATCCATCGACATGGTGAAGCTATAATTGTGTTGTGAAATGTACGTGGAATCACCTACGCCCGTATTTTCTGTTGACCACTCCTTGCCAAAACCTTTATTATCCAAAAGGAAGAAGGCGCCGTTTCCGTAACTGTAGGTTCCGGTAGTTGGATCAGAAAGATTGAAAACAAGAAAGGTGTCGACGATCGCATTTTTAAACGCCGTATCATTTAGAATGCCGCCGTTCTTTACCGTTGTATCAATTTTAAATAAAGAGTCGGGCCATGCAAGTTCGTTCACGTGACACGCTCCCCATTTGGGAGTTCCGTCGTATACCCACCTTCTGAGACTATTTCCCCTGGCGGCAGTAAAGTGTTTTGTATCATACCTGAGAACCGTGCATGGGCTCGTGTCCTTCCATGGCGAGACCACATTGAGGTAGATTGGAATTGTTGAATCGCCCTTGCCGCCGCCGGCTCCGTTCCAGTCCCTGAACCAATATTTTATATATTGGTTTGTGCGTGGTTGGGTGCCCACCTGCGGTTTACGTTGACCATCCAAGTATTGACTCACCATGTTTTTATGAACTCCGGAACGATGAACATTTTCAAATTCCGGGCACACTCTGCCGGAATGGAAATCGTAGAACCTTACCTTTACTGTGTCCAACTGAGAAGGCGCCATGGACTTCAGGTTGCCCAACTTTTCAATGGATTGCTTGAGCGGCGTTTTAAAAACCTGTCCCCATTTCTGCAGCGAATCCCAGGAAAGCGTGGAAATGGTGTACATGTCGGTATCAACCATTTGGACCGACCATTGTACCTTGTATCTGCCGTAAATTGTAGTATCTAACCTTGGAGCGACCGAATAAGCATAAATGGGCATTTCATTTATGCAATAGCCCGAGCTTCCGTTGCGGGTGGCGCCGCTCATGCGTATATATTGATAACTTCCTGTGAGACCGGAAATGGTATCAAGGCGCTGATTCGTGGTATCGGTGCTTGAAAAAGATTTTATCGTTGTCCAGTATTTGCCGTCGGTGGAGCCGTCTATGGTATAGCTCTTGCCCGATGAGTTATGTGCCCAATTAATAATGACTTTGCTGATATAAATAGGGCTGCCGCAATTGGCGTATATCCATTGAGGGTCAGACGCGTTGCTTGTCCAGGATGTGGAGCTGTTACCGTCGTTGACATTGGCGGGAGAACCTGCGTTTGTGGAGCTGGCCGTCATCGTGATTAAGGAGCGTGGAAAGAGGGTGTCGTTTGAGGCCATCCCCAAGGTGTCGGGATAAACGCTTATTTCATAAATTGAATATCCGTAAGTGGTCGATCGGGTTAAACCATAAATGCGAATATATTGGTAGTTGCCGCTTAATCCGGTGATGGAATCGGTTCGGGCGCCTGTTAGCCCGGATAAAGACTTTAGAGTTGTCCAAGTCGATTTATCGTTGGACCCGTCAAGATGATATGAGGCGGCACTGGCATTTTCCCAGTCAATCGCAACACAATAGATTTTTTTTGAGCTTCCGAGATTGACCCAAATCCATTGGGGGTCAACTCCCTGCGTGCTCTCCCATCGTGTGGTCTGATTGCCGTCGATCGCAAACGAAGCGACATTGGTGCCGTTCACCGACGAGGCGGAATCCGATACGAAAGTGTAGGCATTTCCGCATTTTTTCCCTCTCCAAAGACTCACGCGCGTCCAGTTGGTGTCGGTGGAATCGATCACGGCCTGGGAGAGCATGGTCATCTGTCCGTCCGCCGCGTAAAATGATTGGATCTCGTTGCGGTAATTCTTCGCGATGGTGGAGCTCATCGCCGCGTTGGCCACCATGGCTATGCCGATTGCGGTGACCGCAAGCATGATGACCAGGGAAATCACCATGACCACGCCGTTGGAATTTTTCAGAAACCTCGTTATTTTTTCCATAGATCCCTCCCCACTAAAATCTGAATTTGTTTCTCAGCCTGAACTCCATTGTGAGCGCGAGCCTCCTGTAGCCGTCATGAAATACGGGATGTTTGTACAGCTTGTCCGGTGTCGCGGTGCGCGCGCGGACATACAATGCCCCTGTGCTCATGTGGTCCCAGTTGGTGGTCGTTGCGTGGCCCGTGTCGTAAAAGGTTACGGCGATCGAATCTATGTTTTCGGCAAGAACCACAGAGTCAGCTTGGTAGCAGAAATTAAAATTGCTGGCATAATAGTGTTCGGTATACGAGCCAAAAACCCTGTCCCATTGTTTTAACGTAGCCACGGCCGGGGATTTAAGGTAAACCGTGTCTGGTGAAGCAGCAGCCCGAACGCTATCGAACGGAAATTTAAGAAATCCCAATCCCGAATCAACAACAATGGTATCACATCCCACAAAAGGGGCGCCATTGTCAACCGGAATTTTTGCCGATGCAGTTAGGTTTGCGCTCATCATCTGTTTTGCACCTTTATCATTTGTCTTCACAATGATATCGCTGGCGCTGTTCACGCTTATCACGGGATATAAAGAATCAGGCAGATCCGATCCTGCCTGGGAAAGCACTTCGGTTAATTTCTTTATTGTATAGGTCGCATTCTGGTACATATCGGTCTCTTGATCTTGCAGGTTATAACTCCACAAACTCGAGGAAAGCAAACGGTAGATACCGAGAATGACAATGGTACCCGCCGCGATTGCTATAACGAGTTCCACTATGGTAAACCCACCCGTTCCTTTTTTTTCTTCTTTCCCTGCCCCGTGCATGCTATTTGCTCCGGTCTTGTGGGCCTTAAAAATTCTTTGCAATGCGTGTTTCAACCTTTAAAGAGTCGTTTACCCCTGCGCCTGTCCACCAGGCAACAAGTTTGACCTGGCATATATCGGTTATTGCGTGTCCCTTTGGATCATGCAGCGTGTCCCATGTGCTCCACCGCACCCACATCCGCGGCGTAACCGTGGTGTCGGCCATGACCGAATCCTTGCTGGCAAAACTCGTTCTAAAAGACGGGTAATTTGTTGCCGGGTTCTGTGCAATGGTCATTCGTATCTTTTCTATCTGTTTTTCAATCACCTGTCCTGCAACCATAAGCCTGTTGGTCGATTTTGTCTGCGTCCATGAAGTTTTTTGCCATGTCAGAATGACAACCGCGGTCACGCCAATGATGACCATAGTCATTATTACTTCCATCAAAGTAAATCCTTTTGCGTTTTTCACAATAGTTCCAAGGTTTTTCATTATTTTCTCCTGCGCTCCAGACGTCAAAAAGGTTCCTAAAAACTCTGTTGACTAATTTACCTTTACTCTTCCCGTGCTTGCCAGCACGCTTATTATCCGTACCTGTCCTCTCTTATTTTTCACCACGATTTTTCCGCCGTTTTTTGCGGAGCCGTCGCCCCTGAAAATCACGACGCTATCCGATATTCCATTATTGGCAAGCGTCGGTATGCTGTCCCAAACACCCATGGGCGCGGTATAGGTACCCATGTATGTCGGGTCTGTCGCATCGTAATGATTTAAAGTACCGGACGAAAGATCAAGAAACACCCAAGACCTTGACTTGCTATGATTGGTATCTATGCAGACGCCGACATGGATATTTGGATCCGCCAATGCGCGCGTTCTCGCGATGATAAGCTGGCGTTTGAGAGAATTGGCAGCAGTCCGAAGTCTTACCTGATCCGTCAATCGGTTGATGTTCGGCACCGCAACAGCTGCTAAAAGGCCTAAAATTACTATGACCGTCAATAATTCTATGATAGTAATTCCGGAGTTGCGTTTAACTTTAGCCATAGCAAGCTCGCTTTTAACGGAATCCTTGACCCTCATAATTAATTATATCAAAACCGTAATGACTTTTCAATATAATTAGGCGTTTAAATTTAATTGGTGGTTTCTGCCCTATTTTGGATATATTTTTAAGGTATTTACTCTTTTTTTTCTTATATTATAAAATAATAGAATATTTTTTAATTGCATTTTGTTAAAGCGATTAAACCTTGATTAGTACAATATTTTTAAGCGGTAAAGCAAATCAAGTTGCTCTGCACTAAGGAGGAAAAAAAATGATACGGACCAAGCTGTGGTGCATGGTTGCAAGCTGCGCTTTTTGCCTATTGACAAATGTTCCTGTTTCGGCCCAGGTCCAGGCAGGTTTGGGATCCTATGCTACCTCGGGTAATTTTACCGTACCCGACCACAATCCGGTGATAACGTCGGATTTTTCTCAGAAGGTGATCTGTGCAAAATGGTGGGCGACGCTCATCAACAATTCGTTCTCCCAGCCCCTTTGGGCGCATCCGATATCCTACCAGACAAATGCAGGTGGGCTGGACATGGGATACCCCGGCGCCGCCGTCAGCACGGGCGGCGGGTTCTCAAATTCCCACAACAGGGACCTTACCGTCGGCATGGACGGCCTGAACGCCACCTCTTCTCCCGTTTCGGCACATTCCCATTTTGGTGTCACTGCAAGGTGGACCTCGGGCGCCATGACCATGGAGGCCACCATGGCGCAGGGAATTCCTTTTACCTATTTCAAGATGACCGGCGGGAATGCTAAGGTCAGTTTTGCCGGTACTCCCACCATCTGGTACAGCCAGGGCAGCGTGGTTGCGGCAACGGTCAACGGTCACAACTGGGCCGTGTTCGCCCCCACGGGGTCAACATGGAGCGGCTCGGGGACGATGACATCGTCGCTTTCCGGGAAAGACTATCTTTCGGTGGCCCTGCTTCCCGACAATTCGGCGCAGACCCTCGCGTTCTTCACGCAATACGCCTATTCCTTTGTCAAGGACACACGCGTGACCTGGAACTATGACGAGCCGTCGGCGATCCTCACCTCGTTTTTCAGCGTGGTCACCGAGGCCAAGGAAGGAACCGCATCGGGGACGATTTTCGCCGTGTTCCGCCACCAATGGCTCGAAATGCCGGGTCCGTTTCTCTCCTACACCTACCAGAGCGCCCGCGGCGTGATGAAGACCGTGGCGGGCCAGAATTTTGCCGTGCCCATGAAGTTCAACGGCATACTCGTTTCAATGCCGGCCGTGGGGTTTGACATGCCCACGCTCCAGAACCTCGTCAATGGCGAAGGAATTCCCGCATCCATCGGCGCCGGCGGATGCACCTACAACAAAGACATGGGCAAATATGCGCAGCTCGCGCAGATCGCGGACGTGGCCGGCAACACAGCCAAGCGGGACGCGATCGTCACCTCCCTCAAGTCAAGCCTGCAGAACTGGTTTACCGCTGACGGTCAACCCGAATTTTATTATCACAAACCATGGAACAGGCTTATCGGGTATCCGCCGTGCTACTACTCGGACACGCGCCTTACCGATCACCATTTCCACTATGGCTATTATCTGAGAGCCGCTGCATGCGTGGCGCAATGGGACACAACCTGGGCAAAACCGGAAAACTGGGGCGGCATGGTGCAGATGCTTATCCGTGACGTGAATTCATGGGACGACAACGATCCGCTGTTCGGCCGCTTCGGCTATTTCGAGCCCTATGAGGGCCACGGCTGGGCCGACGGCACCGGCTTTGCCACCGGCACCAACCAAGAATCGTCGTCGGAATCCATGAACTTCAACGCCGGACTTATCCTATACGGCGTCATGACCGGTAACAAAGTGCTGCGCGACGAGGGTATTTTCATGTATGTCAACGAGGCGCGCGCCATAGGGCAGTACTGGTGGGACGTTGACAATGTAACATTCCCGACCGCATATACCCACACCTGCGTCGGCATGGTGTGGAGCAACGGCGGCGCATACAGCACCTGGTTCTCGGGCGCAGGCAGCGCCATTCACGGAATCAATTTCCTGCCCAACACGTCGGGGCACCTGTACTACGGCCGGTACCCCGATTACAACCCGTTAAATTATAATGAAGGATTCGACGGCGGGTGGTCCGACCTCTTCTACGAGTTCCTCGCCTACTCCGACGGGGCCACCGCCATGTCGAAATACAACGGCGGAACCAGCATCGAGGCCGGAAACACCAAGGCGGCCTGCTATCTCGAGATCTCATCCCTTAACACGGCCGGCAGGCTCGACACCTCCGTCACCGGAAGCACGCCCACCTTTGCCGTTTTTGACAAAGGAACAACCCGCACCTACTGCGCCTTCAACCCGGATATCTCCGACAAAACCGTCAACTTCAATGACGGATTCAGCATGGTGGTGCCTTCCAAGAAGCAGGTATGCACCACGGGACCGGTCAAGCCCGTGGGGGTAACGGCCCCGGTTGAAAGAAAAACCCTTACAAGTTGTTCCCTGGAGAAAATCGCGGTCCTCGGCGGCGCGGTCGCTATCCCGCGTCTCGGCGCGGGAATTCAGAAAATCGAATTATATGATCTTTCAGGAAAAAAAGTTTGGGAATCCCTGGTGATGTCCGGGAAACCGGTTGTCAGGGCCCTGACCATGGCAAAAGGCATTTATATGTTGAGGCAGTACCGGTGACGGTACCGCATAATTGACAAATAAAAAGGCCGTCCCAGCGGGGACGGCCTTTTTATTGTTCAGCTGCCGCCGTTACACTTCGACCGCGGCCTTTCTCAGGTTCCTTTTGAGGAAATGCATCCTGCGGCGGAGGTGTTTGAGCGCTTTGTGGTCGCCCGCCTTGAGCACCTCGTTCCGTTTTACTTTGAGTTCCTTTATTTTGCTCTTTATTTTGACCTTTACCTCGCCCATCGCCACCTTGTGGTGCGAGAGCATGCTGATATTGAGGGCCTTGCAGAGCTGCACGAGCAGGTGTTCCTTGTTGAGCTGGGAATATCCCTGAAGCGCTTCGTGCTGGATGCCCGCCGCGATGTCACGCAGTTCGGCAACCGTCTTATGTTTGAGTTCTTCGAACGTATGAGCCATAAACGCCGTCTCTCCTTCCCGGGTTTTCATGAAAAAATTGCTGGAAACATTGCATTAAAAGTATAATCTGCAATCGCGGGAAACAACAGGTAGTTATAACCAAATAAAACCGGCGCCGCCAGAACACTCCGCCTCGGCGCCGGTTTCAACCTAACACCATTTTACCCTAAACGCCCTGCGGCTGCGGCGTTACCGCATAAACCGCAGGGTAATGATAATGAACGATTCTCCGATGCGTGTTGAGCATCCAGCCGCCTATAAATATATCCCTCTATTTCATCACGGGCAACAGGCTTGACAATAAAGTGTTTTCTCATGGTAAACATCGGTTCTTGCGGATTAAAAAATGCGGGTTGCAGGACAACGTGCAATAAAGCTGCGGTCAGCGGACAAGAAGGATCTGCTGGCAGCACGAACTGCCGTCAGAAAAGTGATATTTGGCAAAAGCCACGCCGGCGCCCGCGATGTGCGGCATGGCCACTGAAGCCTGATTGCCGACCGCAAGCGAGGCGAGCATTTGGCCGGCGACATTGTATACATTGATGCGGACCAGTTTTTTATCGAGACCTTGGTGAACGAAAAACATGAGGGATCGGCCGGCGATCTTATAGAAAACGGCGCCATTGTCTGCGGCGGAAAAAGCAAAACCGTTGGCGGTGACGGACATCATTTCGTTCGCTATTTTTAAAACATCGCTGCCTGCGGTAATGGTCAAGGTATCATTTTGACTCCATGCATGCGATGTGACAAACGGATAATCGGCGCGGATGCATTTGAGGCAAACAACGTCACGTTTGCCCAGCTCGCAGCTCGCATATACCTTTACGGATGACATGGAAAACGCGAAAGCGAGGGTGCCGGATTTCATCCGCAGCGAATCAAGCGTGCATTGTGAATCGGGGGGGAATGTTGAAATGGTGTAGGTGCCGTCATTTTTCATGTTGACCTTGGTTCCAGCATTGTTTAAGATGATGCTGAAATCGGTGAAGCTGGCGTCCGGGTCTTGCAGGATCACGTTGATGCTATCAGGTTGGTTCAAACGATAACAGCCGTTATTGACATAGAACTTTGCCGCAGCCGGCTGGGTTGCCGAAATACTGGAAGGATTCAGGCGATAGGTGTAAGCGCTCCGGTGCCACTGGTTGTCGAGCAGCTCCACGCCGAAACCGTCCCACCGGTTGATGAAATTGCCGTTGAAATAATTTGTGGTGTCCCGCGAAAACGCATTCCATGAAGTCCCGGTATAATCCAAAAAGGTTCCTTTATCGCACACGGCGCCGCGCGGATAGATGTTCCTGATGGCGATGTTCGGACACGGCTGGTTGTCGAAAACAAACGAGCCGCCCAGTCTTTTATATATCGAACCCGACGACGTTCCGGCAAACCCGTTATCGACGCACAACACCGTGTCGGACACGGCATTCAGGTCGCGCTTGGCCTCCGCGCCCCACTGGCCGTTTGCAATGGGGAAATACCGCATGAGGCCGGACGAACCGAGCAGCCAAACGCCCGAGTCGCGCTGGTTAAGCGTGTCGTAAGCGCCTTGGATGCGGAAAATGTCCTGCTGCGGCAGCAGCGCGCTCGTCGCGAGCGTGTCCTGGTGAAGCACGGCGAGGCTCGAGGTGGAAAGCGCCAGCGCAACAACCTTTTTCTGGGTGTTTTTTACCAGCACCTTTATGCTGTCGCCGCCGTAAAGAGGACTTTTCACCAGGTACAGCGGAAAATTTTGCGCCAGGGCCACGCCCGGCAGCGCGAGCTGCAGAGGATCGAGATATTCGAGGATGCAGGTGGTGCACAGAGGCTTGGGCTGCGGACAGGTGTACTGCGTTTTCATGAGATACAGGCCGTTTGCGGAATCCGAATATAGTGCCACGGCGCCTGCCGCCGGCCCGCAGATGTCGAAGCGCACCGGCCTTGCCGCGCACAGCGTGTCGGGCAGCACGATGCTTACGCTGTCGTACCAGGCCTTGCCCCAATTCCTGTTTGCAAACGCTGGATGCAGAAACACATACCCGTTGTCGTTCAGGTTGCACTGGGGATAGGCAAACGCGGCCGCAAAGAACATGACGAGCGCGGCGGCAATGCACTGCGCGAAATGCCATTTGTGTCTTTTAATGGTTTTCATGCCTTATTTCCATCGCGACGCAGATTACGGATAAAACACCATTACCGAATTTGTTTCCTTTGTGCCTGTCGCGTCTTTTTCAGCGCCGCCAACCACGTAAATTTTTCCCTGCCACGAGGCCGCTGCGCAGCCGAACCTTCCCGCGGGAAGCGAAGCCTTGAATGACCAGACATTTTTAACCGGATCGTACTCCTCAACGGATGCTTGGGAGCTGTCGGTATCAAAAGAATACAGGCCGCCGACGACATAGATTTTTCCGTTTGCCTCAGCCGCGCCGAAATACCAGCGGCCCGTGTTGAGCGGGGCGGCCGTATCAATGCGGTTTTGGACCGGATCAAACACCTCCACGCTCTGCTCGGGAACGCAATTGTTCGGGTCGGATCCGCCCAGCCCGCCGATGATATAAATCTTATTGTTAATCACCACGGCCTGATGGTCCATGCGCGCCTTTTGCAAAGACACTTTGGGACTCCATCCCAGCCCAGGGTCCCATTCGTCAATGTTCGCGGACACCGTTAAGCTTGTGCCGTTATAACTCTCGCCGCCGATGAGATAGAATTTGCCGCCGACGGTACAGACGGCGGCGCCTACCCGCACACTGTAGAGCGTGTCGGCAGCGCCCCACGAATTCGACGCCGGACTGAAAGAATCGACATGCATCACATAATCATAGGTTCCCGCACCGCCAAAGCAGAAAAGCGTGCCGCCCAGAGAAGCGCACGCCATTCGGTATCGGGCGGTGGGAAGCGAAGCCACCGGCGACCAGGCGGTGCCGGAGGCAACAGTAAACGCCTCAACAGTGTCCCATGGATGCAGGTTGTAATTCATGCCATCAAATTGAAGGGTGCCCCCTCCCGCTGCGTAGAGCACGCCGTTGATCACGGCGGCCGAAAGGAACCTGCGCGCCTTTGACAGGGGGGAAATGCTCGACCACACGTTCGACGGCATTACCGTAACGTCCCAGGATATCGTATCGCTCCCGCCCCACCCGTCGCTTACCCGCACGCTGATATGCTTCACGCCGACGTCGGCGACGCCGGGGGTCCAGGCTACCGCGGTATCGGCTATGGTAAGGCCCGTTACCGAGGAAAGCTGGACAAACGAGAGATTGTCTAGATTGACATCTGAGACGGTAAGTTTTACGCGATACGGCATGGCGGCGTTCGCCGTTTTCGGGATGGCGGCGGTATCGATGGTGAAACGCGGCGGTGAATCTTTTATCCCGCCCGCAAGCGCGATGCCGCTGTCGGAAACCAGGCCCTGCGCGGCAAGCACTCTTACGCGGTAACTCTTGATGCCGTTTGTCCTAGTTGAAATGAGGTAGGTGGTGTCACTCACGTTTGCCGTTGACGCAACAACCGCCGCTGTCCCCGTTCCGGTATCAGCGGCAAACAACTGGTATTGCGCAAAGGCGGGGTCGGCCGATTTCCGCCACGTGACGCGCACGGTGCTGTCGGTGGAAGATATTGCCGTCACCGCGACGGCCTTCGGCCGTACGCTGAGCATGATGCTGTCGCGCCAGGTGTTTCCGCGTTCGTCAAGAACGTTCACGCATACCTTTTTTATGCCGGAACCGGTCCAGACGTACGAAAGCGTGTCCCCGCCCGCCAGCGCCATGACGGCCGTTTTTCTGAGGAACACCGAGTCAGGTGCTTTTGCGTACCAGGTGATGGTGTCGGTTTTCGTGATGTTGCACTTGAATCCGACGGCGGCCGTTGCCGCGGTCCCCGCGACAATGGTGTCTGATGCCGGGGAAATCATTGACAAATACAACACCGGGCGGATATAGGATGGCGGGATGACGTCGATTCGAATTGAAATTGCGTTGTCGCTCTGGTTATGGTCGGCATCAACCGCCCTCACGGTGTAGATCAAGGTCTTGGTCGTGTCTTGGGGATTGTTGAACACCACGTCGTTATATGCGGTATCGGTGACTGGGATTGCATTTAACGGAACAAAGTCGGGATCCCCGGGCCCTTGCCGTAACACGATATATCCCGCAAGATCTGAAACCTTGACAGACCGCCACGTTAATTTCACAATACCGTTGACCGTGTCTTCGGCGGCGGCAAGGGAGAGCGGCGGAAGCGGCCTACCGGCCGGATCCAGGCTGAGCTGGAGGGCGGGAATGGTGGTGACCTGGTTTTGAATTACCGTAACCGAGGAGGTTTTTCCCGTTTGGTAACCGGGATAATAATAATACACATTGTACGTGCCCTCAGGGACCTTGGAGATGAGGAATGTTCCGGAATCATCGGTCATTGCAAGAAACGACGTGCCGGGAATGTAGCAGATGATGCCCGCCATATTCAAGCTGTTGATGAGGGCCTTCCCCTTTATCGCACCTGGGGGAGCCAAGGTGATGGGATCAACGGTCACAATAAAAGTCCCGTTATAATCCACCGGCCTGTTGACCACAATGTCGGGTTTGAATCCGATAAGCGCGCCCTTATTTGCAGAACAGGAAATGTTGTAAACAGAAATCCCGTTGCTGGCGAGGGTAAAACGGTAATTGCCGTTTGCATCGGAGCTCGTGGAATCGTGATGTTTGAGGGAAGTGTCGGGCTGTGAAACGGTATCTGCTCGTGTCGAATCTAAATAGATGGTTGCGTTGGAAACTGCTTTCAACGAGGCGTCACGGACAACTCCGACGACTTCCGAACCTGAGCCGCCGGCCAACATAGGTGTACAGCCGACGTAAAGCACCGCGGCGGCGCACATGAGCAAAAACAGTGTACGGAGCTGGCTCATACGTGTTTTTTTGCTATGGCTTTGGTATCGGACTGGACATCGGAAAAACGTGAAAATTAATATGATACACCCTATCCACGTTTTTATCCGCCCTTACGATTTCGAGAATTTCACGCCTAAACCGTTTAAGACGCTCATCAATCTGCGCGTAACCCTCGGGCGAACAGCTGAAGGTGAGCGTTGACATGCTCCGCTGCTCCCGCGGATACCGGTCTATCGCTTGCCGCGCAAGCTCGGTGGTGGATATGAGGAAATTGTTGATCGCAAGCGATTTCGCCTCATACCCCGTGGTGATGATATCGTCAACGAGCTGATAGCACCCGCGGTCGTCCTTTTGGATAAATCCCATTTTCTCGAGGAGCGCCACCGCCTTTTTCGCCTCGGCGGGCGTTATCGGCGGCGATACCCGTTTTGCAAGTTCCGCGTAATTGCCGGAAAATTTGCAGCAGTTCAGCACCTCGCGCACCGCGGTGTAATACCACTTGCTGTAAAATTCGTAATGCTGCGCGTCGGTTACCTTGATCTTCGATTTTTTTGAGGCGAGAATCTTTTCGAAATAATATCTTTTCTGGTCGTGATTCTTGGCCTGGTCGAACCGGACGAGCAGCTCGAAGTATTCGGTTTCGGCGCGCTTGAACTTAAACACCTGCGCAAATTTAAATATAAATTCCGACGAGATGTTCCGCTTTCTCTGGACAACGTTGATGAAGAAACCGGCAGAGCTGAATCCCACCTTCCGGGCGATGTACCGGTAAGAGAAGAATGGAAACTCCTTTTTCTTTTCAAGGTAAAGATCCTTGAGAAGTTTACGGTAATCGATATATTCATAAATGTCGATCATAAACGCCACATTCTTATATTCAAGAATCTTCGTTCCGTTATAAATATACGGGAAAGCAGGATTTTTATCAAGGGGATAAATGACTAAATGTTTTCTTAAGGAAAACTATAATAAATATCCGTCGTTGTAACTCATTGTTATACAACAACAATCATAAGTGTTTTTGGTTGGTAAGATTTTATTTCTCTGTTAATCCGAAAACCACCTTTCCGGAAGCGCTCCCGCATCGTATGAAGAGCAAGCGGTCATCAATGAAAATAATTTTGCCTCAGCAGGGAAAGTTTACAAACAGGATAAAAAAACCCCGCGCACTTGCGCGGGGTTTTTCATTTTCAGGCATCCATACGACGACGGATGTTACCACATAACCGCATTATTGAGGCAATGTCCAATACACATTGTCCAGGACTAGTGTTTCTCCAGCGACATAGGGAGCCATGCTTACACCGAGGAAATAGTCAACGTTGGACAAGTCACATGTCGCGGACCATGCTGAGAGTGGAATTGCAAGATCATGCCAGTTTCCGTCTGCAACAAAACCAACCGACGATGCGGTAACCCATGTCTGGCCAGTCTTGTTTAGATTTTCCACAAGCATGCTGAAATCCGTGGCCGTCGTGCTTTTTGCTGACACGTGGAGTGTGCAGGCAGCGTACGTCGTCATATCAATGCTTGCCAGCGTGCCGCTTCCGGCAGAGGCAACTGCAGCCCAGCCGAATCCTGCCCAGCCAACGGTTCCGGCTGTGATCGCAACAGCCGGCGTTTTTCCGTCTTCACCCAGCGAGTCGGTATTGTCAATCGTGCATGTGGCCACTCCGCCACCTGTCCAAGGAATGAGCTGGAGAATCAGATTCGGATTGAGTGCGGTGGCACTGGTGTATCCTGCTCCCGTGATCCCGAAGGCTGGCACCTGTGTCGAAAACCAGTTCGCCGAAGCGCTCTTCGTCTCGTTCAAAACCGGATCGGCGTACGACACCGTAACAACATCGCTGTCCTTCACACCGACCGCGGTGGCGGTCTTGGCACCAAGGGAGAAACCGGCCGCGCCGGTAAACACCCATGGTGTTGCCGTAACGGCATTGAGCGTAATGGGGATTGTGTCTCCGGCTTTGGTGCTGCTCACGTTTACAACAAGCGAGGCAGCCGTGGTGTGGTCGTTGGTAAGGGAAATGGCCATCTGCTCCGCAGTTCCGTGATAAGCGGCGGAGTCAAGGGCAATGGTCACCGAGCCGGCAGCCCACACTACTGCACCGAGAACCGGGTTGGCAACGGCAGGATCTGTGTATGAAACCGCCATGGTATCCGCGGGAGCTTGAACGGCGATGACGCTGTTGGGCCCCGATGACTGGGTGAGTGAAACGCCAACCTGGCCGGTGTATGATCCCGCCGATCCGTTGAGTACAACATCGATACCCGTCGGGTCTTTCTGCGATTTAAGATGTACGGTTACCGTCGGGGTCGTGACGTTCGAGTCGGTAACGTTGATCACCATTTTGTTTGCGAGTCCGGTATACGTGGCTGCGCCCGGCGCGACGCTCGAAGCAAGCGCCGCCCACTTCGCCGATGCAGTAGCTGCGGCCAATCCCGGAATAAGGGCGCAAGAATAAGATACCGTGACATTGTCTTGGTCTTTTACGCGAATGGTGTCTTTAATTGTGGCAGTATTGCCGACCGTGAAGTAAACGGAACCAGTATATACCCCGTATTTCGTAGCATCCATCGCGAGTATCACCTGAACAGGTGTGGTAAATGTGGTTGTGCTGACATTGACGCTCACCGTTTGGCTTGCCACGTTAGTGTCTGTAACCGTGATGATCATGGGAGTGGAAACACCTTGATACGAGGATTTATCAAGAGCAACACCAAGGGTTCCGGCTTTCCAAATTAAGATTTCCGTCCGTGTTCCGGCGGGTTTTGCATCCTTATAAGTAACCGTTACTGTACCGTTCTGGTTCACCAGTATCGTGCTGTTGGGCGTGGAAGCTGCGGTGGAAAATGACAGCACACCTTTGTAGATGCCGTTTTTGCCGGATAGAACGAGATAGATACCTGTATTGTCTACACCGCTTGTCACCTTCACGCTCTGCGTATCAGCGGTGAGATCTGCGTCCTTGAGAGTAATGGTATCAACACTCGCCGTTCCGACGGGCAAGGTATCGCTTACGGTTATCCTGCCTTCCGTCCCTTTCGGCTCTGTTGAACAGCCGTTCAAGCACATCGCGGCAAAGAGCGCGCTCACGCCAAGAACTGTGAAAAGTAATTTTTTCATTTACCCCCCTTTGAGGAATGATTGGTTGTTAATTAAGTGAGACTCGGATTATTTCTGCGGTTGTCACTTCCATCGGCAAAATAAAGAATAAATTGAGGTGCCTTGAGGTTAAAAAATATTATTCGATTGATTGGTTAATATATGTGGATTAAATTGGTTTAAGCAAGAAAAAAGAATAAGGCTTAATTTATCAAACTGAAAGCATTTTTAAAACTTCTCCCACCAACTCGCCACGAAAAGAAAGGCCATTTTAAAAATTAAAAACTGGAAAAATATTGTAGTAGTCTTATTATTCAATTAGTTACAAATCGGTATATCTTTTTTTTATCTCCATTAATTTTCTTTAATCATGCTTCCGATATTGAACTTTTATGTGTATACGCCGTGTATACAAAATCTTGCAATATTTTTGGAAAAGTCTAATGTATTTGGGTATATTTTATAAGTAAAATAAAATTATTCCATTTTTTCCTTTCACAAGTCACCAATTTCTGTATTAATTTTATAAATACAGTTGGGGGGCCAACAAAGTCTTTAAATTAAAGAAAGGAGCCCTATGGCTTTTTAGCTACCGAACATTGCAAATACCAAAAAGCAAACAAACTTATTGAGGAGGATCATTTCATGAAAAGTATAAAATTTATTTCACTCACTGCTGTAGCCTTGCTGGCATATACAACAGTATTTGCCCAAAGCCTTGACTTTTCGGTTTCAGGAAAAGTCGTTCTCGCAAATGGGTCACCGGTAGCAAATGCCACAGTCACGTACCAGAGCATTGCAAAGCGCCTGTCATGGGATTTTTCCAAGTCAGATGGGACCTTCGGCGGCTATTCGGTTTCCACAAGCCAACCTCTTCAGCAGAATTCGACTCTAACCCTGCTTGGAGAAGGGCCGGTCTCCATCGACATCTTTGATATCAGTGGAAAAAAAGTGGAATCGGTTTATAATGCCAGAATCGAAAAAGGCATCTATGCTCTTGAGCCCATCACCTCAAAACTTTCAAAATCCGTTTACCTGATGAAGATCAGGGCGGGAAACCAGGTGATCTATCGTAAACTGTTAAAAACCGGTCTGAGAACCGGTTCGGCTTCCGTATATGAGCTTTCGTCATCGAACACGCCCATGGTTATGGCTAAGAAGCTCGCGGTCATCGATTCGATCCGTGTCGGAAAGACCGGCTATGCCCCCACTTATGTTCCCATTCAAACCTATTCCGACAACGTTGGCAACGTGACCATTGCGCCGATTGACATCGAGAGCAAGGTCGACGCGCTATTCAACCAAATGACCGATCTCCAGAGGTACGGACAACTCTGCATGCCGCCGAACAGCATCGGCAATCTTGCATCCTCATGTGCTTCCAACAACTGCGGAAGCATATTCGGCGGCGGTGGCGCATTGGTCGGCTCCAGCGCCTCGGCTTGCGCCGACCAGGTTGACGGTTGTCAAACGGCAATGATGGGCACCGCACTCAAGATCCCTATCATGGCGGCCTACGACTTTGTGCACGGGGCAAGCGCGGTTCCGGGCGCCACAATGCTGCCGCACAACCTGGCGCTGGGCGCAGTCCAGGACTCTCTGCTGGTGCAGAAGGCGTGGCGCGTTGCCGCGCTCGAAGTGCGCGGCTCGGGCTGCAACTGGGGATTCGGTCCCTGTATCGCGGTAATTCGCGACGACCGCTGGGGCCGCTCGTACGAGGGCTTCTGCGAAACTCCTGAGCGCACGCAGATCATGGCGAGGCACGCCGTGCTGGGCGCTCAACTTACCGACCTGTCCTGCCCATTGTCATACGCGGCATGTATCAAACATTTCGCAGGCGACGGCAATACGGCTAACGGCGTCAACCAGGGCGAGACGGTAGGTCCCGATGCAACGGCACGGGCAATCAATCTGCCCGGTTATGCGGCCGGAGTTGCCGCAGGCGTCGCCACGGTCATGCCCTCATTTTCCAGCTGGTGTGACGGCACGCCAATGCATCAGAACAAGACGCTAATAACAGGTTGGCTGAAAGACTCAACCAACACAGGCACCCCTCCTTCCCCAGGTTTCAAAGGCCTCGTTGTGGGTGACTGGGAAGCATCATGGCCGTTGCCCACCTGCGAGGGAGCCGGCGTCGACGTACCCATGGCGCCGGGTTGCAACATAGGAATCATCGCGACAAATGATCCAAACAATAACAATAATTTTGTGAAGATGGCCGCCATGGGCGCAACCCAGCAGGCGCGAATCTACGATGCATGCAAGCGCGTGCTGCGCGTCAAGGCATGGATGGGCATGTTCAATTCGGGTTACAATCCGCTCGCCGACCGCCGGCTCACCCCGTTGGTCGGGTGCGCAGCGCACAGGGACGTGGCACGGCAATGCGTACGCGCCTCGCAGGTGCTGCTCAAGAACGCCAACAACGTCCTGCCCATGCCCAAGACCGCGAACCTTGCGATATGGGGACAGGCGGGAGACGATATCGGCATCCAGTGCGGCGGATGGACCGTGAGCTGGCAGGGCCAGCAGGGCGCGATCCCGGGCGGCGGCGGCACGTCGATACGCACCGCGTGCCAGGCGGTGGGCGCCACGGTGAGCTTTGTATCAAGCCCGAACGCGGTGGGCAATTCCGATTACATTCTCGCGGTGTTCAGCGAGAATCCTTATGCCGAGACCTCATTTCCCAACATCAACTTGACGGGGAATGATGCGACGGGCACGAACCAGGCCGTGATCAACGAGGTTGCCGCGGCGCATACGGCGGGCAAGAAGGTCATCGGAATGCTGATCGCGGGAAGAGTGCTCGACATTTCCACGGTCATCAACAATTGCGACGCATTCATATGGTCGTGTCTGCCGGGCACGGAAGGAGAAGGCATAGCCGACGTGCTGTTCGGTGATTACAAGTTCTCGGGGAAGCTGCCGGTGACATGGCCCACGAGCAGCGCCCAGGAGCCCATCAACTCCGGCGATGGCCAGACCGGAATGTATGCGTACGGCTTCGGGCTTACCGACTGAGCTGACAAGTTCTTTTAAGTTTTAGTTAAGTAGAAAGCCGCGGAATTGTCTCTGCGGCTTTCTTTTTGTCAACAGTTTTAGATTTATCCGATTCTACAGTCACGTACGCCATTTATGCGGCCCAGGTCGTTACTCCCTTTCCGGTCAATCCCCCACGTCAAATATCGCGCGAATTCGCTCGAATTGCTATGTGTCAATATTAAAATCTTGATGGAATAAAAAAATGAAAGCAGCTTATCAATACCACGAGATGAAAATTCGCTAGAGCTGTCCAAGCGCGTTTAACCCGTTTTGCGCATCGTTATAATACGGGTCGATCTTCAGCGCCTCCCGGTACGCCTGTTCAGAAAGCCTGCGTTCATTTTTTTCGCGGTAAATATCGCCCAGAATGCACCAAGCGTGCGCATTGCGGGGCTGCAGTTGAACCACCTTAGTAAATTCTTTGATGGCACCATCGATTTGGCCTTTTGCGTAGAGCGCCATGCCGCGCACGATGCGGCTCCGGGCGCGGTCGGGTGCCAGGCGCAGCGCCGTGTCGCACCGGGAAATCGCGGCGTCGAACGCCTGGGACTGCAGAAGGATGGTGGCGCAATTGTCAAGAGCCGAAACACTCCAGGGCGCCCGTGCGACTCCCGACTGCGCGGCAGCAAGCGCTTCAGAAACCCGGCCGCCGCGCTGCAGCGTCCACGAAAACAGTATCCATCCTGCTGCGCTGCTCGAGTCCCTGATCAGCATGGCATTGGCGACGTCGCCAATGAAATCCGCCTTGTTCATATTGAGCATGCTCTGCGCCTCCTGGAGGTCGCCGTCCTCCTCATCGAGCAGTACCGCGTTGCCCGGCACGGCCCTGAGCCCTTTTCCGCATATTGAGAGCTTCTGCCACCTATCCTCCTCGCCCACCGTTTGCAGCACGCATGCCGTGGCCTCGTCCTGGATGCGCTGGTCGGCGAGCCACCTGCTTTTCTGTTCATCGGAGAAGCCGCCCCAGTCGATGTGATTATACAGCGAAGCGCTGCGGACCGCGGCGGTAAGCTGCTTAAAGAACGGCCGCAGCGGCAGCGCCTTCTGATCGACATTGAATTCAATGTAGGGCGTGTTGCTGGCGTTCCGGTGATACGCCTTGAGGTACCGGGAAAGATCGTTCCGGTCGGCGATGTAGCAACTCAGCACGTCATGGCTGCTGTGGAACCGCAGGAAACCCGAGGCGGCGCGGACGGTGTCGGCGGCAAGCATCCGGTCGATGTTTTCAGGGGAAAAAAGCATCTCCTGGCGCGAGCCGATGAGGTAAAAAAAGATGTAGGGGCGCGTCACGGGAAACCACAGCGTCACCTGCGGAAAGGCCTCCAGAAAAGTGCCCAGGATGCTGTTGAACGAGCTCTCCGAAATATCGGCCAGCGGCAGCTTAGTGAAAAAAAGCCCGCGCGGATTGAGGCGGTTTGCGCAATTCAGGAAATGTTCCTTTGTAAAGAGCGGCGCGCAGGCCGAGTGCGAAGGCAGGTTCGCATCGTTGATGATCACGTCGTAGGTCCGGTTTGTCACGTGCATGTAATTGAACGCGTCCATGCTGATGATCGACAGCGAGGAGTCCTTCCAATCGCCCAGATTGATATGCCGGAAATACTTGCACGCGAGGTCGATGAGTTCGGGCGCGATTTCCACGCAGTCGATTTTCCGCAGGTGATACCGTGAAAGGCATTTCACGGTCTCGCCAGAGCCGAACCCCACCGAAAGGACCCTGCGCGCATCGGGATGCAGCAGAACCCCCATGTTGCCGAGGCATTGCTGCGCCGAACGGTGAATGTCGTCGCCGGCAACGCGCACGCCGTCGGAGGTGAGCTCCATGGCGCCGTCCTGCGGCCGCAGCGTGACCGAAACCGTGGCGGTGACGCCTTCCCGCACCGCAACGGTCTGCAGGCCGGGAATCGCAACGATTCTTTTTACGAAAAGATTCGAGGGCACCAGGACGACGGCGGCGACGACAGCCAGGGCGAGCATGGCGTACACCGTCCGCAACGCAATATTTCTGGGCGTGAAAAACGCCTGCGTCGCTGCAGCGCCGAGAACAACGCCGAGCAGCCCCAGCCCGACAACCGACCATTGCGCGCCCAGCAGCGGGATAAGCACGAAGCCGGTGACAATGCCGCCGCAGATCGCGCCGATCGTGTTGATGCCGTACACCGAGCCGGTGGTGTTTCCCGCGCCGCGCGTCCGCGAATTCCAGGCCTGAAGCGCGAGCGGAAAACCCATTCCCATGATCATTGCGGCGGGCAGGAACAAGACGAGGCAGTACAGCAGCGGCCGCACCAGCACCCAGCCGGCGATGTTCTGCATCACCGGAAGCAGAGCGCCGTTTGAAAGATCGAACAAACGCTTGAGCCATTCCACAAGCCAGGGCACAAAAAAAATGCCGCAGGCGCCAAGAAGCGACAGGCAGAGCGCCGTGCCGAACGCCGGATTGCGCACGCGGCGCGACAGGAAGGTTCCGATCCACACGCCGAGCACGTTTCCGAGCAGGTAGATGGTCAGCACCGCCGAAAAAACATAGGTGAATCCACCCAGCGGGATCACGATGCTGCGCATCCAGATGAGCTCATAGCCGATGCTGATGCAGCCGCTCGCAAAAAAGAGGGAGCCGAGCAGCCAGCGCGCGGCGCCCGCCGTCGGGGGAATTGACTTTTCGGAAACCGCCGGCGCCGCCGCCCGTAGCAAGGCGGCGCTTCTGCCCGACAGTTGCCATCCCGCAAGCGCGACCAACACGTTGAGTCCCGCCGCGGCATATAGGGTGGGTATCACGCCGATTGCCCGCATGAGCACGAACCCGGCAAGAAAGCAGCCCGTTACTGCGCCCAGCGTGTTAATTGCGTAGAGCCCGCCGACGCTGCTGCCGATACGCTCCTGGAGCGCAGTGACATAGCGTCCCAGCAGCGGCAAGGTGCTCCCCATGAGCACGGTGGGCACTAATAGGATGGCCGACGATACAATGACCTGCATGGCGATGAGCAGGTGCGGTGACGCCTGGAGCGGGACAAAAAGCAGCCGGTACGCGCCGTCGGCGGCGGCGAGCGCGGCGGGAAGCACGGCGGTCACCAGCGCAACAACGATCTCGAGCAGCGCGTAGAGCCGCAGCGGTCGGGCGACGCGGTCGGCCCACCGCGCCATGGCGAGCGCCCCGAGCGCAAGGCCGCCCATGAACACCGAGACCACGACGCTCGATGCATAGACGGTATTGCCTAAAGTCAACTTAATGAGCCTGACCCAGACCACCTCGTCGATGAGGGAGCAGACGCCCGAGCAGAAAAAAATCGCCATCACCCAACGGGCGCTCGTAGTGGCGGAGAGAAGGGCCGGCTGGCGTTCTTTTTTGAGCGGACCGTTTTCTTTCATAGCGGAGCTTCCGGGCGCGGCGGCAAGCAGGCGCCGAGGAGGTTTTTTGCGTCAACCGGCGGCGGCCGTCACGGCATCCACTTCGATTTCGAACAGCAGGTTGTCCCGGCATACTTCGTTGTGCGCGATGATCCAGGGGAGCGCGGGCAATCCGGACGACGCGCAATACTTCGAGAAATCCTTTGCAAAACCGGGCTGCTTTACATAGGCGATTGCGCGCACCACGTCGGTCCAGCCCATCTGCCGCGAGCGAAGCAGCGCCTCCACCACGTCCAGCGTCTGCTTTATCTGTCCGTGCAGATCGCCTTCAAACACCGTTTTCCCCGCCTCGTTGATGCTTGCGGTCCCCGAAACAAGAAGCCGGCGCTCCGCCGGCGTCTTCAACTCCACCGCCCGCGAAAACGCGCTTCCGTAGCTGAAGGCCTGGTTCTGGAGCGGCGAGGCAACGGCCTCCATGGAGGCCTTGGCATGTTTGAACACGACCGCTTCGGCTCCGGCAACCAGCGCCGACTCATGGGGGTTCTTCCCGCCTATGCCGGTGCTCGCCGGAAGCATCCTGTCGAAAATGCCCCGCTCCCTGTAGAAACGGGTCCTTGCCGCGTTGAACGAATCGTACCACTCGAGCAGGCAGTTGTTGTAGAACCAGGTACGCGCGATGTTGGTCATGTCCATGCCGGCCGCGTTGAGCGCGGCCTCCAGCGCCTCCAGCGTCATCTGGGTCTGCTGGCCGGGCATGACCGTGGGCGCATTGGAATGGATTCCGCCCAGAAGGCAGAAGCGGGCGAAGTCATCCTCGTAAAGCCTGCCCACGGGTCTGGTATTGAGAAATATGGTTTCGGCCTCAACGCCTGTAACGCAACGGACCGCTGCGCCCGCGATCGGGTGCCCGCCGCATCCGGCGCCCTCGACCCACGTCACGGGCAGGCCGTGCGGCGGCACAGCGGTTTCGAGCTCCCGCATGAACCCGTTGTAGGCGCCGCAGGACCCGAACACGTCGCATTTGACAAATGAAGCGTTGTTTTTGTTGAGCAGGTCAACGAGTCGGCGCGCAAACGAGGCGCCGTCTTCGCCGGCCGCGGGCCGCAGCGTGGCATAGACGCTTTTTACTTTTCCGCGGCCGAAAACAGCAGTGTGGCCGCCCTCCCCGCGGGCTTGCGAGCTCTCAGTCATTGTATTGGAGCGCTTCCTGCTTGGCAATGGTCTTCTTGTTGCTGCGCACCGTTTCAAGATTTTTCTTGGTGATGCTGTCGGGGTGCAACTTATAGGCGATGGACAATTCCGCGATGGCCTTGTCGATCTCGCCCTTTTCAAGAAGGTATTTGCCGTAATTGGTGTGCGCCTCGTAATGGTCTTCGTCGTCAATGTGGAGATTGATGGCGGCCTTGAACTCCTCCGCCGCATCATCCTTAAGCCCTTTCTGGTAGAGAAGCGCGCCGAGATTGTTGTGCGCGAAATAATTCCTCGGATTATACTTGATCGCATTCCGCCAAGCCGGGATCGCGTGCTCGAAATCGCCGGCAAGATGGAAGGCCTCGGCGATCCGGTGGTACGAATACGCATCGAGATAGTTTTCGCGGATCTTGAGAATCGCATCGGACGGTCCGTTGACGAATTCCGGAATGTTCGCCGCCCTGTCGACGCTCGTAAATCGGTCGAGCACGACCGGCGGCGAGCTCGTCCCGCTGTCGGAGATGTGCGTGAGAAAGAGCTGGGTATACGGGCCGTTGACTTTTGAGGAAAACACCAGCCACTTGCTGTTGGGCGACCAGCTGTGCCACGAATTGAGGATCGACATGTTGCACGACAGCTCGCGCGCCTCGCCGCCCTCCGCCGGCATGATGTAGAGCTTCGAGTCGGGCTGGAGGAAAATAAAATTGTTCGCCCGGCAGAACGCGATCCACTTTCCGTTCGGAGAATATTTCGCGAAATAATTGCTCATGCCGTTGTTCGACGCGCCCTTGAGCGGCTCGGGGGTGCCACCCTTGCCGTTGTTGAACGCCACGCGGCACAGGTCGTATTTGATGTTTTTGCCCTCCGTCTCGATGAACTGCTCGGCCTCGGGGCCCTGGATAAGGGCGCGGCGCTGGCGGTTGAAAATGTCAAGATTATAGGACTTGCACCTGACGAACACCAGGTACTTGCCGTCCGGGCTCCACGTCGCATTGGTCTGCGCGTACCGCCGGTCGCTGGCGCCTGGCAGAACGTACATCGCCTTGGTCTGCCGGTCGTAGATCGAGACCATTCCCTTTACAAAAAAGAACAGCTGCGAGAACATGAGGTTGGGACGGTACACGGCGATCGCCTGGTCCTTGACCGTGCCCGCGACGTAACGGCCGTCGGGCGACACCTGGTTGTTGAGTCCGAACGTGGGCTCCTTGTCTTCGCCAGGCATTTTGTAAAAGGACCAGCTGATGATTTTCGACCGGTCGAGCACGATGTCCTGCTTGACAGGCATGATGGCGTACGCGCCCTTGTCGTTGCCGCAATCGGCTTCCATCCCCATGACCTTGGCGTCCCTCGAAAACGAATGGCAGTTGCCGCACACCGGCAGTTTCTGCAGCACGATTCTCGGCTGTTCATCGGATGAGATGGAGCCGAAACGCCACCGGATATTGGTAGGGTCCTTTACCGCCTCCATGAAAGGCAAGTTCACTTCGCGGTAGAAGATGGGGGCAACCACGGAGTCGGGCGAAGTCTGGAACGTCACCTGGCCGCCCGAAAGGACTTTTTTCGGCCTGGCGCCGCTCACGCCGCGGATCTCAAAAACGGCCGTTTTTCCAAGCGAATTGAGCTTTATTTTTTCCCACACATCTCCGGAAGGGATCCATTTCTTTTTACTGGAAGTAAAGTGGAGCGTGTCGGGATTGTCCTTGAACCGCACCGTGATGTTCCATTTGTCAGCGGTGGGCCGCGTGTCCTCCCACTTGAACGTCGGGGCGGCAATATCCGGCGGGAACATCGTTCCGTGGAACGGATACTCCATCACGATCCCCGTGGGCTGGGCAACCTGTTTGCCGTCTGCGATGGAGGTCCGATAATAAATAACGCCGATCGTAAGAACGGCCGCGAGCAGGAAAGATCCCACCACTAGAAGATATTTTGACGACGTGCTCATAAGGTTGTCCTTTCCCCGAAATAAAATTGCAAGGCAACCATGCTAATCGAAAGCTAAAAGATATTTGTAAAAAGTAAAATATACTTCAACACCCCTTGAATTCGCCACAATGGAGGCAAAAATGCGTTTCTCCCCCTGATATATTTTAATACTACGGCGCCGTGTCTGATCGTATTGCGATAGTTGAGGGAAACTTATATGCTTAAACCCGCAAGTGCTTTGCAATATTATTTGTACAATGCTTTTGTCACCCATATTCCGTTCTATTGGGTGCGTCATCGCTATCTGCGGAGCGTGCTCCGCATAAAAATGGGAAATAACTGCGCGGTCCACACCGGATGTTTCTTCACCGGCCGTCTCATTGCAATCGGACATAACACCGTGATCAACCGGAACTGCTATCTTGACGGACGCATCGGAATCGAAATCGGCGGCGATGTGAGCCTCTCCCCCGAAACCTGCATCATCTCGCTTGACCACGATCCCGCCTCAATTGATTTCGCCACGCGGGGAGAAAAAGTAGTCTTAGATGATTATGTTTGGACCGGAATGCGTGCCGTTATCCTTCCTGGTGTACATCTAGGAAAAGGTTGCGTGGCGGGCGCCGGAGCGGTGGTGACGAAAAGCTTTGGGGATTTTACGGTGGTTGCTGGGAATCCGGCGAAAAAAATCGGGGAAAGAAATAGGGATTTGAAATATGAATTGAATTACAGGCCTTATTTCAATACGGATATATTGCCGGACAAGCGATGACTTATCCTGTCATCACACCGTCATCAGCACTTCCATCGTCTTTTCCGCCGTTGACTTCCACGAATACCTTGCCAGCACGTCCTTCGCACCCTTCAGGTACGGCGTTGGATCGAAATCCTTCTGATACACCGTCAGAATCTTTTCCGCAATGTCACGCGGATTTGCAGGATCAAATGAGACAAAACATCCTCCGGCGATTTCGTCCATGACCGTGCCGCCGGACGAAAGTACGAGTGTGTTCGCGGCAAGCGCCTCAAGCACCGGAAGGCCGAACCCTTCGTACAGCGACGGGTATACGAATGCCTTGCACGACGCGTATTCCCGCGCCAACTCCGTTTCGCCGCAGTAGCCTTTGAAGGTGACGTGGCCTTCCAGATTGTTGGTCTTGATAAAATGGTGCACCGCGTCGTTCTTCCATCCCGGCGGCCCCACGATACGCAGTGAAATCGCCCTGTTTCTCTCGTCCTTGAGGAAGCACAGCGCCTTAAGAAGGCTTGAAAGGTTTTTTCTCGGCTCGAAGCTCCCCACAAACAGCAGATGCTCTCCCCTGCCCTGCGCGGCAACCCAGGTCTTTTCCCACTCGGGGCTGCCCGGATAGGTCACCACGACGTTATCGGACGTTGCACCACGCGGAAATGATTCGCATATGTCTTTTTTAATGAAGTTGGAAATCGTAAGGATCTTGTCCGATTTGCAAACGCTCCTCCTCAGGAACAGCCTGTTGACGAGAAAATTGGTGGTCTGCATTGTTTCGGGATAATGCAGGAGCGTCAGGTCGAGGATGGTTGACACCATTTTAACGCCGGCCTGCCCGAAAACGCAGGGAATAAGCTGCTCCGGCCCCCAGAACACGCCGATGGAATATTTCTTCAGATGAAACGGCAGGATGAACATGAGCCACAGGGTGCCCGGCAGTCTGGAGGGAACCAGTATTTTTTGAAAGCGGGGGTTTGTTGTCGTATAGGAGCTGGGCCTTTTTTCAAACAGAAAATACCGGTTGGCGTGGTCCGTCTCTTGGAGCTTGTCAAGCGTGTTTCGGATGTAGGCGGCGATTCCTGCCTTTCCCTTGTAAAGGGCCTTGATGTCAACGCCGATGTTCATGGTGATGTAAAATACATTAAAAAAGGCCCGCGGTTTCCCGCGGGCCCCTTGGACAATCCTGCAAGCGAAAAAAATCAGTACGCGGGCTGTATGACGCCGGCGGCGGTGATCTGGGCGATCTGCGCGCTGTCGAGCTGGCCTATTGAATACTTGAGCGTGTCCCCGGACTGCATGGTCGCAAGCACCGGCCCGACAGTGGCCGGGGTGAGGCCGTTGTACCGGATATCAATGAAATTGAGGCCCGTCAGCGACGCAAGCCCGGCCACGTTTTTAAGCGTTGAACAGTTGTTTATATTGAGCGACTTAAGCTGGGTAAGCGCCGACATGTCGGGCAGGGTTGTGTCGAGGCTCTGGCAGTAGGTCAGGTTGAGCACCTGGAGCTTGGTGAGGCTGTTGACGACGCTGACCGAGGTGATCGACCGGTTGTTGCTCAAATTCAGGTTCTGAAGATTGGTGAGGTGGCTGAGCGCCGATATGTCCTGCACCGAGCCGCAATAAGACAGGCTCAAGGTCGTGACGTTAACGCAATTCTGGATCGGCGTGACGTCGACAAGTCCGTCCCCGCGGATGGTGAGGCTCGTGAGACCGGTAAGGCTGCTGAGAGCCGAAATATCGGTGAGCGCCTCGCAGGTGACGTTCAGATCCGTAAGTGAGGTCAGGTTCTTTGCAAAGGAGAGGTCGGTGACTTTTTCAAAATTTCCCGTGATGCTCTCGATGCCGCCGAGGCCGGTCAGCGCGATATCGCTGTTGGTAAGGTAACCACTGCCGAAAATCAGGGACTTGAGCCCGGGGAGCGTGGTGAGCGTGAGCTTCATAAGGCCGCGGCAATTGGAAAGATCGATGGTGTCGATGACCGGCATATTGCTCAGATTGACCCCCTGGACGGAATCGCAATACTCGAAATCAATCGTCGTGACTTTCGGGAGATTGGAAAGGGCGATTGTCGTGAGCGAGTTGTGCGCAAGCAGAATCGTCTGGAGGTTCGGAAGGCCGGAGATTCCTGACACACTGGTCGCACCCTTTCCGGCAAGACGGATCCATTCCAGCTTGGTGAGCGTTGAGCAGGCACCGTAGGTGGCGATGCCGTTTGCCCATCCGAGATCGAGCTTAGTAAGGTTGGTCAGTTTCGAAAGCGTGGAGATATCGGTGACGCCGTTGGCGCTGAGCAGGCTGAGATCCTGAAGGTTGGTAAGACTGGCCAGCGGAGTGATGTCCGTGATCCTCCAGTCGCCTTCAAGGTTCAGATAGGTGAGCTTGCTGAGACCGGCCAGGGCCGAAATATTGCTCACCGCGTAGTTGTTCTTCAAATTGAGGTATTGCAGGTTGACTAGACTTGACAAAGGAGACAAGTCGCTGAAGAAGTTGCTGTCGAGGTTCAGCCATTGCAGCGACGTCATGCCCTTGAGGAAGGTAAGATCGGAAATGTCCGAATTGGCAAAATTGGCATATATCTGGCTCAATGCCTTGGAAGTGTCGGCGATATACATGGTGTCTTTGTAGACCAGTGTATCCGTTTTCGAGCCTGCCGGGTTCTGGTTGCAACTCCAGAAAAAGGTCATGGCCGGGACCAACAGAGCAAAGGTGAAAATTACTTTTTTCATTACGCCCTCCAAAGGGTTAGGGTAAGTAGAATAAATATGGGATGATTCCTCGGTAAAACACCGTAAATGAACAATCAAATATATGTGGAATAAAACAATCGAGGCAAGAAAAAAACTCATATTCTTCTGTCGCATTGAAGTGCATAAAACCTGATCGGTTATTATATTTATGAATGATTGCCGGCCAAAGGACCATTCATGAAATCTTTCGGAACCATCCTTGCCCTGTTGGGAATCGTTGCCTGGTGCGCCGGCCAGGACAGCACTTGGAGCCTGGTGTGGTCGGACGAGTTCAATGGTAATGCTCTCGACACCGCCTCCTGGACTTACGACGTGGGCACCGGGGACCAGGGCTGGGGAAACGGCGAGCTGCAGTTTTATACCCCGGGCGATAACCTTTCTTTCAACGACAGCTGCCTGGTGATTGAACTGCGGAGGCAGCTCATGGGCTCCGCGCAATACACCTCCTCGCGCATCACGACGCGGCAGAAGATCGAGTTGCAATACGGGAAAATACAGGTACGGCTCAAGGCGCCCTACAGCCAGGCCGTATGGCCCGCGGTATGGACGCTCGGTTCGGACTTCAACCCGCCCTACAACACACCGTGGCCGGCCTGCGGCGAGATCGACATCTTCGAAATGGCCTGCGGCGAGAATTATACGGATGATCGGGGCGACAATTCGAATTTCGCGGTTGTCCATTACACCGATCTTGCGGATTTTCCCAACGAGCTCAAGAAATCAATCCAGGTCCCCGGCCGCATGGCAGACCAATTCCACGTCTTCACCCTCATATGGGACGAGGAAAACCTGTCGTTTTATTTGGACAGCGCCGCAACGCCCTATTTTCAGGTTGACATCACTCCGGCGTACATGTCAGAATTCCATCAGCCGCATTCGCTCACCATCGACCTGGCGCTCGGCGGAGTCGGGTTTGCCGGCAACCCGGACGCCTCGACGGTGCTGCCGCAATACCTGACCGTCGACTGGATACGGTGGTATCAGAAGAAAACCAACGTGCAAAATGGATTCGCGAAACCAATCGCAGCCACACCATCCATGGAAAAAAATGCCAGCGGTCTATCGTTTAACATTCAGGAACCCGCAAACGCATTTCTACGGTTCTTTGATCTGAGGGGCGGGCTTGTTGCGGACCTTAGCGATTGGATCCGGTCGCAGCCGGCAGGGCGGCATACCGTGGCCTGGGAGCGGCTGCCGGTGCGCCGCGGCGTTTACTGCATCAGCTTTTCGGACGGGATGCATCAGTCAAGCGGCGCGATCACATTGACACGATAAGAATGCGCCCTTTGCTTTTGCGCTTCCTGCATCATGCTTTCAACCTCCAACTTTCATCTCTCTTTTTTCTCTGTGTCCTCTGTGTCTCTGTGGCTATCTTCATTTTTTTACCTTTCAAGCGGCGTATTCTTCTTTCTCAACCTCGCCATCATCTGCACCATCCCGCCCACCACAAAAACCAGAAACGCCACCATCACCACATGAAAGTGCCAGCTCAGCATCTTCGCGGCGGACATGTTTGCCTTATAAACGTAATACGACAGAACCGTAAATATCAGGTTTATCCCTGTAAGCAGCCCGAAAAGCCTCGATGTCAGGATGCTGTTCAGCACCGGTCTGTTCTCCTGCCGCATCCAGAAATCCTTGTTGGGAACATTGATGAGGCCGGACGGAAATCTCGGCAAGATGATAATCGACAAGAGAAAAACCGCGTTCATCAGCGCGGATGTTGACAGCAGCGACTTGAAATATTGCGCCTTTGGAACGAAACAGTTCGCCATCATGTTGGCGCTGAAATGCGACGCCACCATCTGCGGAAGCGCGGTATAGGTGGCGTACTGGACGATCAGAAGGACCGCAATAGAAAGTAGGTAAAGGTATTTGACGGTTCTCATGGCGATTCTTCCCCCCTTTTAAGAATATATTTTCTTCATGACGCATTGTTAAATAAATTGACAAGAGCGCCGATCCCCTTTTCCGTAGATTCAACACGGGCGTCCATCAGAAATCCATCAAGCGCGCTCTTCAATTCCGCCATGCTCTCGTACCGCAGGCTTCTATCCCGTTCAAGGCATTGTACGATGATTTCCTGGAATTTCCTTGGCACCTTCCTGTTTATTTTCCTCGGCTGTGCATAGTCGCCGTCGATAATTTTCTTCATGATCGCCAGGGCACCGCTGCCGGCAAACGGCGGCACGCCGGTCACCAGAAAATACAAAACGGTACCCAGCGAAAACACGTCGGTGGAAAACGTGACGCTGCCGCCCTCGATCTGTTCCGGCGACATATACATGGGCGTGCCCACCACCCTGTTGTGCACGGTGAGCCGGGTGTTCGGATTGTCAAGTACTCTGGAAAACCCGAAATCCGTGACCTTCACCTCGCCCGTTCTGCCGACGATGATGTTCCCCGGCTTCACGTCACGGTGGAGAATGTTGCATGCGTGAGCGAATCCGAGTGCGCCGCATGCCTTTGCGGCTATCGCCGCTGCCGCGGCGCAGGGGACCGTTTTCAGCTTTACAATGGCATCATCAAGGGAAAAACCGTCTATATATTCCATGACAATGAAATGGCGGCCGTCCACAACGCCGTATTCGTAGACGGAAACGATATTGGGGTGCGACAGCGAGGCCGCGATTTTCGCCTCCTGTTCGAACCGCGCGAGAAACGTCGGGTCGGCGGCAAGGTGTGCATGCAAGATTTTCAGCGCGACTTTTTTATTGTCCGGTGCACGAAGAGCCTCGAATATGGCTGCGGTGCCGCCTGAAGCTATTTGGCGTTGCAGTTCGTAAACGCCGAAGCTAGTGCCCGGCACAAGCGGCTGCTCCGCAGTGTGAGCGAGGCTTTTCACCAGGTCGCGGATGGGCTGCACCGGAGGATGCTTTTTGGAAAAGGGCATGGGAAAAAATTAGTTGATTGGGCGGAGATGATTGATGATTAATTGTATCATTGCCGGCGGGGGACCTGAAGCGAGAATATCTATCAATCCATTCCGACATGTCGAAACTTCCCCCCACCATTCTTCTTCTTTTCCAATGCTCGATAATTTATTTTTTTACCGTGACAAAAGAAATTCACGATTTCATAAAAATGTCGTGGCCCCATTATTCTTAGCAATGATTGGCTTATTATCGAAAGGAATATCTTTTGACCTTCATCGAAGAACTCACCTGGCGCGGCATGATCCAGGACATCATGCCCGGCACCGAGGAAAAGCTGAAAAATCCGGGCGTGTGCGGCTACGTCGGCTTCGACCCCACCGCATCTTCTTTGCAAATCGGAAACCTGGCGGCCATCATGCTGCTTGTGCAGTTCCAGGAGACAGGGCACAAGCCGCTGGCGCTCGTGGGGGGCGCAACGGGCATGATCGGCGATCCGTCGGGAAAATCCGAGGAGCGCAACCTCCTCTCGGTTGACGAAATACAGCACAACCTCGAATGCTTCAAGAAGCAGCTTTCACGGTTCCTCGATTTTTCGGTCCGCGCCAACAAGGCCGAGATCGTGAACAACTACGACTGGTTCAAGGGCGTGTCGTTCCTCGATTTTCTGCGCGACGCGGGAAAACACCTGACGGTGAACTACATGATCGCCAAGGACTCGGTAAAAACACGTTTGGAAAGCGGCATTTCGTTCACGGAATTCTCGTACCAGCTCCTGCAGGCGTACGATTTCTACTGGCTTTACAAAAACAAAAACTGCGTCGTCCAGATGGGCGGATCGGACCAATGGGGAAACATCACGGCCGGGTGCGAGCTCATCCGGCGCAAGGCGGGCGGCGAAGCGTTCGCGCTTACCTGCCCATTGCTTACCAAGAGCGACGGCACCAAGTTCGGCAAGAGCGCCGCGGGCGAGAAAATCTGGCTTGACGCGTCCATGACCTCGCCGTACAAGTTCTACCAGTTCTGGCTGAACTGCGCCGACGACGACGCGCGGCGTTTCATAAAAATTTTCACGCTCATGAAAAAGGAAGAGATCGACGCCGTCTGCAGGGAGCACGACGCGGCGCCGCACACGCGGCCGCTGCAGAAGGCGCTGGCAAAAGACATCACCATCCGCGTGCACTCGAAGACCGACTGGGAAGGCGCGGTCGAGGCGTCGGCTATTTTGTTCGGCGAAGGCACCACGGAATCGCTCAAGAAACTTTCGGAGCAGGACTTGCTTTCGATGTTCGAGGGCGTTCCTAAGGCGTCAATCGCGAAATCGGAACTCCAGGGCGGGATCAACATCGTTGAATTTTTGTCCACTAAATGCGGTATTCTTCCGTCCAAAGGTGAAACAAAACGCCTGATTCAGAACGGCGGCGTGTCGGTCAACAAGGTAAAAGTGCCTGACGCGGAATATACGGTGACGACCGAGGCGTTGCTGAATGGGAAATATATTTTGGTACAAAAGGGAAAGAAGAATTACGTACTGGTGAATGTAAAATAAAAATATCGATATGGTGGGGGCACCGCTTTGCGGTTCCCCAGGATTTTGCAAGGCTCGTTTATCCTCAAGCGCGCTTAATAAGCGGAAGGTCGATTGGAGTCACGACAATAGTTTACAAAGCAGAAGCTCGCCGACGCGTTAGGGGCGACCGCAGGCCGTCGCCGGAGCGCGGTGCTGCCCGGCCCGCGCCGTCAGGCATATAGGGCCGTGGCGGCCCGAGCCGAAGGCGAGACCGAAGGGAGAACCGACCCCGGATGGAGGGACAAAAAATATTTTGTCCCTGCGACCGGGGGAACGCTCAAATCTTTTATATTTTAAAACTCTTTTCCCGGCATCCTCACCCCACGCTTTTCATTCTCATATTTTAATATTGGATCACACTTTCCGGGGAACTTGGCCGTTACCTTGTCGGAACATCCCGTGGGAGTGAGCTTGTCGCATTTCTGGCACACTTTTTTGAACCACTCGTCGGTGATGCCTTCCGGCTTGCCGCCCTTGCCGCCACTGCCCACCGAGTCCAGTTTACCAACGATGCCCTGCGCGATCTGCGCCACCTGCTGGACCTGGGCCTTGGGCAGTTGCCGCGCCACGAGCTGGACATATACCTGCAATGCCTCTTCGATGAGTGATTTTTCTTCGTTCGAAAGTGCCATACTGCTCCTTTATAATGAAAGCGTCTGACCACAATAAAAATAATATATTTTAGTTGTCCTTGACAGATTATCCACTCACCTTTACCTGCGGGAAATCTTGAAAAGGCTTATTTTCATCTGCACCGCCAACAGGTGCCGCAGCATGATGGCCGAGGGCATCATGCGGCACTGGTGGGCCGCGGCTGCGGGAAACAACCTCGCAATATCTTCCATGGGAATCCACGGCATGGACCGTTTGCCGCCCACCGGCCTCGCGATCAAGGTGTGCGCGGAAAACGGGATCGACATTTCGCAGCAGCGTTCCCGGTCGCTGGTCAGCGATGAGATCCGGCAGGCAGAACTTATTCTCGTGATGGAGCCGGTGCACAAGGAATTCCTCAAAACGTTCTACCCCGCGCTCGATGAAAAAATCTTCCTGCTCGGCGCGTGGCCGGAGCATGCGGGTTCCAAAAAGGCAATGATCGACGACCCTGTTGGCGGCACCATCAAGGATTACCGGAAAGCGTTTGAGGCGCTGTCCGGCCATATCGACCGGATCATTCCCCTGCTGCGGAAATCGGGATAAAAAGGATTTTTTGGATTCACCCATGAACATCACCGACTGCCTGCTTGACATCCACAATAATACCCCGCTGGGCAGGGCCACGGTGGCCGATTGCGTGCGGGCGCAGGGCAAGAAACATTTATGGGACGAGCGCTCTTCTCCGTTTTGCGATACCATCGTGATCCATTACATGAGCGCGGTGAACGTGACTCCGGCCCGCCCGTTTTCCCTGAAAAGAATGCTGAAAATTTTCTGCGATTACGGCGTTAGCAGCCATTATCTGATCCAAAGAAACGGCGTTATTCTGCGCCTTGTGCCTGAGAAAAAAAAGGCCTGGCACGCGGGCGGCAGCATCATGCCCGGAAGGGACGGGCGCGAAGCGGTAAACAATTTCTCAATAGGAATCGAGCTTGTCGCCACCCCGCGCTCAGGGTTTACGAAGCGGCAATATGCCGCCTGCGCAAGCCTTTGCAGGAACATCGAAAAAAGGCGCGGAAAAAAATTCATCTATGTGGGGCATGAAGACATCGCGGGAAAAAAGGCCGTTTGGCTCGGCCTCAGGAAAGACATCAAGCGCGATCCCGGTTCGCTGTTCAACTGGAATCGGTTCAGAACGATGTTGCGTTTTCCCGCGGCATGACACGAACTAACACCGCGAAACAAACATTTGTCTTTCATATCAAGGCCTTCACTTATATATATTTAGGGGTTATTTTTCATCAGCCAATCAAAAATTGCAGATAAAAATCCGGCGATTTCGTTGAAAGGAGCGTTCGGTATGGTAAAACGGTGGTTACTCATGTGCGGCGCGGCGGGACTTTTCATGATTTCACTTTTTGCGGCAACGTCGCGCGCCGACGACACATTTGACAAGATGATAAACGACAAGAACTACAAGGCCGCCCTTGATTACGCCGACGACAAGATACCCGCTCCCTCCAGGACCGCCGATGTCTGGGTGAAGCTCGGCAAGGCCAACGAATCGCTCGGCCTCATCGAGAAGGCGCTCGCCTGCTATCTCGTGTCGTGGCGTCTCAATCCCAAGGACTACGAATCGCTGCTCGGCGCGGCGCGAATCTACAACAAGCTCGACCAGCCCGAAAATGCGCTCGAAAAGGCGCAGAAGGCGCTCGAAATCAATTTCACCGCCGAGGCGAGCTGGGAATACGCCGCCGCCTGCATCAAGCTCAAAAGGCCGGCCGACGCGAAGAAGGCGCTCGAAAAGGTGATCCAGACCGACTCCTCAAACGCAATCGCCAACCGCGAACTCGGCAACATCTATTACAACGACAAACAGTACGGCAATGCCCTGCCGCTTCTGCAGAAATCCTATGCTCGGCAGCCCGACGCCGACCTGGCCTTCAGGCTCGGAAAAGTCTGTTTGGAACTTAACAAGGTGGACGATGCCATCAACTATTTAAAAGAAGCGTCCGCAAAAAACCCTTCTCTCACCGAAGCCACGCTCGAACTTGCCCGCTGCTACTATAAAAAGGAGAAATACCTCGCCGCGGCGAGCGAATACGAGAAAATAGCGTCGCGGCCCGAGATGACCGCGATGGATGAGTACGCCCGCGCCGTGTCGAATGAAAAAAACAATAATATGGACAACGCCATCAAGGCCTATCTGCAGGCCATTGAAAAATTCGGCACCGCCACATCGCCGGAAGCGCTCACCGCGAGGCTCAAGGTCGGCAACGCCAATCTTGAAAAGAAAAACTACGAGGCGGCGCTCGCCCAATACCAATTCATCGCCAATGCCGACCCGCAAGGAAAATTCGTCGAGAACATCAATTTCCTGCTTGCCGACGCCTACGATGGTTCCGGCAACGGCCCCAAGGCCATCCTCTGCCTCGAAAAGGCGCTTGCACAGAACCCGAACAACATCGAAGCCACCGCGCGGCTTGCCGACCTGTATGAGAAGAACGGCATGGGCGAAAAGGCCAAGACCACCTACGAGAAAATGATATCGCTTAATCCCAACGACCCCAAGGTTTACATGACCCTGGGCCAGTACAACCTCAAGGCAAAAAAGTTTGCGGAAGCGTTGAAATATTTTGAGAAATGCTACCTGCTTGACCACGGCGCGAAATCGGCGGAGGGCATTGCGATCACCGCCTCGACGCTCAACCAGTGGGACAAGGCCCGCGACGCGGCGGAATCGGCGATCAAATTGGACGGCAACCTCATGGACGCGCGGATCATCCTTACCAAGGCATACCTCAAGGACAAAAATTTTACCGGCGCAAAGGACGAGCTCGAATTTCTGGTAAGTAAAAAACCGTCGGAACTCGAATACTGGAAGCAGCTCGCGATATGCTACGATCAGACTAACGACAAGGCCAAACTCGCAATCGCGGACAAGAAAATCGCCGAGATGGACAAGACCAACGTCGATTCGCGGCTCAGGCTTGCGCGTTACGCGCTCGACCAGAAGGATTCCAAGCAGGCGTTCGACATGTACAAAGAACTGTCCGTGCTCAGCCCGCAAAACCCCGAGGTATTCCGCAACCTGTATGAGCTGTGCATGAAGAGCGGCGACAAGGGCGGTGCCAGCGTTTACCTTCGCAAGTACATCCAGCTCAACCCGTCCGACGCAGTCGCGCAGCGCAACCTCGGCGACCTGCTCTACGAACTCAAGGACCAGGACGGCGCACTGAATGCCTACCGCGCAGCGCTCAAGCTCGATCCAACCATCAAAGGGTTCCTCAAGCGCTACGCCGAGCTTGTGATCGCGAAAGGCCAGCAGGACGAGGTCATCCGCGTGCTCACCCGCGCGATCGCGGCCGGAGAGGCCGACGTGGGTTCGTACACTACGCTCGGCATGATCTACCAGAAGAGCAGCCAGTTCGGCAAGGCACTCGAAATGTACCAGAAGGCCATGCAGATGGACCCGCAAAACCTTGACGTTCTTTCGGCGCTGGCCGAATGCCAGGCAAAGACCGGGGACCGGAACGGCGCAATCATCACTTACGAACAGGTGATCATGATGAACCCCAAGGCCGAAATCGAGCTCAAGGAGCTCGGCGACCTCTACCTCAAGGACGGACGAAACGACCAGGCCATCAGCGTGTACAAGAAATACCTCGAGAAGGTTCCGACCGACCAGGACGTGGCAAAAGGCGTTGGCATGGCGCTGTACCAGAAAAAGCAATATCAGGAGGCGACCAAATATTTCGATCTTGTCAAGGAAAAAGGCGCCGAAGACATCGACTACCTCATGGCCGCCGGCGAAAGCTATTACCTCGCAGGCAACAGCAAAAGAGCGCAGGAAATCTACGAGGGGCTGCGGCTCCGCAAGCCCACGGTTCCCGGCATCAAGAAAGTCCTCAAGATCCTCGCCGAGTCGTACGAGAAGGACAACAACCTGCAAAAAGCCGTCGACATGTACGCCGACTATTCCATGCTTCCGGGCGCAAAAGACCCGGACGTCGCGTACAAGGCCGGGTTCCTGCAGGAAAAGGTCAACCCGATGCGCGCGCGTAAAATTTACGAGGACAACGTGGCCGCGTTTCCCAATGACTACCGCAACATGTTGCGTTTGGGCATTCTGTACGCAAAAGACAAGACCATGCTTTCGAGATCAGCCGCGCTCCTGAAAAAAGCGTCCACCATCGCGGACACGATCCCTGCCATGTGGATCGAAATGGCCCAGGTCTATAACAAACTGGGCAACGACCGGGGCGAGCTCGAGGCGTATAAAAAACTCGTCACCATGGACCCGCAGAACCTCGAGGCGAACAAACGCCTGGGTTACCTCCTTATGAAGGGTGGTGCGGTCACCGATGCCATGGTGTACCTCGAAATGGCCAACACCCTTTCGAACAAGGACCCCGACATCATGATCCTGCTCGCGCAAGGGTATATCAAGACAAACAGGGCCAAAGATGCTATTGACGTGCTCGAAAAGGCAAAAGCCCTCAAGACCGATGACGCCGACATCAGACTGCAGCTCGTGGAGCTGTACAAGAAGACCGACCAGCCGAAAAAGGCGCTCGAAGAAATGAAACAGCTCATCGCCATCAAGCACGACAACAAGATTTTACTCCCTTACGCATCGGCCCTTTATGAGGACGGAAAATGCAAGGAAGCAGAGGATGTCATCGAGGACATCAAGGCCACGGACCCGGAAAACATCGAAGCGCTCATGGTCCTTGCGCGGGCGTTGCGCTGCGAAAAGAAACTGGATCAATCAGTGGAAACGTACAAGGAAATCTCCTATATCAATCCCAACTACGCGCCCGCGCTGTACGAGCGCGCCGACGTGCATCTGCAGCAGAACAAACCCCAGTGGGCCAAGACGTTCTTTGAACGGGCGCTGCGCGCCGATCCGAATTACGCGCTCGGATACCTGGGACTTGCACGGCTGGCAAAAATGCAGAAGAACAACGCGTTGTACCTCCAGAATCTCGACAAGGCAATACAGCTCGATCCGAACAACGCCGAGATAAAGGAAGAGGCGAAGAACGCCAAACGGTAATATTCGGGCGGATCGGTCCATGCCCCGATACCGGAAAAACGTCTGCATAGCGGTGCGGAAAGCTGGCACCAGCCTTTTGCTTCTCTGCCACCGGAAAGGGTTCCCTCCCGATGACGGGTGGCAGTTCCCCCAGGGCGGCATCCGTGAAGGCGCCGAAATCGTTGCGGAGATGAAGCGCGAGCTCCGGGAGGAAATCGGCACCGAAGACGTCACGGTGGTCCGGATATCGGCAAAACAGTACAGCTACAATTTCCCCGAAGGGATGCGGAGCAAACACAAAAATTACGACGGCCAGGTGCAGCAATGGATTTTTGCCGAATTTTCCGGAAACGATGCTGCGATCAATTTCAACCATGAGCACGCCGAATTCGATGCTTTCATGTGGGCGCCCGCAACAGAGGCGCTGAAAAGAATTGTCGGTTTTAAAAAGGAAGTCTATTCACAGGCCCTAAATGACCTGGGGCTGCTTTAAATACTTAAAATAAATTGCAATATTTTTTTTACAGCAGACGTAGTTATGGACAGTTTGCAGGACGATCAGGTACTCTTCGACAAATGGATGAGAGGTGACTCCGACGGTTTCGCCGCCCTGTACGAGCGGTATAAAAACCGTGTGTTCGGTTTCCTGGTGCGGATGACCGGCGACCGTGAAATCGCGGAAGACCTTCTCCAAGACACTTTTGTGGCGGCGATGCGAAATGCGCAGCAGTACGACAGGCAACGCAACTTTTTAAGCTGGATCTTCGGGATTGCACACAAGCGCACGATCGATTACTTCCGCCATGTAAAAGTCGAAAACGAGCATCTTCTCGATACCGACAGGTCCGTCGGAAAAGGGCCGGACCAGCCGGATGTCGGTCTTTCAAACGAGTATCTGAACACCGTGATCAACGAGGCGGTGAAGACGCTCGAGCCGATGCAAAGGGAAGTGTTTCTGTTGAGGGAACTCGGTGATGTTGCTTTCAAGGATATAGCGCACATCATGAACTGCCCCATCAATACCGCGCTGGGCAGGATGCGGCTGGCCTTGAAAAATATCAGAAAAGAATTAAAAAAGAGGGGTATCCATGGAGTGCAATAAGTGGGACGAAAGTGGTCTGCTGTACATGGCCAACGAACTATCCCAGCCGTTAACGTCAGAATTCGAACAACATCTTAAAATCTGCCAGTGCTGCTCAAACGAACTCAATCAATACTTCCTCGAAAGGAAAAAATACTTCAGCGCGGCGTTCCTGTGCGAACCCACGCCCGAACATCTTGATAAAAAGATCATTTCGCTGTGCGCGAAGCCCATGATACCCACCGGCATCGGAATCTTTTACCTGCCATGGGTCAAGAGGGTCCTCTTCTCCGCGCTGGTCTTCGCCCTGGGCGTCGGCGCCGGCGGTTATTTCACCTTCGCATACTATCAGTCCAAATCATCCTCCGCCTACGCGCAAAGCAAAGTTACCGCACCTTCCAAGACGGTAAACGCGACAGCGACCGCAGCGCTCGACACCGCCAAGAAAAGCCTTCCCCAAAAGGGCGAAAAAGTCCTGCCTGTCAAGCCGCCGCAGGGCATCGTCCCCGTCGATCTCAAAAAAGAATAAGGGAGTAAAAGTCAGCGGTCGGCTGGAGTCGGGAGACGGCACGACCGAAGGTTATTGTTTTATCCACACCTTGGTGCGCATGACCCACGCGTCGGCATAACCGAGTTCCTTCATCTTGACAAGCGCCGCGTCTGCATCGGCGCGCTTGACAAAATCGCCGACGAGCAGCTTGTAGTAGGGCGCAGCGAAAATGATGTACACGGGGAAGCGGACCCTGGCCTCAATGTTTTTCTGCTCCGCGCGGACGCGCTCGATCTGGCTCGAAGCGAAACACTGCACCCTGAAACCGTTGGGGACCTCGGAGGAACCGGCGCCGTCCTTGCCGGGCGCTATCGCGGTCGTTTCCGCAATGATGGGATTGAAGTCCTTGTCGCTGAGCGTGATTTCCCTTCCTCTGTTCAGCGTGTCGAGAAAGGTCTCGGCGGCGGGCTTGTCATTCGCTGCGAGGACGATTTTGCGGGCCGGCGCCTCATCGTCCTGCGGCCGCTTCGACATGGCATAATTCGAATTCAGAATGATTAAAATCATCGCGACACCGGTGAAGCGGAAGAAATGTGTCATCATCGCCGCATGCGCCTTTCTATTGACAGAAGAGATACCTCCGGCCCTAAAGATACCGGCGGGCAGCACTTTAAAATAATAAATCCGTAATGCTGCCAAGTCAAGTATCGGCTGCCCGGTACATAAAAAAATGTAATTCCTTGAAAAACAATGCACCTAAGGTTATCATTGTAGTAACACGACGCATCTCCGTTCCCAGGGGGAGAAAGTTATTCTTTTTCACCGTATAACAAAGTAATTTTAAGGCATTATGGCATCGATACAAGAATTGCTGAAGCAGATGATCGATTTAAAGGCGTCCGACCTTCATCTCACCGCCGGGTCCTCGCCCTTGTTCCGTGTGGACGGCGTCCTCAAGCCTATGACCGCCGACAAGCTCAACCCGGACCAGATCCTCAAGCTCGGTTACAGCGTGATGAACGAACAGCAGAAAAAAACCTTTGAGCAGAAAAAAGAGGTAGACTTCTCCTTTGGGGTGCAAAACCTGTGCCGTTTCAGGTCGAACGTTTTTTTGCAGCGCGGCTGCACCGCGTGCGTGTTCAGGCAGATCCCCTACCTCATCCAGCCGCTGGACAAGCTCGGGCTGCCCGTCATCGTCGGCAAACTCACCGAAAGGCCGAACGGGCTCGTGCTCGTGACCGGCCCGACGGGCAGCGGCAAAAGCACCACCCTCGCTTCAATGGTTGACAGAATCAACTCCGAGCTTGAGGGACACATCCTTACGGTGGAAGACCCCATCGAATTCGTGCACCAGCACAAGAAATGCATCGTCAATCAGCGCGAGGTGCACCAGGACACCGAGAGCTTCGCGAGCGCGCTTCGCGTGGCGCTGCGGCAGGACCCGGACGTGGTGCTCATCGGCGAAATGCGCGACCTCGAAACCATCCAGGCAGCGCTCTCCATTGCTGAAACGGGCCACCTCACGCTCGCGACACTCCACACCAATTCTGCCACGAAATCGATCAACCGCATCATCGACGTTTTCCCGGCCGATCAGAAGTCCACCATCCGCGCTCAGCTCGCCATGGTGCTTGAGGCCATCGTGAGCCAGACGCTCGTGCCGCGCATCGGCGGCGGCCGGGTGGTTGCGTCGGAGATCATGGTGGCGAACACCGGCGTGCGCAACCTTATCAGAGAGGACAAGGTGCACCAGCTGCAGGGGATGCTGGAGATCGGCCAGAAACAGGGCATGCAGACTATGAACCAGGACCTTGCGCGGCTGTTTCATAAGGGTATGATTTCAATGAAGGATGCCATCAGCAGTACTCCGGACCCTGATGGCTTGCAGAAATATTTGGACGCTTAACAACGGAGCATCCTATGCCTCGATTCGAATATATTGGCGTCGGCGCGAACGGCAAGCAGACCAAGGGCGAACTCCTTGCCGGCAACAAGAACGAAGTCATCACCCAGCTGAGAAAGAAAAAAATCCGCGCCATATCCATCAAGGTGAAGCAGGTGTCCTTGAACCCGCTGGCGTTTTTGGGAAGCGGCGTCAAATCCCAGGAGGTCAGCAGGTTCACCCGGCAGCTTGCAGCCATGACTTCCGCCGGACTCCCCCTTGTCCAGTGCCTCGACATCCTCGTGGGACAGATAGCGAACAAGAACTTCTCACAGAAAGTTCAGCAGGTCTCCGCGGATATCCAGGTGGGAAGCTCGCTGGCGGATGCGCTCTCCAAGCATTCCGGCGTCTTCAATTCCCTGTATTGCAACATGGTGGCGGCCGGCGAGGCGTCGGGAAACCTTGACGGCGTGCTCAACCGCATCGCCGAATATCTGGAAAAAGGCGACCGTCTTGTGCGCAAAATTAAAAGCGCGCTCACCTACCCGGTCATCATCATTTTCATCATCTTCGGACTTTCCGCGGTCATGCTCACGTTCGTGATTCCGATGTTTGCGCAGATGTTCAAGGACATGGGCGCAGTGCTGCCGCTTCCGACGCGGATCGTCATGGGAATATCGGATGCCATAACGCACAATATCGTTTTCATTATTCCGGGCATCATTATTTTTATTGTTTCATTCACGCTATATTACCGGAATCCGATCGGCAGATATAACATAGATTTTCTCCTCCTTCGCGCGCCTGTCATCGGCGAGCTTCAACGCAAGACTGCGGTCAGCAGGTTCTCGCAGACGCTCGCGACCCTACTTACGAGCGGCGTCACGATTCTTGACGCCATGTCTATTACGGCCAAAACCGCCGGCAACAAGGTCCTGGAGAAGGGGCTGATGAGGGTATTCGAACGGATCTCCGGCGGTATGACCATTGCCGATCCGCTTAAAGACGTGGGGCTTTTCCCACCCATGGTCATTCAAATGATCGCGGTGGGAGAAAAAACAGGAGATCTGTCCGGCATGCTCACCAGAATTTCGGAATTCTACACCGAGGAAGTGGACGCCGCGGTTGAATCGCTCACCGCCATCATCGAGCCTATCATGATTGTCATTGTGGGCATTGTGGTGGGCGGCATGCTCATCGCCATGTATCTACCCATATTTAGCATGATCGGCAATATCGAGTAGAAAATCAGGCTTTACAGAATGAGACGGGCGGGCTGCCGCGGCCCCTGTATGCCTGCGTCTCAATACGCCGCTTAAAAGCGGCTACTCGACGACCAGGGCGAGGGCTCCCGCGCGGCGGGGGACGCCCAGCGCGGCCTCCGTCCTGCCTAACGCGCGGCAAAAGTTCTCCGCCGTATTTGTAAATGTCCCCCGTCCGATCCGGAAAGGGTCAATTTGACGCGCTCAGTGAAGAGGAAAAAATCCACCTTTACAGCGATAAAACCACGAGTTCAATCCTCTTTGTAAACCAGCACTACCTCTTCACACGCCATATTTGTGAGCGTCAAACGAATCGCGTTATCATCCACCTGCTTCGCGGAAGCATGGGACGAAAAATGCCGTAGCGCCGCCTTAATGATTGATTGCAGCCGCAGGCCGCGGTCGGCCGGAATGAATTCCACAAGGAAACGTTTGAGTTCGTTGACCGATGCAACCGAGGCGTTCCAATGGCCGAACGGCGCGTGGATGTACACGGCCTCCGGCGCCGCTTCGAGTGCTTCCCTTTTCTCATGGAGCCGCAGGAGGTCTTTGAGCCGGTATGAAAGCGTGAATACCTTTCCGTGCGTGGAACGAATCGCTTTGACGGGCGCATCGCCGATGCCTGCTGCGAGGTCAATGCAACGGCTTTTCAGAGGGAACGATGCGCGGAATATTTTTTCTCGCTGCGAGGAGTTGATGATCAGAATCCGGTAAATGTCCAATTTAAAAAGTTCTTTAAAACCCGAGGTCTCCCTTTCGCCGGCCGATTCCTTCTCCAGAATCTGAAGGAAAATGGTTTGAATTTCGTCCTGAAATCCCTCAATAAGATCGGTGTTTGACGCGGTGCGGCCGATACGGCGGAGAAATTCCTTTGTTTCGCTCCCGATTGAGCGGTAGAGGCCGAACGCTCTCCCTTTTACGCACCTGCGGCGCAGATAGGACAAGCAATGGGGAAAACGGTTGTAAAAATAGAAAAGGGCAAGAGCGACGTCGTCGAACGCCGCAAGATCTTGCAACGAAAACGCGCGAAACAGGCCCATGTTGTCATACTGGATGCCGCACATGAGCCCGAGCTCCGCGATTTTATCAGAGGCGAACCGCCGTATGCCGTACGACGCGGCATTGTCGGCCAGCGGCGTCCCCTTGATAAGCGTGAGCGGAAAGGTCATGACAAATGAGGGATCCAGGCCGAGCGCCTGGTCAAACGAACGTTCATAGGATGCGGGATCATCGTTCGGAAGGCCGAAGATGAGGTCGGTGTAGAAATTGAGACGATGCCGCTCAAGCAATTCAGCATTACGTTCAAATAGCTGCGGGCTCAGCGTGCGCTTTATTATCTTGAGCACTTCGGTGTTGGTCGACTGTATGCCGACGCCGATCTGGCATTGGGACGCTTTGAAAAGCTGCGCAAGCTCCTCGTCAAGCTTGTTGAACGAGCAGTAGAAAAAAAGCGACGTGCGCCGGTTTTTCTCGACCAGCAGGCGCAGTACTTCCTTTGTATAGTCCGGGTCGAGGTCAAAGACCGCGTCGGCGAAATGGATGCAATCGATCTCCTTTTCCAGCAGCCAGCAAAGCTCCGCGCGCACTCGCGTTATGTCAAGCCGGAAAGGCTTGGTATTGCGGTGGCCGAACTGGCAGTAGATGCAGCGGTAAGGGCAGCCGCGGCCGGTCTCATAGACCATGGCAAGCCCGCAGTCCCTGGTGCGGGGCACCTCGATGGCAAAAGGGATGATGGCCGGGACCTCGGACGGCGCTGCCGCGTAGGTCATGGTGAAATCGGAGGCCCCGCCCAGGCGCGGCGCAAGCGCGAATCCCCTTGCCTGCGGAAACAGCTCCCGCCTGCCGAACAGTGCCTTGACAAGAAGGGATATTTTCTTCTCGGCCTCGCCGAACACCAGGCAATCCGCAAAGGAATTACCGTGAAAAAACGCATCGGCTTCGCCCTGGTCGCGCATGAAAACTTCCGGCCCACCCATCATGATGATTGTATCAGAATGACGCTGCTTGACGCGGCCGGCGAGCAGGCAAACGTCGGTGATGTTCCAGCAGTACGAAGAGAAGCCGATCAGGTCATATTTTTTGTCAAGCAATTGCGCCGTGATGGCGCCGATGTCCTGCACGGTGCGGTTGAAGTAACGGCATTCGACGGCGCACGAGCCCGCTATTTCGGAATCGCTCTCAAGCGCCGCTGCGCAGTAGCGGACGCCCGGCATGATGTAGTAATGCCACGGCTTAGGAAACGCGATGTTTCCCCATGATCCCTGCTCCGAGCCGATATAAACCAGCAAGACTGTTTTTACGCGGTCCATGGCCGATCCTCGTTTGATAGATTTATTAACGCCGGCGTTTTAATATAGCCCTTTAAGGTCATCACTGTCAAATGATGACCCAATGTACCCATTGCCTCCCCTGCATGGAGCCGTCATCATAATTACCGTTAAAATTATAGGCGGAGGCATCTTCCGTAGCGTATCTTAATGGCAGAAGAAAGTTTACCCAGACGTCCGCATGCAAGACGCTATGGCAGTGAATCGGCAAGAAGCTCAAAAAGAATATCCCCTGGTATCACTGGTGGTGCTCAATTACAACGGCGAGGATATTATAGAAGAATGTGTCGCTTCGCTGCAAAAGACCGTCTACCCGAATTACGAAATTATTGTCGTCGACAATGCCTCAGCAGATAATTCCTGCAGGATTCTGTCGACGCTTTCCGGAATATCCCTGGTTAAATCTGAAAAAAATCTCGGCTATGCCGGCGGAAACAACCTTGGCTTCGAAAAAGCCAAGGGAGCGTATCTTGCAACAATCAATAACGATATTATCGTTGAACCCCAATGGCTCAACGCCCCAGTCGCCGCATTCGAATCCGACAAAGAAATCGGCATCGTCTCCTGCCGGCAGATGGACTTCTGGCACAGGGAAATCGTTGATGCCCTGTTCGGCATCATCCCCCCGAACTTCGCGCCCTTTCATGCCGGCACCAGCCGGCTCTATTCCGGTCTTGCCCCGTATCATCACTGCGGTCTTGTGCTTCTTGCCAACGGCGCCTCTGCAATATACCGCAAGAAATGCCTTGACGAGATAGGAACATTCGACGAAAGGTATTTTGCCTATCACGAAGAATCAGACCTGTGCCTGCGGGCGTTCCTTGACGGATGGAAATGTCTGTACCTGCCGTCGGCGGTTGTCTACCATCGCCATGGCCACACGTTTAACAAGCAGGACGGGTTGAGCTTTTACTTGTCGGAGAGAAATCGATACTGGTTTATGTACAAATTCTTTCCCGTGAGGGTTATTTTCAAGAATATTTTACCTTTGATTAAAAGGGAGATGTGGGCCCTTCTGCAATGTTGCGCCGGGAGACAGAGATTTCGGGATTATCTTGCATCGAGGATGAAGGCTTTGTCGGGAATATTACAATTTGGCGCGGAGCGAAAAAGGCTGACTGCTAAATTCAAGGTAAGGGAACGCGAGTTTGCATTATTCCACAAGCACCCGTTTCAGGAATATGATCCACCATCAAAGTCGTGAATGACGGCTGTTTGATCATGTCCTCCTCGAGAGCAGCCCACTTTTGGCGAACAGAACGGATTCAAAATAGTCCCCATACCTTTTAAACATTTTCTCTTCCGAAAACTGCATGGCGCACTCAACCGATCTCTTGCTTAATTCATCGTAGCTGCCCGGCCTGCTGATCATCTTCTGAATTTCATCCGTCCATCCTGCAAAATCATTATTCTCTCTCAGGATCGCGCACTCCCCCGCGACTTCGGGTATGCTTGAATTCCTGAAAGCGCATGCGACAGTCCCATTTGCCATTGCCTCTATCAGCGGCAGGCCGAACCCTTCCATGAGGCTGGGGAAAAGGAAAAAATGCGCCTGTTGATAAAGTGACCGGAGCTTCACGTCGTCCACCAGACCGTGGATCACCACCCTGTTTTCAAGCCCGAGTTCCCGCAACTTCTTTGTAAGCATGGTTTTATTGTTTACGCCGTTTGCCAATACCCCTCCGGCCAGGTGGAGTCTGGTTTCCCCGGGCTGGGGAAACGAGCCGAAGTTCTGGAGCAAGGCCCTGACATTTTTCCTGGACTCCAATATACCCCCGACGTAAAGATACTGAATTCCCTTTTTCAAATCGCCCTTGGCAAGCCGAGGCCCCTCGTACAAACTGTTCCGGAAACCGATGCACAGCGCGGTCACCGACGCCGGGGCGCAGGAGGGAAAACGCCGCAGTAATTCCGATCTGGTGTATTCGCTGATGGTAATTTTATGGGAAACCCTAGACGCAATGGAGAATTTTCTCATGAGGTAAACGAGATACAAGGAACGTCCCAGCGACCGTACCGTCGGTTTCTTCCTCTCGATCCGTTCTTCCTCGAGATAAATGAAATCATAGAAGATGACCGCCTGCGGTAGGTGCCCCCCGATGACCGTCCGGTGTTCGGGATGAATGATGAAAGAGGCGTTCGGCAGCAGTTTCCGATAGCGCCACGCGGCAAAGGCGCCGTGGAATCGCAGCGTGTTCAGGAACAGGGGCGGCGGCTTGACAATGGCGACGCGTTCAGGCGCAATCCCAAGCGGCGCCAGTCTCTTCTTGAACACCTTTCGGGTGGCGATGAAGCGGATTTCCCTAAACCGTTTATCGTCGCGGAACAGACGCACAAGCTGGAGGATCACCTGCGGTATGCCGCGCAGGTCGTCGCCGTAGTGAAGGAACGTCGTATCAAAAAAAACATGCTTCATGAATCGGGCCTTCATCAACGTCAGGAAAAAAGCACTTCCTCAACTTGCCGGGCAATTTCCGCGGCGGTATATTTTTCACTGACGATTTTCTTATTATGGCGTGCCGTCTCATGATAATAGTCGGCGTTGTTGACCAGCTCCGTGCATGCTGCCGCGATCGTATCAGGATCGTCGGCGCGTTCAATCTTCAAGTCGTCAAGGCCTTCGGCGCCCAGCCGCGTCGAGACAATGGGCCTGCCCAGGGCCGCCGCTTCGATAAGCTTGGTGCGCAGACCACGTCCGGAAACGATTGGATTGACAAAGACGGAGATCGAGGAATAGAAATCCCTGACATCGGCAACATCGTCCCGCCAAATTAACGACGGAACCGCGCCAAACTCCTTACGGAGGGATTCAGGAATATTGGGGCCAGCCCAGCAGAACTTGATCGCGGGATTTTTATTTGCGAGCGGCTGAAGGCACCGGCGAAGGAACCACTCCATTCCATCGCGGTTCGGCGTATGGCGGTAATTGCCGAGAAAGCCTACGGTGCTTCTGTCTTGGGGCGGAGGCAGGAATTGAAATTCGAGCGGATCGACGCCATAGGTGATGACCTTCGCATCTACCCAGGGAAAATAACGGCGGAATATCTCGATTTCCTCGCGGGATATTCCTATGAAATGTTTAATGTGATGGAGCCGCTTGCCGTAATAGTCGAGGAGCTGCCGGTATCTGAAGCGTTTCCAAAAACGCCGTACCGGATTTGAAAGGACTTCCGCTTCCATCCGGAGTTTTTCCAGATACAGATCGTCTTCAAGGTAGGTCACCTTGCCGCGAGCCGCTTCGGGCAGAATATCGAGGAACGACAGTGCATAGGGAAATGCGAGAAAGACCGCATCAAAGGCGGCCGCATTTACAAACAAGGAAATGCCGGATTCGTGACGGCCGATCAGATACGGTATATGATTGATCGGAAGATGCCGTTCATGGAGCCGCCGCGGCCTGTCCTCGGGAACATAGAGAAAATGCTCGAATTCAACGGGATAGTTGTTTTTATTTCCTATTTCGTTGCAGCCGTCAAGGCAGAGGACATGGACGTCATGTTTTTTGGAAAGCTCCTTCGCAATGGCATAGAGGCGCTTTGAACCGCCGAACCTGGTTTCTCGAAAAAGAAAAAGCGTTGATATGAACAAGATATTCATAGGCTGAGCGCCTGCAAACGGCGTTGGTTTTCCTCCAGAAGGCCTTTCTCAGCGGGACGTCACGGCGGATCGGTTATTCTTCAACAGGGAGAACGGGTTAAATATACAATGCGCAGGAGATCGGATGCTGGCGACCGAACATTTTCGGTTGGGCCCTGTATCGGCAGACGTTACGAAAACGATACTGTGCTCATGCGCAACACCAGTCTTCCGTACATCAACCGCAGGTACTGCTCAACATTGAACCTCAGCAAGACCGGGCTGATGCCGAACTTGTTTGGAAGCGCCCAGTGCCGCTTTGCCAAGGGCGCCTGCTTGCATGCCCTGCAGCATGCCGGCATGGTATTTCCTTCCGCGAGCGCGACCGCATGATCGGCTCGCGGATAAAACAAGATTTCTCCAAAATACATCAGGGAAATGTGCATTTTAGTTCCGCGTCATCGAGCCCAGGCGGGCAGGGATATGGCACAAAAGCCGCGGACCCGTTGACGCGGGGATTTGACGCTGGCTTAGAAAAAGACCTATTTTGCTAGTCATTATAAAACTTTGCCGCGCTGCAAGCGGTCGACGAGGAAAAATGAGAAACAAGGAGAAGTAAATCCATGGATGCAATCATCATATTATGGCCACTCTGGCTCATCGCCATGCTCGCCTTTGCCGCCTACGCAATCATCAATCATGCGGACCGCATCGCCTCGATCCTTAAAAAGATCGACCTGAAAATGGCCGACATCGCTCCCCTCTTTTTCAACGGCCGGAAGTTCACCTGGTTTGTGGTGTCGGCCTGCATCGCCTTCGGGTTTTTCATTTTGTTCGACGTCTCGCTTTTTATCAGCGTAATGCGGGCGATAAAGCTGTCGGTGAAGCTGTTTTGATTCTGTCGGGATGTAACCGTTTTATTGAGTCGTTTGCCGCTTTTCCAACCTGTTTCGGCAATATAGTATTTTGTCCTCAGGGAGCTTTGGTTATGAGCCCGACGGTTTTTTACGAGGGAAAATACCGTTTTTACTTCTTCTCCCGTGAAGAAAACAGGACGCGTGTCCATATTTATTGCGGAAGGTGAGGCAAAGTTCTGGCTCGAGCCGATACCGTCACTTGCGGAAAATCACGGGCTGTCCACGAAACAATTGAACCGGCTTCAAAAACTCGTTGAGGAACGGCTTAATGAAATCAAAAACAGTTGGAAAAAGCATTTCAGCCGTTGAAATCACGGATGTCACCTCCCATGGCGTCTGGCTTATTGCGAAAGCGCACGAATATTTCCTTTCTTTTGTGGATTTCCCCTGGTTCAGGGAAGCAAAAGTGAGCGCGGTCCTTGATGTCAGTCTGCTGCACGCAACCCATCTTCACTGGCCTCAAATGGATGTCGATCTTGAACTGGCCTCCTTGGAAAGCCTGGAAAAATATCCTCTACGGTATAAATAACTTTTTTTCGATAACAAATATAATTACTGATTAAAAGGCATTATGAAAACCAACCAGACCTTCCTGTGCCCCAACTGCGGCGGCGAGGTGAGAAAAGGCGCGGCAGCGTGCCCGCACTGCGGGTCGGACGAGCGCACCGGATGGAACGACAGGACCTATCTTGACGGAATAGACCTCGGCGACGATGTTGACTACGACGAGCTGGTCGAGAATGAATTCCCCTCCTCCCCCGGTAAAAAAAAGACAAAGGTTTCCTGGGTTGCCGTCGTCGCCGCCATACTGCTCGTCCTTGCTTTAATTGGATTTCTTAAAATTCTGCTCTAATTTGATGGTAAGTTGGTTGCTTACGAGACTATCCATATCAAATTATCATATCGACTCCCCCCAATTCTTTTCCATTCGCATGTGAAAATGTATTTTTTGATCCATGCTTCAGACGCGCCACGAGATACTTTCCGAGATCAGGGCCTCGGCCATCGTGCCCCATCCGCGGTTTCCCGGTTTCGAAACGTTCGAAAACCTCTCGTCGTGGATGCCGGACGGCGCCGTGATCGACCTCCCGCGCGTCAAGATAGAAATCAGGCGGCTCGACTACCTGCGGAACCTCGGGATGAAGCCGGGCGGGCCCGGCGACATGCTCCGGTTCCAGCAGGACTGTTACCGGCTGTGGTACCAGATTGACGGGACAGGAATCCTCCAGAACGCCACGCGCAGCAGTTTCGGCAACACCCGGCCCGGCCTGCTCGGCGTCATGGATCGCGGCGAGCGGCACACCTACCTGCATCAGAAAGGGCCGTTCGAATGCTTTTTGATGGAATTCTCCCTGCTGCCCTCGCATCAGGCGAAATGTTACTGGAACTCGGCGGTGGAGGGCAAGATCGTGCTGGACGGCGACGAGCGTCTCTATTTTGAAAACCTAGTGTTCGACTGCATCCGCGTGATCGCGGGCCGCAACGAAATGCTCGGGCTCGCGTCGGTGTCGCGCATCATCGAGATCCTCGTGGTGCTCTTCAAAAAGGGCATCCTTGTCATAGAGGAAAGCCAGTTCCCCAAAAACAAGCAGAAAAGCCTCGTGGCAAAGGCCAAGAACTTCATGAAGAACAATTACGCGACGCTTCACCGCCAGGCCGCGCTGGCCGCCGAGTGCGGGGTCGACGTCAATTACCTCAACGTGATCTTTTTCAGGGAAACCGGCATGACCCTTTACAAATACCTCGTGGGCGTCCGCATGGAGCACGCGAAATACCTTCTTGAGGAAAACAAGCTTTCTATTTCGGACATCGCGTCGGCCATCGGCTATCCCAACGCGAACTCGTTCACGCGCGCCTTCAAGCATTACGCGTCGCAGGCGCCCACGGCATACCGCCGCAGGCAGGAAAAAACGGCCCGCGCGGCGCCGGCATCTTAACCAGAGGAGCACGTTTCATGGAATTCATCGTTTGCAAGTTCGGCGGCACTTCGGTCGCCACCAAGGACACCCTACAGCAGATCGCGAAAATACTGGAGCTCAAGGAAAACCGGCGCTGCGTCGTGGTGTCGGCGCCCGGAAAGGCAAAGGGCGTCGCGGTCAAGGTCACCGACCTTCTCATCAAGGCGGTGCAGAAGGCGCTTGCGAAACAGGACTGCGGCGACGAGATCCGGGACGTCAAGACCCGCTTCCGCGACATCTACGGCCCGCTCGGCGTCAAGAAGGAGATCATCGAGGCCGCGCTCGACGACTTCGACGAGCGCGTCGCGGGCCGCAAGGAGCACCCGGGCAAGTTCCGCGACCTCGTGGTGGCCGCGGGCGAGGACGTGAACGCGCGGCTGTTCGCCGAATACCTCAAGCACCTGGGCCGGAAGGCCACCTATGTCTCGCCCAAGGAGGCGGGCCTCGTGGTGACGCCCGTGTTCGGCGACGCGCAGCCCATCGACGACATCGCGTTCAAGCTCGCGGGGCTCAAGAAAATCTGCTCCGAGCAGATCGTGGTCTTTCCCGGCTTTTTCGGGGTGACGCGCGCCGGCGACGTGGCCACGTTTTCGCGCGGCGGCTCCGACCTCACCGGCTCCATCCTCGCCGAGGCGATTGACGCAATAGAATACGAGAACTTTACCGACGTGGACGGCATCTTCTCTGCCAACCCGGGCACCATCGAAAAGGCCTCGCAGATCCCGGCGCTCACCTACAAGGAGATGCGCGAGCTCTCGTATATCGGGTTCAACGTGCTGCACGAGGAGGCGGTGCGGCCCGTGATGCGGAAGAAAATCCCGATCCGCCTCCGGAACACCTTCAACCTCAAAAACGACGGGACGCTCATCGTGTCGGAGCGCCTGCCCAGCCAGCGCGACGTGACCGGCATAGCAAGCGGCGGCGGTTACTGCAGCTTTACATTACAGAAATTCCTCATGAACCGCGAAAAGGGGTTCACACGGAGACTGCTTGCCATCTTCGAGGACATGGGGCTTTCCTACGAGCACTGCCCGTCGGGCGTCGACAACATCTCGGTCATCCTCGACCAGAGCCAGCTCAAGCCCGAGGACGTCAACAACATCATCCGCACCATCCACGACGACCTGAAGCCCGAGGACATCAAGGTGGAGTTCGGCATCGCGCTCGTGGCCGTGGTGGGCGAAGGACTGCTGCACAAGATCGGCGTGCTGGCGCAGGCGGCTTCCGCATTGTCAAAGGCGGGCGTCAACATCAAGCTGTGCAACCAGGGCAGCTCCGAGATCAGCATGATTTTCGGCATTGACGCATCGGATGAGCAAAAGGCAGTCGTGGCCCTGTACCACGAATTTTTCAAGTAATTCCGTCGCCGCAAATGTATACTTAATGAGTCCTACCGGTCAACCGGACTCTGCACCTTTTTAAAGGAGTGATGATGAAAAAACTTCTCGTGTTGATTATTGCGCTTGTCATTGTCGGAACGATCTTTCTGTTCTGCAGCGGGACCAGCAACGGCGTGGGCCCCGCGCCGAGCCAGGCCATGACCATGACCGGCACCTACCGCGTGTCCGGAGATTCCTTGTATGTCACCATGAACTCGCAGGCCGACACATCGACATACTGCCTAGGCGACAGTCTTGAGGTCCAAATTGATTCTGCCGGAACATCGGGCGAAACCGGAGACGTCTATTCCATTGTGAATAACACCATGACGCTTTCTCAATGGGACCCTTATATGTCGGGTTCAGCGTATACCGTTGATATGGTTGCCACCTTCAATCGGGTCGGCATGGGAAGCGGACTTGAGGGCACATGGAAACTTGCCTCCGAGGGTTATGCCGTTTCATCCGGCACAGCGCCCGACAGCATAAAGCGATATCTTGATTCACAGAATGTTGATTTCAACAGTGCGCTTTCATCGGGCCAGGTTTCCATGCAATATACCTTCTCCAACAATCAAATCACCGGAACAATGTCTTCCAGCATTGATTGGGCGGACGAATATGTGAAATCATGGACCAGCTGTTCGGCCGGCAGCTACGGCATGGACACCTGCAGCTATAATATCACCGTTGTCAAGCTGAGCGCCTCCTCGGTACAATTGAAAGGAAAAACCTCGGGCGAGACCGTCACCGTCACCTGGAACGCGCAGGGCGACGAAACCTTTTCGAGCTCCAATTCCGCACATGCTACCGGCACTTATTATGCCAAGCCGAAGTCATGCCCGAATGATGTCCCAACCTGGTTTTCGGACTTCATTATTGCCAATGCCAAAACCGCTTTGCTCAAAAGGTCCGTCAGACCGACGGTTCCAAAGAAATCGCCGCTAAAACTTTGGCCCAGGTTTTTCTGATTTTACAACATCCGATAATAAAAGAGGGAGCTGAAGGCGGCTCCCTCTTTCATTTTTCCAATCAACCAGTTCATCCGACGTAATTATGATCACCGTAAAACAGGCCCTTTCGCTGTTTAAGAAATACGACCTTGACGAATCACACATGCGTCATTCCAAAGGCGTGGCGCAATTCGCCTTTAATCTCGCCGCAAAAATCCATAAAAAGCACCCATCACTTGCTATTAATCCCGAAAAAGTCCGCATCGCCGCTTTACTTCACGATATCGGAAGAAGCATGCAAGGGGATCATGAAATAAATTCGATCACCCTATTGAAGCAGGAAGGTCTTGAAGAAATAGCAGAAATTGTGATGCATGGAAGTATGTACGAAATTTCGGTGATTCGCGGAAAGCCGGACCAATCATTGCTTCCCAAAACCGTTGAGAATAAAATAGTGGCTTATGCCGATGCGCGGTTCAAGAACAGGTTGGTTTCTCTTAAAGAAAGGTTCAAAGAAGTTCTTAAACGCAGAAAGTTGGAAAAGGAGAAAGTAGAATCCGTAAAAATGGCCGAAAAGCGGTACTATGAAATTGAAAAAGAAGTAATGGCGCTGGCGGGATATCATTGATCATATTTTTAAACCGAATTGCGTTGGGCGTTCCGCGGCTCTGCCGCGGCGGCCCTCCTTCCGGGCTCGGCCGTTCGCCTCGTTGCCGGACCGCCCTGTGCCTGACGGCCGGGTCGGCCGGCACAGGGCAATTGATATAATGGATGGTGCGAAGCACCACTACCTTGCCCTGACTAAACGAAGTGACAATTCGCCCTTGCTCACCCTCCAGTCCGGCCCAACGCTGGGCATAAGTCAGCCACCGACTTTGTTTTTTCGTCATCATCAGCGCCGCCCTGAGGCAGGAGGAATGGTGCTCGCGCTGTTTGAGTCCGCTAATCTTTTTTCATCCAGCTGGGCGAGTTCACGAGCGGCCGACTGCCGCGGGAATAGGCGGCCCTGCAGGCGCGGCGTCTTTTGCCTACTTTCCTTCGCCGCTGACAGGGCAAAAGACATAATAGCTGGTGCGAAGCACCAACTACTTTGCCGTGGGGAACGAAGTGACAAAAAAGTTGGCAGAGGTTTGGGACAACGCCCCCGGAAGAGATCAAACTACTATGGTTTTTCTTTACATAATTTTCAATACTATTATTCCAAGGGATTCAAATGAAAGCGCTTGTCTTTGACGGAAATCTTCATCTCGCGGAATTACCAATTCCTGTCCGTAAACAAGGCGACGTTCTTATCCGCATTGTAAAAGCCGGCATCTGCAACACCGACCACGAGATCGTGGCCGGCTACATGCCGGGCTTCACGGGCGTGCTCGGCCACGAGTTTATCGGCGTTATCGAAAAAGCCGACGATAAAAAATTTATTGGGAAACGCGCCACCGCCGAAATCAACTGCGGCTGCGGCACCTGCGATTATTGCAAAAGCGGCATGGAGCGCCACTGTCCCCACCGGACTGTCATCGGCATACAGGGGCGCGACGGCGCGTTCGCGGAATATATAAGCGTGCCTGCGGAAAATGCCGTGGTGATTCCTGATTCGATTCCCGATTTAAGCGCCGTGTTCATCGAGCCGCTTGCCGCCGCGCTTGAGATAAAAGACCAGGTTCCGCTTGAAAATACAAAGGTGCTGCTCGTCGGCGACGGAAAGCTGGGTATTTTAATCGCCCATGTGCTCTCCACAATCCAATGCGAGACGACAGTGGTCGGGCATCATCCCGAAACGCTCAACCGTATCCGAAAACCCGGGGCGGCGGCAATTGTGTCAGATGAATTCCAAAAAACCAAATTTGACGTGGTGATTGAAGCTTCCGGAAACCCGGATGCGTTTCAACTCGCAGTAGAATGCACAAAACCGCGCGGCACCCTTGTTCTCAAGAGCACCTTTGCGCTGAGCATCACGTTCAATCCCTCACCGCTCGTGGTCAACGAAATAACAATGGTGGGTTCGCGCTGCGGACGGTTTTCTGAAGCAATTCGTTTCCTCGAAATGTTCAAGCCGGATTTTTCGTGGATGATAGCAAAAGAGTTTGGGATCAAGGATGGGATGGAGGCGTTTGAGTATTCTAAAAAGGCGGGAATATTAAAAGTATTGTTAAAGATGTGAAATAAAATAAAGGCTGGCGTTCACCCGCCTCACGGATGCGGGTGAGGCGGGGCCGGCCGGGCGGCACCGCGCTCCAGCGCGGCCTCCAGTCATGCCTAACATTTAGAATGACTTCCACTATGTAAACAAGCTTCCGTTACTCAAATCGAACATAAATTACCCTACGCCATTTTCAATTGCTATTTTCAAATGCTTTGGCGCCTGCCTTCACGCATCTTGCCTTCTACGCATAAAAGTCTTATTTTGAGCTTGAAAGTAAAGGAGTCTCCATGAGCGACCTTTCATCCGACGCCGCCGCCTATATTGAGAAATCAATGATCGCCCTGCTCGTTACCGTGGGCGAGGAAAATAAACCTTTCGTAAGGTTCGTGGGCCCGCTGGTGAACACCGGGCTCAACGTCTACTTCACCACGGCCCTGGATTCGCGGAAGGTAAGGCATATTGCCGCAAATCCGAATGTCACGCTTAATTTCCAGAATCCCGTCATCTCGCAGGAAGAGTTCAAGAGCGTGGCCCTGTCGGGAAAGGCGTCGCAGGTGCCTGAAGGAAAAGAGTTTGATGAGGTACTGAAAATGCTGGCGAAGAAATCACCTGGATTCGGGAAGTATATAAAAGACCGGGGATTCAAAAACTGGGCGATTTACAAAGTGGAGGGGAAAACTTTGCAGGTGACGGATTTAGCCAAATCAAAGAAGACGATCACCGAAGAAATAATTTGAAATATAAGTAGAAGATTATCCTGATGTTTTACATTAAGGTTATTGTTCTTTAGATGAGTATCATTGGATTTGTAAGAATTGTTTTACAGATGTCCTCCGCGGGTGCGCCCAGCAGGCGGATGAATCTTGCCACTATCGTTACCCGGCTGCACCCAGTCCCGCTCCTGGCGGGCCGAGGAGGCTCGAGCGAGGGGGAGACTTCCCCGCCAAATTATTATTTATCAATCATTACAAATTTATTAGTGCGCCTCGCTCCAATTCTTCCCTACCCCGGCCTCCACTTTAATGGGAACATTTAATCTGTATGCCTCGCTCATCATTTTACATGCCCATTCCTTGAATGCCTCGGCGTCCTTGGTTTTCACCTCGAACACCAGCTCGTCGTGCACCTGCAGGAGCATTTTGAAGTCGAAGCCCGACTCTTCGGCCGCCTCGCTGATACGTATCATGGCGATCTTGATGATGTCGGCGGCCGTGCCCTGGATGGGCGTGTTGATGGCGGTGCGCTCCGCCGCCTCGCGCACCTGCCGGTTCTCGGCGTTGATTTCCGGGAGATAGCGCCGCCGGCCGAGCAGCGTTTCAGAAAAGCCGCTCGCCCGCGCCTTCCGAATGTTCTTTTCCATGCAGGACTTAATGGTGGGGAATTGCTTGAAATAGGTTTCGATGAACTCGGAAGCCTCCTTGAACGAAATGCCGAGCTGGCGCGACAGGTTCACCGGCCCCATGCCGTACATCAGGCCGAAGTTGATGGTCTTTGCCGCGCGCCGCATTTCCTGCGTCACCATCTCGGGGAACACGCCGTAAATGGCAGAGGCGGTTTGCGTGTGGATGTCCTTGTCTTCCATGAACGACGCCGCGAGGAACGGGTCCTTTGACACATGCGCCAGGATGCGCAGCTCGATCTGCGAATAGTCGGCCGACACGAGCACGCGGCCCTCGGATGCAATGAACGCCTCGCGTATGGTGCGGCCCGCGTCGGTGCGCACCGGTATGTTCTGCAGGTTGGGGTTGGCGCTTGAGAGCCTGCCGGTGGCCGCGATGGTCTGATTGAACGTGGTGTGGAGCCTGCCGGTCGCGGGCAGCACCTGCGGGCCGAGCGCGTCGATGTAGGTGGAGAGCAGCTTCTGCGCCTCCCGGTATTCGAGGAGCTTGGGGATGATCGGATGGCTTCCTTCGAGTTTTTCCAGCGCGTCAACGTCGGTCGACAAACCGGTCTTGGTCTTCTTGGATTTGGGGAGCTTCAGTTTGTCGAACAGTATCGCGCTGATCTGCTTGGGCGAATTGAGGTTGAACTCCTCGCCCGCGAGCCGGTAGATGTCCTTGGAGATCGCGGCGAGGTCTTTCGTGTACTGCTTCGAAAGCCTGGCAAGCAGGCCGTCGTCGATGCGCACGCCTTCCCATTCCATCTCGGCGAGCACGGCCACGAGCGGCATCTCGATGTCGCTGAAAAGCGCGACCTGCTTCCGTTCGTCAAGCACGGGCTCGAACAGCTTTTTAAGGTGCAGCGGCAGGATCACGTCCTCGCAGGAATATTCCGCGGCTTCCGCGACCGGCGCCTCGCTGAAGCAGACCTGCTTTTTTCCCTTGCCGATGAGCGACTCGATGGGAACGGTTGAAACGCCGAGGTGCTCGGCGGCCATGGCGTCAAGGCCGTAGTTGCGCTTTCCAGGGTCAAGCACGTAGGCGGCGATCATGGTATCGAACGCAATGCCCCGCATGGTGATGCCGTGGTTCTTGAGCACCTGGTAATCGTATTTGAGGTTCTGGCCTATTTTTGCCACCGATTTTGACTCCAGAATGTCCTTGAGTGCGGCAAGCACCTTCGGAAACGGAAGGTTGGAAGACGCGTCCTTTCCGGTATGGCCCACCGGAACATACATGGCCTGATTGTCGTCCAGCGCCAGGGAAATCCCCACGAGCGAGGCCTGGCGGGGCACGAGGCTCGTGGTCTCGGTGTCGACCGATACATACCCGGCGGCCTTTATCTTCTTTACGAACGCTTCGAGTTCGGCCGCGGATTTCGGGACCGTTGACGCATGGCAGATCTTTTTTTCCTGGACGAACAGCGGGTTCTTAAGCAGCGACGTGAATTCGAGCTCCTTGAAAAACTCAATGCATTCGTCCTTCTTGACCGGCCTGGCAACGAGGTCGCCGACGTTGACGTCATAGGAAACATCCGAATGCAGCGTCGCCAGCTTTTGCGAAAGGAGAATCATGTCCCTGTTCTCCGCGATTTTCGCCTGCAGCTTTTCGTTTTCCACCACCGAAGGGTCTTTGAGCAGCTTTTCAACCGTGCCCGCCTTTTCCAGGATCTTCTGCGCGGTCTTGGGGCCCACGCCGGGCACGCCCGGTATGTTGTCGGACGAGTCTCCCATGAGCGCGAGCAGGTCGCGCACCTGTTCGGGCAAAACGCCGAGTTTCTCCTTCACCTGGTCGGGCCCGACCACCGCGATGCCGCCGGCGGATTCGAACGCGAGCATGCGCACGCCGGGTCCGACAAGCTGCATGAGGTCTTTGTCCTTTGTCACCAGAAACACTTCGAACCCCTCGGACCGCGCGCGCCTGGTCATGTGCGCGATGATGTCGTCCGCCTCGAGTCCAGGCTGGGCAAGCGCGGTGATGTTGAACGCCTCCACCAGTTTTCTGATGAGCGGGATCTGCGACTTCATGTCGTCGGGCATTTCCTCGCGGTTGGCCTTGTACTCCTTGTACAGCTTGTGGCGGAACGTGGGCTCAGGGCTGTCGAACACCACGCCGATGTAGGGGCATTTGTAATCGTCAAGCAGCTTGAGCAGGTACGTGGCGAACCCGTACACCGCGCCCGTGGGCTGTCCCCTGGAATTGGTGAGCGGGTTTTTGATCAGCGCGTAATAGGCGCGGTAGGCGACGGCGTGGCCGTCGATGAGGAAAAGTTTCTTGTCGGATTTTTGTTGGGACATGGGGATGGATAAAAGATAAATAATGGATAAAACTAAATAATAAAAATGGGCGTACCTCCGTTTGTAAGGGTGAAAAATATTTCACCCTTACAAACGGGGTCGGTTCTCCTTCCGGTCTCGCCTTCGGCTCGGGCTGCCACGGCCCCTATATGCCTGTCGGCGAGGGCCGGGCAGCACCGCGCTTTGGCGCGGCCTCCAGTCGCCCCTAACGCGACGGCGGAATTCTTTCGCGTCAACAACTAGTGTGGCGCCAATCGGACAGCATTTCTTTTTTGAGAATCGGCACAAATTGACAGATCGTCAGTAGCCATAATAATTATCTTTTTCCTTAGAATAATATCTCGCTCTGCTACTGTTGTATCGCCAGCCACTCATACTGCATGCGAATAACGGGAGTATCGGCGCCAAAGAGGGGGTATGCCCCCGGATCGCCGGCGCACTCCTTGACATAGTATAATCTATCATGGGAGTGCGCCGGAAGCCGGGGGCTAGGGGGAGACTTCCCCCACTAGATAAAACTTATGCAACTTTGTATCCTGCATCTATCACAGCTTTTTTAACTTCATTTATATCAACCTTGCCAGCCACCTTCACCTTGCCTTTTTTCACGTCCACTTCAACTTCCTTTACGCCGGAAACCTTTTTCACCGCCTCGGTCACCTTTCGCGCGCAGTTCTTGCAGCTCATGCCGGAAACGGAAAGTACGAGTGCGCCGGATGCCTCCCTGCCGGTTTTTTTCACTCCCAACAGCCTTTGCACTCTGGGAGCAAGCAGGCGGTAAAACGAAAGCAGAAGCACGATCAGGAAAATGCCGGAAAGAACAAGTTGCCAAACCGGAATATGGTGATGGTGATAATGCCGCGCCACCAGGCCTTCGAGAGAGGACTTGCCCGCAATATCGAAAACGGCGTTGAGCGCAAAGCCCATGATAACGGACATGGCCGCGAGCGTGGCGAGATACACGGTGACGATCTTTTTCCCCATCACCTGGGCGATCACCATGATGAACGAAAAATTCGTTGCAGGCCCCACGGTGAGGAACACGAACGCCGCACCGGGTGAAAGCCCCTTGAGCATGAGCGCCACCGCGACCGGTATGGACGCCGTGACGCAGGTGTACATGGGAATGCCCAGCGCGATCATCATGAGCATCGAAAGCAACTCGTTGCCCACGTACTTCTCGAAGAAATTGTCGGGCACGAGAAACGAGATGGCGCCCGACAGCACCAGCCCGATGATCAGGTTCACCGAAATGTCGTCGAAAAAATCCCTGTACGCATAGGTAAAAATGCGCCGTATTTTGTGCGCGAGCGAATGGGAATGCGGGGACGTGTCGTAGCAGATGTTGCATTCGAAACGCCGTTCACCATTGCTTGCCGACGCGGCCTGTTTGGGCGAGAACAGGTTTGCCACAAGACCGCCCACTATTCCCATGACTAGTGCGGCAAACGGCCTGAATAAGGCGAACACAGGGCCGAGCATGCCCCAGGTGGCAATGATGCCGTCGATGCCGGTCTGCGGCGTGGAAATGAGAAACGAGATCGTGGCGCCGTTTGACGCCTTTCCCTTGCGCAGCGACATGGCGACCGGAAGCACGCCGCAGGAGCACAGCGGCAGCGGGATGCCGAAGATCGCCGCCTTGACCACCGAACCTATGGAGTTGCTGCCGAGATGTTTTACCACGATGTCGGTGCTCACGAACACATGCAGAATGCCGGCGAAGAACAACCCTATCGTGAGATACGGAGCCATGGCAAGAAACGTATCAATGATCCCGTTTGCAAATTGTATCAGCATAAAATCTGGTCCATTATGCTTTAAGAATGAGCCTGTAAAATACCTTTTCCCTTCTTTGAGGAGCGGCACAAATCATTACGGCCGGTCGCAGTGCCGAATTTTGATGTATTTTAAACTATGATGGACGGGAATTTCACGGATGGTGAGCAGGATTTTAAATAGAGAATAAGAATTGTTTCATCAATTAACCAATATAAGTAAGGGATCAACCAAAAAAAGGTTCCGTCATGCCGATTTACGAATATGAATGCGAAAAATGCGGAAACACGTTTGAAGAAATCGTCTCATCCTTCACCAACGATACCCTGCCCTGCCCCAAATGCAAGTCGAAAAAGACCCGCAAGCTCATGTCCCGCGTGGGCGGCATTGCAATGGGAAAGATTTCATCCGGGCCTGCCTGCTCAAGCGGCCATGCCTGTCCCGGCGCCAATAGTTGCGGCGCCGGGAATTGTTGCCCGGGAATGTCATAATAGTTCCCAAGCAAGAAGATAAAAATCCGGGCGTTACGCACGGCCAACCGTTGGCTGCCGTTTTTTTCCAAATGGCAAGAGCAATCATTTTCCTTTTGAAGATTTTCAAAAGGGGTACATCTTGATTTCTAGGCATTGTTTCATCATCGATCTCATTTTATTGGATTGAAAGCTCAGGCTTGCTTTTATAAGGCGCGGATGGTTGATTTTATGAGAGATGTTTATGATAGTCGCAAGTTGGATTTTAGATTTGAAAAAGTCATCCTCGCGGTGTAAAACGTCATCATTGGTCCACAAAACAAACCGGAAGGGATAACAATGAAGGCCTTTGTCTATAAAAAATACGGCCCACCGGACGTGCTTCAGTTAAAGGATATAGAAAAGCCCGCGCCCAAAGACAACGAGGTATTGGTAAAAGTCCATGCCGCATCCGTCAATGCCGCGGACTGGCATCTTCTGACCGCCGATATATTTGCGGTCAGGCTGATGATGGGATTGACAAGACCCAAACGAAGTGTCCTCGGCGCTGACGTTGCCGGCGTGGTGGAGGCGGTCGGGAAAAACGTTACGCAATTCAAACCGGGCGACGCGGTCTTTGGCTGTATTTTCATGCATGGGTCGGGCAGTTTCGCCGAATACGCCGTTTGTATTGAAGACAGCTTGGTCCCGAAACCCGGCATCCTGTCTTTCGAAGAAGCGGCGGCGGTCCCCCTGGCGTCCATTACCGCTTTGCAGGCCATGCAAAAGGCCGGGACTTCCCTGCAGGGGAAGGAAGTGCTGATCCAGGGCGCGGGAGGCGGGGTGGGAACATTCGCGCTGCAGCTGGCAAAATATTTCGGGGCCATCGTGACCGCCGTATGCGGCCCCGGCAACGTTGAGCAATCCCGCTCGCTCGGCGCCGATCACGTGGTCGATTATACAAAGGAGAACGCCTTTACAGGAGGCAAACGTTTCGACGCGATACTCGGCATCAACGGTTTCCAGCCGTCTTCCGTTTACAAACGGGCTTTAAAGGAAAACGGCGTGTATATAATGGTGGGCGGAAACCCGCGCCAGATTTTCCAGGGGGTTTTGATGGGCCCGTTGCTCGCATTGGGCTCCCGGAAGAAATTTCTTGCCTTGTCGGCAAAAGCAAACAAGCGGGATCTGGATTTCATCAAAGAGCGCATCGTGGAAGGCAGGATCAAACCGGTTATAGACAAAAGGTTTTCATTCGAAAAGACCGCGGACGCCATGAGATATCTTGGGCAGGGCCATGCACACGGCAAAATCGTGGTAGTCATGGTTTGACGGGCGCAACGTCATCAGCATCAAACATGATACAAACCAAAGGAGGTTTTTACTGATGAAACTTGAAGCCAATCCGATGACCGCCCTTTGCGATGAAAGAATCAAAATAAAAGCCACCGGTTTGCCGCCGACGGCAAAGGTCAAAATGAGCGCCGCCATGAACTTCCCGTGGGCAAAAAACATACGATACGAATCTTTCGCTTTTTTTACGGCCGACGCCGGCGGCATGTCCCCTTCGGCAAGCCCACGTTTTCTAACGCTGGCCACGTCGTAACACGGCGCACATTGGCGTCAATGTTTGCGCTGAATGAAATAATAGAGTTTGCGCCGAAGACAGGAAAAGCAAATACCATTTTAAAACATCAGAGTCGGGTCTATGGATCAAAACAAAAAAACTGTCTCACCGGACTATGGCGTTGATGGTTCACCTTTCAGGGTTCCTTTTATTTGTGCCGGGCTTTGGGTTATCACCATCGTTCTCGTCATTCTTCCCAACCCAATTCTTAAAATCCTGAGCGCCTTGTTCCTTGTTGGTTCTCTATTGTTCACCTTCGTCGCCGTTAAATTCGCTTATTACGTTAAGGCCGGCAAGTTTCACTTGCGAGACAGGCTTCTTTCCATGGTGGATTGGAAGGGAAGCGAAACAGTCCTTGACATCGGCACCGGAAGAGGCTTGCTGATGATCGGAGCGGCCAAGAGGTTAACCGGCGGTAAGAGCATTGGAATCGATATTTGGAGCCAAGTAGACATGCATGAAAACAATCCTCAAGACACCCTCAAAAACGCCCAAATAGAAGGGGTAAGCGACAAGGTTGAGGTAAGAAACGAAGACGCTCAAAAGATGTCCTTTCCCGGTTTATACTTTGACGTTGTTCTTTCCAACCTCTGCATCCACAACATCCCAACCAAGGAGGGCAGAGAAAAAGCTTGCCGGGAAATCGCAAGGGTGTTAAAGCCCGGTGGGAAAGTCATAATCTCGGACATCCTCCGGCTGAAGGAGTACGCCCAAGTCTTCCGTAGCGAGGGAATGTCGACGGAGATTCTTGATAGCCATTTTCTTGAAACCGTGACTCCCTGGCAGGGAATCCTGAAAGCCTCAAAATAGGCTAAGGTGCCCGCGCAGTTCCGTGCGGCGGCTGAAAACAAAAGAGGGGCGCGGCAAGACAATGACAAAAGAGAAGATCGGCGCAAACAAGACATTACACTATGGCAGCAGCGTAAACAGCGCTAGCACGAAAATGCCGAATTCAGTAATTTATTTCTCTGTGGTCGATACGGCAAAGCGCAATCAGAAACAAGCTTTGGTAAAAACCGGAAGCAGTATTTCATCGACAAATAATGCGATCCGTTTCGAATCGGCATTTTTACGCATAAGGTTTTCCATGCGAATAAGGGTAAACGGCAGGGTCAGTGCCGCGTCGCTGACCTTTTTTATCTTTTCGCCTCTTGACTTCGCATTTTTCAGTAATTTTCGCATGACCAGGATATTTTTTGCGGCAGCGTCTATCTCGGCTTCGGGTATTTTATTATTGCCTTGCCCTATTTCAAATAAAACCGCGCTTAAAATTTCCGGCCCGATTTCCGCGTAGGTGCTCTGGTAGAGGGTAAGCAAATTGAGCAGGTCTCCCCGTAAAGTTCCGGTATTTTCCATTCTGTCGATCAATTGGCCGCCCAGCGCTTTGGACGATCGGTCATCGACTATTTCCATGAGCAGGTCAAACATATTTGCCCAACGGCGGTACAACACGCTGCGGCCGGTTTTTGCCGCCTTCGCGATCTGCCGAAACGTGAGATCGGCATACCCGACTTTTTTCATAAGCTTTACGGCCGCGTCATAAATACTTTCGACCAGCGCATCTCCCCGCTTCCGTGTATTCCTGCGTGTGTTCTTCATGAATGCGAACCTCCTCTGCCTGTATTTCTTTTATGAATAATATACAATCCGATTGAAATAAATATAAGATACATGTTGTCTTTTATTTTAAAATGGCGTATATTTAAGATAAGATACACTATGTATCTTATCTGTGACGGCGGCAAATCGAAGCAAGGCTTTTGATGACGATACGGGAGAGATGAATGCAAACAGAAACGGTCAATTTGGTCAAAGAGCAGGAGACAATGCTCTTTACCTTGTATGCAAAGGCGCTGGAGAGCCGTTCAAAGTGGGCGATATTCCGCGACCCTTGGGCCGAATTGGCGGTCTCGAAAATCAAAAACGACTTTAAAAAATTCAATGTCGGCCAAAAAGAATCTTTATTCCTTGCGCTTCGCGCCAGGATATTCGACCTTGCCACCGAGGAATTCCTCCGGAACCATGCTGAAGCGACGGTCCTTAATCTGGGGTGCGGATTGGACAGCCGGGTGCACCGGGTCAATCCGGCCGGGTCCGTCGGCTGGTATGATGTTGATTATCCCGCAGTGGTCGACCTGCGTCAACGGCTCTACCCCGCACGGGCCGGTTATCACCTCGTTGCCGCTCCCTTGTCGGAGCTGGAATGGCTTGACAAAGTGGAAAATGACAGGCCGGCACTGATCATGGCCGAGGGCGTGACCATGTACCTCACGGAGAACATCATGAGGCGACTGCTCAACCGGGTTGTCGACAGGTTCCCCAGCGGCCGGATACTCTTCAACGCGTTCGGCAAGCTGCTCGTCCGATTAATGTCCCGTTCCACCGTGAGAGGGACAGGGGCCGCGTTCCACTGGGGAATCAGCACTCCACGGCAGGTGATCCGGCTGGAACCCCGGTTATGCTTCGATTCTTTGCTTAAAGCAACCGATTTGCCCGAGTTTCGGCGCTTGTCTCTTTCCGACCGCATGAAAGTACGGCTGCTGAACCTCATACCCGTTGTCGGGAAGACACAGCAGCCATTGCTTTACAGGTTTCCGCGGCCCAAAGAATCCGCCAAAACAGAAAACTCCGTTTTGGGATCGTCAAATTGACGCGCATGATTTAGTGTTGCATTAATACTTTGCTGCGCGACGAGAATTCTGCTTCGGCCTGACTTCTCCAACGTTGCTTCGGCCCGCCCCTATTGTGCATTTTGACCGGCAATTTTCCACCGCAAGCCTTGCTTTTCCGGAGCGCGGAAGGTTGATTTGTAGTGATCCCTTTTGACCTATCTTGAAAGAAGAATCTGCATGACCGAGCCACGTACCGCAGCGGTTGAAGAGAAACCAGTCCGGCCCGTCCCGTAAAGGATTGAACCGCGTATTGGACAGGACGCCTCGCAAAGGCGTTGAGCGCCGAAGGGACGTTCCGAGAATCAACGTTTGCAGACTAACGGTATTTATCGGGTTGTGCGTCATCCCTTATATTGCGCCACACTGCTGCAGGTAGCAGGCACATGGTTGATGTTACATTCATTGATTGCTTTTTTATTCCTACCTCTTTGCATTATAGGAGCGATATTACGAATTCACAAGGAAGAGAAATTCATGATCGCTGAATTTCCGGAATACCGCGGCTACATGACAAGAACTTGGCGACTTGTGCCGTGGATTTATTGAAAGGAAGAGTTTCTTGATACTATGGATTTAAATGAAAGAGCCGCGGCATTAGTCCAACGCGCCATGAAAACCTATCGGATCACCGGCGCCAGCATTTCGATCATCAATGACAATGCTCCGGTAATTCTCAGAAACTTTGGTTATGCCGACAAAAAGAACAACATCCCCGTTAATGATTCGACACTTTTCAAAATCGGGTCAATTACCAAGGTCTTCACGGCATCCGCTGTCATGCAGCTTGCCGAGCAGGGCAAGATTGATATTGATAAGCCCATAAAGGAATACATCCCGGAATTCTCCGTAAAATCCCGTTTTCCATCCGATAGACCGATAACTATCCGCGACATTTTGTGCCATCATTCTGGCCTTCCTTGCGATAACCTGCGTGATTATTATAACGATAATCTCGAAGCCTTCCATTCTGTTCTGCCCTACCTTCAAAACGCATATGCCATTTGTCCCCCTGGACAAATGTTCTATTATTCTAATCTTGGATATGAACTCCTGGGCGTGCTTATCAGCCGAATCAGCGGCATGCCTTTTCACAAATATATTGACGATGTTTTATTAAGAAAAATCGGCATGACCAATTCGGCAATAGGTCTTTCTGATGAGAAAAGAAAAGCTCTTTCAAAACCTTACCGAATGGGGAAAGAACAATTTGAAGGAATGATGAAAGCAGTTCCTGAAGGGGGGATTCATTCAACGGCCCCGGATATGGCATTGTTTATGAATTCGATTCTGAATTCCGGCAAGAACATTTTTGTCAATAATAATACTTTTGATATGATGCTTACTCCCCAATATCCAGACAATGCCATAGACATGAGCTTTATTTGCGGACTAGGATGGTTTATGGGTAAACCGGGACTCGATCACGGTGGCAAGGTAATCTGGCATGATGGTGGTACGCCACACTTTTTCAGTCTTGTGGTTCTTATTCCAGAGAGAAAACTTGGTATCACCTTGTTGACAAACTCATCTACCGGCGCTACGATGAACCATACATTAGCGGTCGACATTCTTCAGTTGTTTCTCGAAGAAGGCCATCATATAGCTGTTCCACCAGATCAAGGGAAAATGCCATCAACCCTTTCACCTGAAAAAATGAAAACTCTGACCGGTCGATTTTTCACACTTTCGGGAATGGCAGAAACCTTGGTCTCTGGAAAACATCTCGTGGCTAAATTGGCTTCAGGCATATTTCGTCTTCAACCGCATAGCGATGGCTGGTTTGGCGCTCTTTTTATGCTTTTCGGTTTTTTACCCTTGAAATTGAAAAAACTATCGATGCTTCGCGTAGGTATCGTTGAAATCAATGGCGAAAAAGTATTTGCCCTTGAGCAACTCGGTTTTCGCTCACCGCAGGGGAAACAATTTAGGCCTTTGAATGTTACGGAAACGTGGAAACAAAGAAGCGGCAATTACGTTTGTGTTAATGAAGAGCGACCACGGTTGAAATCTTTTAAACTTCAATGCACCCATGACGGAATGGCGCTTTCAAGTATTGTCGATAAAATGGGACGGTTAAAAATATTCCTGGATGCCATAAATGATTCTGAGGCAATTACCATCGGGTATGGAAGGTTTGCAGGAGAAACTATCATTGCATCCAAGGACATAATAACCATGTTTGGTCTCGATTTCAAGAGAGTAAAATAAGTATTGAAAGGGCTTTCTTGAAAAAGTCCGAAGAGCGCGACGAAAAACGAAGGCTTGGGTGCCCAAACAGACAAACAATAGTGCAAGGGATCACAAGGCCGGTTTGATGCCTCCGTCGCCGTCAACTTCGTTCCGGCGTCATGTCGGCAATCGGGCAACTTCTGCATGCCTGGAACGTTGTACGCAATCTTCGCCAATTCATAAAGGTAAAAAAAACTGCGAAAGAATAATATTGGAAATAAAATGAATAAAAAAATAACTATTCTGACGATAACTTATATATCTGTTAATATCGCGCATGCAATGTTCGGAACATTTTTAAGTATCCCATTGTCTATTATATTATGTGTAATTTATCTGTATTTTTTTAAAAAGTTTGTCAAAATAGATACTAAAATTAGAAAGACGTTTTTTAACATATTCGCAATTTTAATGTTCTTTTTTTCTTACGGAGAATTTGGGGGAATCCCATTTATTCGACAGTACCTTTATGAAACAAGCGATGGAAAATTTATGGCAATGGAAATGCCAGGTAAGGGTAGAAATTTAGATATCGTCTATTGGGAGTTGAATAAATACAAAAGATGTGTTGGCGATTCAACAACATCACTTTACAGAACATCAAAAAGAAACTTATTTATAATTCCTGATTGGTTACCAAATAAGAGATGGGACATTCCTTATAAGAGTCCATCTGGCAAAGCAACTTCTGGCAATCCGTGTAATTATTAATTCAACAAATACAATATAAACAGTAACGCTGGGGTTCTACGAATATAGTGAATTGGCGAAAACAGCCTACAACAGCCACATGGACAACATTGGATCGTTCAGCTGCAGGCGCTCACTTGGCATGCGCATCAATAAAGCTGGCTTTCGTATACTGGATGATATTTGTTTGACAGCACAGCATTACTGCTGCGCATGTCCAGCGTTCACGTCCGGCAGCGCTTCACTCGCACTTTTACAGTACTAAACCTGGGGAGGTCTTCCCTATTCAATCTATTCTGGATAATTAATTGCTTGCAGTGCGCCAGCTGCGAATAGATATTCTTGGTTGTTTCGTTGTTGAGACTGAATGGATTGGGGATTCGTGTGCAGGGAGCAACCGGGCAATAACCAAAAAAGAAAAGGCGTAACAAATATAAGCGTGATCTTCCGATTAACCCTTGCGTCACCTTCCTTTAACAGTGGTAGCATACCTATCTATTCTATCTTGATGCAATCTTCTTATTCAACCACTACTGCTCAACAAAATGTGCCTTACGCCAAGCGCGAACGTTGGTGAGACCCACAACAGCGGACGGGCTTCCGTTTTTCGCGCCTTGAGCAAAGAACTGTTCCGCTTCGTCAATGCGCTGGCGATCAAAAGCGATGCTGCCGGCGAGCACGGCCATGTCCGCGAAGTTCGGGAAACGCCTCATGCCGTCACGGCAGGTCTCAAGCGCCACGAGCTGGTTGCCGGATTGCTGGTGCAGCTGCGCAATACGATACAGGGTCCATTGTTTAGTTGTGTCTAGATTAAAGGCCATGGTAAGATAAGAAATGGATCGGGAAACGTCCCCCGCCTTTTCGTACAAGTCGGCAAGCAACAAATCAACGTACAAGGTGTTCTTGCCGTTCAGCGGAAAAGATTCGAGCCATTTGGTTGCCTCGTCCGCATCGCCGATGTCGCGGTACATTTCTCCGAGAGCGATGTAGGCCTCCTCGACTTGAGGATACAGCCTGATTATGTTTTCAAAGGCTGCCACGGCCTTGGCAATTGCGCCCACGCGGCGCAGCGCAGCGGCCTGGATCAGAAGCGCCTTCTGATGCGTCGGATCAAGTTCAAGCGTGCGTTTTATCGATGCTAGGCAACGGCCGAGGTCGTTAAGCTGGTAATAGCACACGGAAAGGTTGAAATTGGCCTTGAAGAAATCAGGTGCATTCTGGATGCATGCGCGATAGTAAACGACCGCTTCCGCAAGGCTGTCGAGCTGGAAGTACGCATTGGCCATATTGTAGTAGCACAGTGCCGGAGTCTCGCCTTCTCCGGCTGCCGTGTGGAACAATTTGATCGCCTGGCGAAAATTCCCGGCGTTGTAGGCAGAATCAGCCTGGGAAAGCGAGGTCATGGCGGCGGCAGGAATTGCCACGGCAATGAACATAAGAATGAAGAATGCTTTGCTTTTCATGATACTCAAAATCACTGGTCAAGATTGAAATGGATTACTTGGCGGAACCGCTGGTTGACCGGAATCCCCTTGTTCTTCGCCGGTTTGAAGCGCCATTGGGCCACTCCTCGCTTGACAGCTTCGGTGAACAAAGACGATGACGATTTCGTGACCTGGACATCGGTTATCTTTCCCTCGTGGGTGACGACAAATTCCACTTCGACTGTACCTTTGATCCCCTGCTCGGCCGCGCGATTAGGATACGGGATCGGCGGCGTGTAATCCGGCGACGCGTCCTGGTCGACTTGTCCCTGCTCAAACACTTCGGCTGAAAGTTCCTGCTTTTGCAGCGCCACACCCGCCCCTTCCCCCGAATTGTCTACATCCAGGTCCGGCGCGAAGCGCATGGTCATCTGGTTCTCTAGGGACCTTCCCTGGTTCGTCGGCGTTTGCACTTGACGGATGCGCTGCTGCACCAGCTTTTTTTCCTCAGGTGGCTTGCGCACGATGTCCGTTGCCGAGATCCTGAGCGCCTGCTGCTTGTCCGACTTGGAACCGAGTCCCACCGCTGCGTGCAAAAGCGAAACTCCGGTGAACAGGAGAAAGCTCACCACAACGGCAAGCGCTAGACGCCCGATCCAAAGCAACCAATAGGAAAGGATATGCATGAGGGGCTAATCCTTGTTTGCCGCGATTGATATTTTCTGCGCGCCCGCAAGAGTGCATTGGTCGATTACCTCGACAGTCCTGCCGACCGAGCCATCCCGATCAGAAACAATCACCACCGAAATATCAGGCTGTTTTCCCACCTCCTGCTCCACAAGCGTGCGAACGCGTTCAATCGTGGTTTGTCGTCCGTAAATGTGGACGGTGCCTTCGCGGGTGATTCCGATGAGTATCGCTTTCTGGCCGGCAGGCCGTGCGCTCTGCGCCTTTGGCTTGGATACGTCCACGCCGGTCTCTACGTAAAGGTTTGCCGTAACCACGAAAAAGATCAGAAGGATCATGATCGTGTCGACAAACGGCGCAAGGTTGATTTCCGGGTTTTGGTGTTCCTCGTGGAATGGATTGTTGACGGGGCGCATTGATCCTCCCTTGATAGGCTCGGCCTTAGTCTGGGAACGGCCGCTGAGAAGTTTACTTAGTATTATGTCCCGGTCTTCGCGCAGACCGGCAATGAGCTTTTGTTTTGCGGTATTGAGGTAATCAAGGAACAAAAGCGACGACACGGCAACCGCCAGACCGGTGAGCGTTGCCTCAAGCGCCATGGAAATCCCGTTGGCCATGATTGTCGGATTGCCGAAACCGAACTCGCCGATAATGGCGAACATGCTGTTCATGCCGGTGATGGTTCCGAGCAAGCCCAACAGCGGCGCCATAACGATGCAGGCAGTGATCGTGGAAAAGCCCCGGTCGAGCCCAGGTTTGATTTCTATCACAAGCTCGTCAAACGTCCGTTCCACCTGCTCCGGTTTGATTCCCGGCTTCAGGAGCCTCTTGACAAACACGTCAAAGGCCGGGTAGCCGGTGCGCGTCGTCGGTTCAACGTTTTGCGTCACAAGTATGGCATGGACCCGTTTGCGCGCCGTGCGTAGATGTGCAAAGCGGATTAGCTTTCCGAAAACGATGTGCCACACTACAACCGACACGGCAAAGATGGGAAACAGCACCCATCCGCCTTCATAGAATAGTTTTAGAAACGGTGTGAACACTTCCTATTCCTCGGGATACACTGCGTTGAGTACGGCAATCGTATCGTTCTCCAGGTCTGCCATAAGACGATCCTTTGCTGCACGAAGAAGATCGTGAATAAACAGAACGGGAATGGCAATAGCCAACCCTGTTTTCGCAGTGATAAGCGCCTCGGATATTCCGCCCGCGAGAAATTTGGGGTCTCCGGTTCCAAAGTGCGTGACCGCCGCGAACAGAGTTATCATGCCGCTAATGGTTCCAAGTAATCCAAGCAGCGGAGCCGCCCCCGCGATCACCGCTAATGTATTGAGGTGACGGCGTAAGGGCGGAGTTTCAAGGGTTAGAATTTCGTAGGCCGCTCGTTCACCCGTTTGCCTACCCTGGCTTTGCCGTTCAAGGCTTGCGGCAACTATGCGGGCCATCACCCCTCTCTTACAAGTCTTTGCCCATGCCAGTGCGCTGTTAAACTCTTTCTTTTCAAGGAACTTCATTGCTGTGACGTATTGCTTCTTAAGTAGGCTGCCCCGCCCTGCATATTGCGCGATTTTAACGACCATCAGGTACAGCACCCAGAAGGGTAACATGAGCATGGGAATCATGACCCAACCGCCCTTGGCGAACGATTCGTACAACGCAAGACCAGTGGATTGTCTTTTTCCCGCAATGAGCATGCGGGCCTGGTCATTTTGCATCACTTCCATCAGCACGTCTCCGGTAATCCGGCCGGTGGAAAGCCACTTGGGAAACTGTTCGGTCAACTTAGTAGCGAGTTGTGGAGCCGCAATTTTTTCAACCGAAAATCGATCAGATCCAAGTCTTCCCGTTTGGCGCAAATAGTAGCACGTTCCCGCGGCCGGGTCGATGCCGTACCCGAACACGTTACCGAATCGCGAGATGGTCAGTTGCTTTGGGCTGCCATCTTCAGGCAAGACCACGGCCTTGGCGAGGGATATGGAATCCCCGAGGGCCAACCATGCCAGCCTATAGTTGACAAAAGCTCCAAACGCCGCCGTGGGCGAATGGCGTTCGCTCAAGGACGCCCGGATCTTTTCGAGTTCGGCACGTCGAAGTTCCTTGTCGAGCGGAAAGGCTTCAAGCAGACCATCGGCGTCTTTCTGAAAGATGTCTTTTATTTGGTTTTGCAGGTAGGTCCACTCCTCCTTTTTCGCTTCGAGGTTCTTTATTTCATCTGCAAGCGACTGTTCACGATTGAGTTTTTCTTCCTTGATGCGCGCGAGTTCCGTCTCCATGCGGTCCTGTTGTTCGTGCAGCTTGTCGAATTCATCCTTGTTTGCCTCTTTCATTTCCACGGCCTGCTGCTCGAACGCGTATTGCTTTGTAACGAGCTCTTGCAGACTATCGCGCGATTTGTCGAGGGCGTTCTGGAGTTCTTTGCGTTCCGTTTCCTTTATCGCTTGGATCTTTTCGGCTTTGCCTGCAAAAGATGCCGTCACCGTCAGCCACAGAATTACAAAAAACGTCTTTTTCACTTTGCACCTTCCTTTCCCGCACCGGCTCCAAGGGGAAGGTTCACGAACACGGGCAATGATCTTCCTTCGCGGACGTTAACCGCCTGAAGAATCGCCATAGCGGTTTTCGGAGAATTCAAATTCCTCCAATGCGGAGCTCCATCGTCTCCCCAGCCAGTGAATACGGCGCTTTTCTCACCCTTTGTGTCGACCACCGCCTCGAATATTGTCCCGATGCGCAACCGGTAAACCATGCCGGGTATGTCCGGCGCCGGCGAGCTTTCCTGAGAAACTTGGATGCCGGAACCGGCCTCGTCGAGTTTGTTAAGGATCTGTACCAGACGTGTGCTGCCTTCGACGACGTCGACCGACTTGGTTGTCAGGTCATTGATAAGAAGGTAAAGGCCGGAGAGCGTGGGCGCCATAATAAGCGGCGGCAGCCTCTTTACCGCAGGAGTCACGCTGTTGCAAAAGGAGATCAGTTTCTGGCGAAATTCGTCCTGCGACAGTTCAATCTCATGGCGTTGAGCAAGCACGCCGTTGATCTGGGCTGCGAGCGCGGCATCGGCTCGCGAAACGACGATGGTCTCAGATTTCAGTGTATCGAGCTCGCTTTGCGTTTGGGCCAGGCGTTGTGCGGTTCGGGCGCGGTAGGTATCGAAGTCTTGTTTGTCTTTTAGCATTTCCTGGCCAACTCGCTCGGCGTCAACCTGCGATTGAATCAGCTCCTTGCGCAGCCGCGCGATATCGTCGTCGATCGACGGCGGCGCGGTCTGGGCGGAAACGAGAGCCGCACATACGCAGCACGCTAATGCCGCGGCAAATGTGACTTGGTGAACCATTTTTTTCATGAAATTACTCTCCATTCAAGAATCTTTTTTCTTTGAGAAAATTGTGCCGAAACCGAATGAAGGGCCTGCCGTTTTTTTTTGGCAGGCCCATCATTCTACAGGCTTGAGTTATGTCTTCAAACGCAACCCGACATACATTTGCCTTCCACGCAACGGTCCCCAGATATGCGAGGTGTTGAAATTGCCCTGGTCGTCCCAATAATGTGGATCGTCGTGGGCCGAACCTGTCTGGGTGTAGTTAAGCAGGTTCTCGGCTCCCGCGTAAAGGTCCAAAACGGGAAGGAGCTTCCAGGTCGCCTTCATATTGACCACGAAAAAACCAGGCGCTTGTGTGAGTTTGGGATCGCTGGCCGCGCCGTTTTCAAAAACATTGTATTGACCCGCGTAGCCGTAAGGCGTCAAGTCGCGCGGCGCGGTCCATGCCACGTCTCCGGAAAGTGAGGCCGGTCCGTAATTCATTTCAACGCGTCCGTTGACCTCGGTTTCCATGGCCGCCACCAATTCAACGGCTTTATACTGATCGGGAATCTGCTGGTGTTCGACCCCGACGCCCAACTTGAGCCAATTCCAGGGAATATAAGAGGCTTCGGCGTCAACATCTAAAAAAGTGAGTTGAGTGGAATCGTTACGCAAGACAGGACGCGGCAAAGAGGGGCTATTGTCAACGAATTCGAGATCCGAAACCTGGGTAACGTACGCTCCCGCGGTTATCTCCCACTGCGACCTATCGAACGCGAGAGAGCCTCCCGCTCCTTCGGCTTTCTCCAACTTGGTAACGCCTATGTCGAATCCGTTATTCAAAAGACCGTGATCCAGTTCAAAAAAAGTGAGCGGCGCCCGCCAGCCTAAACCGGCGGACAAGCGCCCGGTTAGACCTTCAATGAATTCCCAACGCAAGCTGGCCCTGGGCGCGGCTATGAAATTGTTGATTTTTTCGCCGGGCTTGTTGATCCAATTAACATCGATATCGTCCAGGCGCAGCGCCAGGGACAAGTCTCGCTCCTGTCCGAAGTTCCACACGTCCTGCGCGTAAACGCCCCCGAAAGTTGCGTTATAGGAATCAGGAGTAATTCCAAGGACTTGATAATAGTAGTGGGATTGCGACGCCATTCTTTCAATGTTGGCGTCAACGCCCAGTGTAAGGGTGTTGGCCCAGGCAGTTCCCATCCAGCGCAAATCCCCCACGACATTGTTGTCCGCATTGTTGTAGTCCGCGCCTCCTTCGTATTCGGAGACTTGCGATTGGCTGGCGAGGCCCGCCCGTAATTGCCATGTGCCAAGGTGTGGCGAATCCCAGGTCAACGCGCCCGCGGCTTCGTCTCGCGTTGTTTGGACCCATTCGATAAGGTCCTGAGGATTTCCTATAAAGGCTTTTCGTACATCTCCATCAACATACAACGGAATCGAATCCGCCGGTCCAACCGCGGCGCCCATATGATTTGACGTCACGGCCGCGCCGAAAACCTCAGAGTAGCTGTGCATATACCGTAAATTCCACGACCAGTTTTCTCCGATGAGACCGTTGAGCCTCAACAAGGCGCTTTCGTCGTTGAGAGACGGTGACTCCGAAACGCCGTTTCCGTCTGCATCCCATTGTCCTTCATAAAAGTGATGCCCTGCAACAAGGATGCCGAGTTTCGCGCTGTCTACTACGGCTGTTCCCGAGAATGAAAGATGGTTCCAGTCGTTATTGCCAATTGCGGCATCGGCCGTGATGGCGTTACGAGTAGGGTTGCGAAAGCGAACATCCATGGCTCCTCCCATGGCGCCCGGCGCAAGAAGCGAGGCTCCGGGACCACGTGAAATGTCGATGTCGGCCACTCCGGCGGTGGTGAGCGCGTCAACGCCGTAAAAACTCGTTACCGGCGTGTAAATCGGAAGCCCGTCGACAAGCACGGTTGTGTGATTTGCGCCCAAACCATTGATCTGAATCTGTTTGAAGCCGCATGAACTGCATCCGGTCAAGACACAGACGCCCGGTTCCGACGTTACCGCTTGAGTGAAATCATCCGCGTTTTTAAGAAAGATGGCCTCGGGCGTAACCACGCTGGTGGGTTGGATGGCATTTGACATGGCTCCGAGGCGGTCCAACCGGGCTTCGTTGAGTTTCTGGGCTGTAACAGTCATCGTATCGAGCAAGCGTATTTTTTGCGATGAGGAATCCGGCATGGTTTGCGCTTGCACAAAATATGAAAAAGTAAAGAGAACGGTTATCAGGAAGAAAAATGATTTACGCACGGGAATACTGGACAAAACATTACCCGAATAACCGCATACGCGTAGTTGATATATCAATAATTTTAAATTGAATTTCATATGCCTCCCGAGTCGCATGGTTAAATAAATTACCACTGAAAGCCCGGGAGGGTTTGGCCTGTTCACTTAGATATTAGATACTCCATCTGAATTATGCATACGTTTTGCATGCATAATTTGGACGTGGAGTACCCTCGTTGTCTCCCTGGCTGGTCAGCAAATTAAAGCGAAGTGTTTTAAGAAACCGGAATCAATGCGGGAGGAGCGCGGGAATGGAAAGCATGAGGTATACGAGAGGATATGATTTCAGGAAGCCGGACGGGTTTAACAAATAACCTAACGACAATCAGAATCACTGAAACTATTAATGGTGCGATAATGGGCAGATGTGAAATTAAGCAAACTGCGCAGTCGCTATGTTCCGCGCCATCCTTGTGATGGTGCGCAGGTGCAACCACACCGAGAAGAACGGCCAAATAAATGGCAAAACAAAAATCTAATGTTTTTCGAGCACGACGTCTCAGATTTGGCATTTCCGGCATATCCTAATAGATGGAATAATGGAAGCAAAATACGTTTTAACGCTCAAATTATTATATTTTTTTTTAACCACTGAAAACAGCGCTTCAAAGAAACAAGAAAAGCCGCCGCCGGAAGAAATTGAAAAACGGGGGCTGCAAATACAAAAACCGAAAAGCCGAAGACCGCCGCCGAAAAAAAGACTTGCACTAAGGTAGGTGGTTTACAAACAGCACCTAACAGTTAAAGTGCTGCAATGGCCTGTCTGGTGGCTCCGTCGGCGTCTTCGCTTCGTTCGCAGCCGTCATGTCGGCAATTCGGCCACGGCACCCAGTTGCGCGCACGTTGGGCTTCTAAATAAACAAAAGTATTCACCGTATTGTCCTGTGTGCAACGAAGGCCCTGGTTCATCCTGCTCCGTCTCCACCGTCTCTTCCCGGCATCCAGCGAATCCCGCCGTAATTTTATTTTCTTTTCCGGAGATTGCTTCGTCGCCTGCGGCTCCTCGCAATGACACTGTAATCCCATTTCTTGCCCCGCCTCCTTCTATTTATTAGTTTACAACCTGTATTCTCATCCGGAAACCACCATGCCCTTCCATCACGCCCTCACCTTTCGCAAGGAGCCCTTATGAAACGAGCCGCCGCGCTGGTCCTGCTGTGCCTCATTGCCGTATCGTGCCAGAAGAAACACGGAGAAAAGGGCCTCCCGCCCGCGGCGTCGGTGCAGGAGCTCATCAACCGTCCGCTCGACCTGAACAAAACCGTGGTGGGAAAGCCGCCGGCCATCATTTCGGTGCTCGCGACCATAGACATCATTTTCAACGAACCGGTGGTCCCGCCGCACCTCAGCGGCACGGCGCTTGACCGGTCGCCCTTCGGCTTCAAGCCTGAGATCAAGGGTGCTGCCAAGTGGGTCAGCCAGACCGAGCTGCGCTTCACGCCCAATAAACCGCTGGGCGCCGGCGTTACCTACGAGGCGGTGCTGCACGGCAAGGAGGCGTTCGGCGCGCAGCGCAACGTCAACGATTTCGAGTTCTCCTTCAAGACCGCGGAGCAGGAGGTGGTGGAATTTTCCGGGGATTTCGAGCCGGACACGGGCGGGCTCAACACGGTGCGCTACCGAGGATACGCCGCGTTCGCGCAGCCGGTGGACATAAACAAAATCCGCAATGACCTGAAATGCGAGACAAAAGGCCGCAGCGTGAAACTCGGCATCGAGCAGGACGGACAGGACCAGGGCCGTGTGAAGATCACGTCGGAGCAGCTCAAGCGCGGGGCCTCGGGCCAGATGCTGGCGTTCTCCCTGCCCGGCAGCTACACGGTTGACAAGGGCAAATGGACCGCCGAGGCCATGCTCCCGGAAATCAACGTGTTCAAGGTGCTCGCGCACATGGACATGAGCGACCCGCAGGCGGCGCAGAGCGCGTACGGGTTCCGCTTCAGCGATCCCATCCGCACCGGAACGGACCTTTCGGGTTATGTCAAGATCGAGCCGCCGCTCCCCTTCACGGTGTCGGTGGAGAAGAAATTCCTCAAGCTTTCGGCAAAGTTCCTGATCGGCCAGGAATACACGGTCACCATTGCCAAGGGGTTTCCCAGTTCCTTCGGCACCAGGCTCGCCGCCACCTACACCGCGGAAATCGCGCTTGCAAACCTCAAGCCCGAACTGCTGTGGCTGTCCCCGGGCATTTACCTGCCGTCGGACAACAACTTCAGGCTGCAGTTCAAATCGGTCAACGTGGGAAAGGTGCACTGCAGGATCACCGAGATTTATGAAAATAACCTGGGCTTCTTTATCCAGAGCAACCTGCTGAGCGAGGCAAAGGCCCACGGCCGTTCCCGCTTTTACTACGACGAGGACGAGGGCGAGGGCGACTATTACGGCGGGTACGAGCCCAACCAGTACAATGACGTTGACAGAGTGGGAAAATGCATCCTCGACAGCGAGCTCGTGATCACCACCGACCGCAACAAGTGGATCCGCAGCGAGATCGACCTCTCGCACGTGTTCAAGGGCAGGCGCAACGCCGGGTTCATCGTGAACCTCAGATTCAACAAGAACGACCTTACCGGCCGATGCGTCACCGACCGCGACGACATCAAGGAAGGCGACCTGTTCTACGCGGGCGACAATTACTACAACACGCCGGCGCAGGAGGGCTACTATTACCGCAACGGCAACAAGAGCAAGCTGCTCATCGCCTCGGACGTGGGGCTCACCATCAAGCAGGCGGCCGACGGCCTGCACGCCTACGCGGTCAACGTGATCGACGCGAAACCCGAGGCCGGGCTAACGCTTGGGCTTTACACGTACCAGAACCAGCTTGTCCAGAAGCAGACCACCGACGCGAGCGGCCACGCATTGTTCAGCGACCCGTCGAACGGCTATTATCTGCGCGGCGACCACAGCGCCGGCATCGCCCTGATCCGACTCGACCACCCGAACTGGGAAACCTCGTCGTTCGACGTGGCCGGTGTTGACGAAGGGGTAAAAGGCCTCAACATGTTCATCTACGCCGACCGCGGCGTGCACCGTCCCGGCGACACCGTCCACCTCGCCGCCATCGTGCGCGCCAACCGCAAGGCGCCGCCGGCGGACCAGCCCGTGACGCTCAAGGTGTACAATCCCAAGGAACAGGTGGTGTACGAGGCGATGCAGAAATGCGGGCCCAACGGCCACGTGTATTTCGCGATCGTCACCGGCATCTCGGACCCCACCGGCTCGTGGCGCGCGGCGCTGACCATCGCCGACCAGACATTTACAAAAGAGCTTAAAATAGAAACCGTGAAGCCCAACCGGCTCAAGGTGTTCATCCAGACGCCCGACACGCTCACGCCGGGCAGCACCGAGATAGCGGGCGTGCTCGAATCCCGGTTTTTGTTCGGCATGCCCTCGGCGGGCCTGCGCGCGAAGATGCTCGTGGACCTTTCACCCGTGCCGCTGCGGCTTGCGGCCTGGGACGACTACACCTTCGGCCATCCCCTGGCCAAGTTCCAGCGCCGCGCGGAAGAGATGTTCGACCAGAGCCTTGACAATAACGGAAGATACAGTTTCTCCTACGACGCCGACGACGCGAAAAACGCGCCCGAGCTCGTGAGCGCGGTCCTGCGCGCCGAGGTTTTTGAAAAAGGCGGCGGGTTCACTTCCAATAATAAAAAAGTGCTCATCGCGCCGTACCGCTCGTACTGCGGGTTCAAGAGCCCGTTCGCGTCGTCATGGGGAAGCGCGCAGACCGGCCAGACCTACCAGCTGCCGATCATCGTGACCGGCCTGAACGGCAAGCCCGTTCCCGGCCACAAGCTCACCGTGAAATGGTACGTCAATAAAGGCTACTGGTGGTGGGACTACGATTCGCGCTCCAAGCCCGACTTCAGGGAGCTCAAGACCACGTACAAGGTCGCCGAATACACCCTGGTGTCATCCGACAAGCCCGTGAAACAGGCGCTCGAGGTGGAGGACGAGGGCGAGAACTTCATCGAGATCACCGACGCCGTGTCGGGGCACACCTGCGGCATGTTCTTCTGGGCGTCGTCGTGGGGCGCGGGCCCGGCGCAGGAAAAGAAGGAGCGGGTGTTTCTGCAGATCGCATCCGACAAGAACCTCTATTACACCGGCGACCGGATGCAGGTCTCCTGCGAAACGCCGCAGAAGGGCATGGTGCTGTTCACGCTCGAGCAGGGCGCACGGATCCTGCACCAGGAGATCAAGCAGGTGACGCCGGGCCGCACCAGCTTCACGCTCGACATCACCGAGGACATGGTGCCCAATTGCTATGCCGTGCTTTCGCTCATCCAGCCGCACAGCCAGGTGAAGAACGACGTGCCCATGCGCATCTACGGCGTGAAGCCCATCGCGGTGGAGGATTTCTCGACGCGGCTGCAACTTACGATGAGCGCGCCGGCCGAGATCAAGCCCAAGGACAAGTTCGACATTACCGTGACGTCCAAGTCGCCCGAGACCGCGACCTACACCATAGCCGTGGTCGACGAGGGCCTGCTCGACCTCACCGGGTTCGAGACGCCCGACCCGTGGAAGTTCTTCTTCAGCAAGCTGCGGCTCGGCGTGGTCACGCGCGACAACCTCGAGGAGGTGCTCGGCATCATCTACCCCGACATTGACAAACGGTTTTCCATCGGCGGCGACATGGAGGAGGCGCGCAAGCGCGCGGGCGAATCCAAGGTGCAGCGCTTCAAGCCCGTGGTGCTCTTTGCCGGGCCGATCGCCATTAAGCCGGGAAAGAGCGTCACCACCCGGTTTGAGATGCCCAATTACGTGGGCTCGGTACGCATCATGCTGATCGGAAGCGCACAGAACAGCTACGCGTCCGTGGAAAAGACCGTGCCCGTTCGCCAGCCGCTCATGATCCTCACCACGGTGCCGCGCGTGGCGCGTCCGGGCGACAGGTTTTACGTGCCGGTCTCGGTGTTTGCCATGGACAAATCGGTTGACACCGCAACGGTCTCCATAAAGGTTTCCGGTCCGCTGTCCCTGGCCGGGCCCGCCATTGCCGGCTGCAGGTTTGGCCAGCCCGGCGAGACCGAAGTGTCGTTCCTGGTTGACGTGCTGGGACAGATCGGCGCGGGCAAGATCGTCGTGAACGCGACGGGCCGGGGACAATCCGCCTCCGACGAGGTGGACCTGCCCGTCACCTGCCCCAACCCGTATTACATCCAGGCCATTGACACGGTGGTGACAAAAGGGAAAAGCGTGACCATGACGCCGAAAAAATTCGGTATCGAGCCCACGAACCGCGCGCGCTTCAGCTTCACCCGGTTCCCGGACATCCAGATCGAGAAACGGTACAAGGACCTGATCCATTATCCGTACGGCTGCATCGAACAGACCACGTCGTCGGCGTTCCCGCAATTATTCATCGGGTCCCTGCTCGACCTCACGTCGGTGGAAAAGCAAATGGTCACCGACAACGTAAACGCGGCCATCAACAAGCTGTCGTCGTTCAGGATCGGAAACGGGTTCTCGTACTGGCCGCTGGGAAGCTGGTATGCCGGCGAATACGCCGATTGGTGCACGAGTTACGCCGGACACTTCCTCATCGAGGCGAGAAGCGCGGGCTACCACGTGCCCGACGACTTGTTCAACCACTGGCTGGACAACGCCGAGCGCGAGGCAAAGACCGTGAACAGCCGCGACCACCGCTACCAATGCTACCGGCTCTTTCTGCTCTCGCTCGCGGGCAGGCCCAACCAGGGCGCCATGAACCTGGTGCGCGAGAATTACCTCCGCGAGCTTGACCCGTTGTCCAAGAAGCTGCTCGCGGCCGCCTATTATCTTGCGGGCCAGAAGCCGGCCGCGGCCGAGGTTGACAAATTCATGGTCACGGAAATTTCCACCTACCGCGAGATGAGCGGCACGTACGGCTCGTCGCTGCGCGACATGGCTTTTGTCGCCTACCTCGATTATAAAATGGGCGACATGACAGGCGCGGCGCGCGTTTTGAGCTCCGTGGCAAAGTCGTTTTATCCGTGGGGATGGTATTCCACGCAGGAAACGTCGTTTTCGCTTCTCGCCATTTCCACCGTCTACGCCAAGTCGCCCATCACCGGCGGCGCCGTGCCGTTTACCGTGTCGGTGCGGGGCGGCAAGACCGAAAAACTGGTGATCAAGGCGTACCAGACCAAGCTCGACGCAAACGACCTCTGGGACAAGGAGGTCTCCATTTCCACCGAAAGCGACAACCCCATGTTCGTCACCCTGTTCGAGGAGGGCATCCCCATTGACAACAGGATAAAGACCGAGCAGAAGGGCATCGAGCTCACGCGCAACTTCTACGACGAGGACGGCGCGCCCATCACGATCGAGCAGATCAGGCAGGGCGACGGGTTCTGGGTGCGCTACCGCGTGCGCAGCACCACGCACGAGCGCCTGACCCAGCTCGCGCTGTCGAGCCTGTTCCCGTCGGGATGGGAGATCATCAACAACCGGCTCGAGGGCACCGAGCTGCCCGAGTGGGTGAACAACCTGAACGCGACCAACGGCACCTACATGGACATCCGCGACGACCGCGTGAACTGGTTCTTCGACCTCGGCTACAACAACGAGGCGAACTTCGTTGTCAAATGCAACCCCACGTTCAAGGGTGTTTACAAGCTGCCGCCGATCACGGTCGAGCCCATGTATTCGCCGGATTACTACGCGAGGATTGGCGGGGCGGAGGTGAGTGTAAAGTAAAGATAAAGTTTATCTGGTGGGGGAAGGCTCCCCCTGGGGTGCGGCTTCCGCCGTTCAACCGCTCGCGGGCAACCGTCGCCTCACTCCCGGGCCGCAAGCGGCCGTCCCCTCTCCACAAGCGGAGAGGGGAAAACAGTTTTCTGCTCCCTTCTCCACGCTGTGGAGAAGGGCTGGGGATGAGGCGTGACGGTTAAAAGAAAATCTATTGCAACCGAAAATATTTTTTCATGACAAATACTTTTCAACGGTATAAATCCATATTTTCCGCCATCATCAAATTAATCCTCAAGCATAAATTCTTATCCTCGATCATCATTATCTTCCTTATCATCACCATCTGGCTCATCATCCCCCCTGGCCCGCCGTTCAAGGAGTCCTATTCCCGCGTGGTGTACGACTGCAGGGGCGGGCTCATGCGCGTGACCGCCGCGCCCGACGGGCAGATACGGTTTCCGGTCCCTGAAGACCCGCTGCCCCGCAAATACATTGCCGCAGTGACCGCATGCGAAGACCGGCGCTTCTTTTCGCATTTGGGAATAGACCCGCTCGCGCTCGTGAAATCCCTCATTGTCAATATTAAAACCGGACGCCGCGTGCGCGGCGGCTCCACCATCACCATGCAGGTGATGCGGCTGTCGCACCCGAAAAAGCGCAGCTACCTCAACAAAGCGCTCGAATGCGCGGGCGCGCTCAAACTGTCGCTGCACATGAGCAAACAGAAAATCCTCCGGCTCTACGCCGGCCACGTTCCCATGGGCGGCAACATCGTCGGCGTGCACGCGGCGTCGTGGCGGTATTTCGGCAAGCCGCTCTCGCAGATCACCTGGGCAGAGGCCGCGCTCTTCACCGTGCTCCCCAATTCGCCGTCCGCGCTCAATCTCGCAAAAGAGCGTGCGAAACTCAAGGAGAAACGCGACCGCGGCCTTGCAACGCTGCTTAAAAGAGGACTCATCGACAGCATGACCTGCATGCTCTCGCAAAGCGAGCCACTGCCGTCTGCCGCGAGCATGGTGCCGTTTCGGGCGCCGCACTTTTCAATCCGCGCGCTCGCGTTGACCAACGCGACAATCGTAAAGACCACGCTCGACCCCGGCATCCAGAAGCGGGTTGAGGAAATCGCGCGCACGTACAACAGGCTTTACGCATCACAAGGCGTGAAGAACATCGCGGCGCTCGTTGCGGAAACGCAGACCGGCGCTGTCCGCGCGTACGCGGGCTCGCAGGACTTTTTTGATACGGCAAGCGGCGGCCAGGTGGACGGCGTTATGGCACGGCGCTCGACAGGAAGCCTTTTAAAACCGTATCTTGTGGCGAAAACGCTCGACCGAGGTCCGTACGTTCTCGAATCGAAACTGCAGGACGTTCCCACGTTCTACGGCAGCTTTGCGCCCGAGAACGCCTCAAAGGAATTTTCAGGGCTTTCCACCATGCGGCAAAGCCTCATTCAGTCGCTCAACGTGCCCATGGTGCGGCTTTTATACTGGTACGGCGTTGACGATTTTTATTCCGATCTGCGCAACGCGGGGTTCACGGGGCTTTTCCGTTCTTCCGAAGGATACGGCCTGTCGCTGATTTTAGGCGGCGCAGAGGCGAGCCTCTGGGAACTCGGCCGCCTGTTCTGCGGCCTCGGCAATTTGGGAATACTGCGGCCGTTTCAAATATACGCCGGCCCGGCGTCGCACGACACCACAAGAATCTGCAGCGAAGGAGCCACATGGCTCGTTCTGTCAACCATATCGCAGCTCAACCGGCCCGGCTCCGAATATTATTGGAAATTCTTTTCCAACCAAATATCGGTCGCATGGAAAACCGGCACCAGCTACGGGCAGAAAGACGCGTGGGCAATCGGCACCAACCGGCAATGGACCATTGCCGTGTGGGTGGGAAATTTCACGGGCGAGGGAAACGCGGCATTGGGCGGCGCCCAGTCGGCAGGGCCCGTGCTGTTCGAGCTGTTCAATGCGCTCTCCGACAAGTCGCTGCCCCTATGGTTTACAAAGCCGGAATACGACCTCCGCACCGTCACGGTGTGCCGCCAGAGCGGCCTCTCCCCTTCCCCGGCATGCGCCGACACCATCCATGCCGAACAGCCCCTGACCGCATACCAGACCGCCCTGTGCCCGTATCATCAGCGCATCCTCGTGAGTAAATCAAAAGGCTTTTCGGTCTGCTCGCGCTGCTGGAACGGCATCGACACGGTCTGGCGCGTGAAAACGATCTACCCGCCGTCGGTACGCTCCATTCTGGTCCTGCAAGGCATAAAGACCGATTCGCTTCCGCGCCACAACCCGAAATGCCCGGTGGCCCACCCGCAACCCGCGATAGAGATCGTTTACCCCGTTGAAAACGTTTCCATCATCGTGCCGAGGAATTTGCAGGGCGAGCACGAGAAAATCGTTTTCAAGGCCGAATACCAGCGGCCGAGCGGGCATTTGTTCTGGTACCTGGACGGCGAATTTCTTGCCGAGACCGTGGTGCAGCACAACGTCGCGGTTGATTTACAGGAGGGAAAGCACAAACTTGCGGTGCAGGACGGAGAGGGAGAGACCGAGGTGGTGAGGTTTAGGGCGTTTAGGAAGAATGAGTGAGGGGACATTGATTGTTTCGCCTGTTCGAATTGTCTACAACGATCATGAATGGAATAGTTATGGTGTGAAATAAACGAAGGAAGATCTCATGCATCTCGACGGCATGGACGACGATATCGAGGTAATCCGGGCCACTGTCCAGCTGGACCATGTGCACACCAAGGTCGAGGGGATAGCGGCGCTATTAACGTTAAATTTAATATTAACGATTTATAAATGGGATTTTGGAGCAATACCTGTAAAAAATGATACCACCGTAATACTATATCCATTTGCATTTGCAAGGTAGGCTTTTTAAGGCGTATTGTTTATATTTAAAAACAAATTCATCTCCCTTCCCTCTCTATGCATGCGGGCGGGTGACCTTTTCTTTCTATTCCTACGAATAATAATCCTTCCGTGTGCCACGACCATCTTGGTCGTGTTTCCCTAAATAAACATTCTTTAATCTTATAGCTATATTGTTGAACCGATGATGCCCAGAAAATAATAACGACTAGCCCGGCCATGTCAGGCATTTGACATGCGAAAATTACTTTGCAAAATCAACTTCCGAATTGCATTTTATCTTCAATAAGGCTCCCATCGTCTTAAAACAGCCGGGATCGAAAACCGGCGCAACCTATTCAGGTCGAACAAGTATGCCGTTGGAATATAAAGAGAAGGGCGGCATCCTGCACGTTTGCGCGATCGGAAAACGCACCCGTGAAGCAATAATACGCTTTGTGCCCGACATTTACGCGGCGTGCGCCGAAAAGAAGCTTTCAAAGGTATTGCTTGACATCCGCGGACTGGAGGGCCGTTTGCCCATCAGGGAGGACTATGATATTCCGAGCAGGTTTTTCCCCACGGTGCGGAACCTCAATGTGATCAACCGTGCGGCGCTGGTTGACCTCAAGGAATTTGAGCGGGACGACGCGTTTTTTGAGACCGTTGCCGTGAACCGCGGCTTCAATCTGCGCATCTTCTCCAATTCCGACGAAGCGCTTCAATGGCTTATAGGGCAATGAAATTTCATTTGCTTCAAACCATGAATAAACGTAAAATCTGGAAAAAGGAGCAATCCGTTAAGGAGCGGCTGCCCCGGGGAATCTGATCCCCGGTCATTGCCCGAATTGCGAAAGGAACTCGGATGAAGTATGAAATCTCGGACGCGGGGAAGTTCGCGATGATCCGCATCGTCGGAAACATCGACGATGACCAGGTGACGCAACAACTCGATAAGGATATTTCAGCGTATATTAGGAGAGGACGCCGCCATTTTGCCTTCAACCTTGAAAAAATCACCTATCTCAACAGCCCCGGGATCGGCCTCTTCGTGCATTGTCTGTGCGATGTCCAGGAGCGTAAGGGGTCTGTTTCCATTATCGCCAACAGCAGCGACGTGCAGAGCCTCCTCGAAATGGTCGGCTTCAACCGCCTCATGAAAATGTACAATTCGGAAGAGGAGTTTCTCATGGCGCACAAGATCGTGGCGAGCTGACGCGTTTCCATGTCGTATGTGACCTCTTGGTTTTTTTTCCTGGTTGAAATTCAATCATAAAATCCAGCATTATTGGGTATAAACACTGCCGGGACCGTGGCACACGATTACGCCATTTTTCCCAGATTTCCTTACTCGGATCTTTTTAATCGTCGCGCAGCGGCATTCCTTATGAGTCTAAAGTTAAAAGTTGGAAGTTGAAAGGTGGCCGCCGCGAAGCGGCGGAACGCCCATTTATATTTAAATTTACTGCGACGCACAAATAAATATCATTTGCCATGGCCCTTGGCAAACGGTATAATCTCTTGAAAGGCAAGATGAAGGATTAGAAGGGAATTCCCATGCAGTACGAAATCTCTGACACGGGAACAATCGCGATGATCCGCATCACCGGGGACATCGACAACGTGCAGATGACGCAGCGGCTCGACGACGAAATTTCCGCGTACATCAGCAAGGGGCGCCACCATTTCGCCTTCAACCTTGAGAAAACCACCTACCTTGACAGCGCGGGCATCGGCATCTTCGTGCACTGCCTCAGCGACGTGCAGGCGCACCGGGGGTCGGTCTCCGTCATCGCGAACCGCGGCGACGTGAAAAAGCTCCTCGAATTGGTGGGCATCAACCGCCTGATGAAAATGTACAATTCCGAGGAGGAGTTCCTCGCCGCGCAGAAGGTGGTGGGGAGCTGACGTATTATGACTTTATCGGGGCGGTCCGCGAACGAGGCGAACAGCCCGCGAAGCGGCGGAACGCCCATTTTTATATGCTTGAGAGCATCTAAAAAAAAGGTGCCGCAGGATCTCCACCCGCGGCACCTTGTCATTCCAATTTGTCAACTCATTATTTCATCATAACAAACTGCTTGACATTCATCGCCCTTCCGTCCACCATGAACCTGAATAGCAGCACGCCGCTCCCCTTCACCTGCGAGAGCGCGGCATTGATCGGGTGCCATCCGGCGTTTTGTCGGGACGCCGCGATGCGCTGCACCAGCCTGCCGTTTGCGTTCATGATGTCGAGGCCGACCACCGCGGTGGTGTTCAGGTAATATTTCAACACCGTGCCGGACATCGCCACCTTCACCGCGGCCACAGTGCGCTGCTCGGGCATCACCCTGATGCCGGTGACGGGCAGCGTGTCGGTGCGCACGATGTCAAGCACCGGTGTGATGTCATAAGAGACCGACGCGTTGGGAGTCGGCAGCCCGGTCACCGTTGCGCTCACCGTGACGGTGCCGGTGGTGAACTGCGACCGCACCGCGACCTGAGCCATGCCGCCCTCGATGTTGAGGTTCGGGTCGCCCGGCGAGTGCCACCCGTTGCCGGTTCCGCCCACGAACTGGTCTGCGCCGCCGCGGTACGTTGCGGGACCGGCCACGCTCCAGGTGATGACGCCGTCCGCCGTCGGGCACCAGTTACCGTTGGCGTCGACCACGGTGGCCTTGATAAGCGCGACGTCGGTGCCGTTGGCCGTGATGGGGATCTTCACGTTGCCCGGCCGTTGCATGTTGGTGTCGACCCACAGCACGACATGGTCGGCCGCGCCGGCCGTGACCTGCTGGGCCGAGCAGACCGTGTTTCCGCTCGAGTCAAGTCCTTCGGCCTTGAGCGTGCCGGCCGCCCAAGTCACGTTCTGAAACGTGCACTGGTACGGCAGCTGCGTGGTGGTGTTGGTCACATCGTTGATGCCGCCGGCCGCGCCGAGCCTGCCGTTGGGCGCCTGCGTCCCGATTGCGGTGCCGTTCAGGCTGAGCCGCACCTTGGGGCAGTTGCTCCAAACGTCGACGCGCACGGCGCCGCCGGAGCGGTTCCAGTGGTTGGCGATCGCGATGCGCGGCTGCAGGCTGTAGGGCACCCAGCACACGCCGTATTGATAATAGAGAAACTTGGGGATGCGGTTGAAATCGGTCATGGAGGAGCCGAACGAGCGGGCCGTGCCGCCGCCGCCGAGGAAGGTCTGCACTTCGCCGGGCGTCTCCGCGAAATACCACTGCACCATGCCGAAGCAGTTGTTCGTGATGCCGCCGGCCCAGTCGTGCAGGAATCCCGCCGAAAACTGGATCTGGTAGTCGTACGCGAAGCGCGACGTAGGGGAACCCCAGTACTCTGCGCCCCACCACGGCCAGTCGGGATGGAACGGTTTCTGCTGGGCATCGCATCCTGTCAAGGTGCAGGAATGCAGGTCGTCGAAGCCCTCTTCAAACGGGGCGCCCCGGAGGTTCTGGGCCCGTGGACTGAGCGAGTCCCAGACGTTCGACAGGCCGCGCAGCGAGTCGGCCATGGCCTGCGCCATGTCGCCGTTGCTCGCCTCCCAGGCAAGGAGCGAGGGATGGTTCCGGTCGCGGATGATCATGTCGCGGTGGAGCTCGCATTTCAGGGTGCCCTTGGCGTCCGAGGGAGACGAGCCGCCGAAGGCGCCCTCGCCCTCGCCGCTCGGGTCTATGAGCATGATGCCATAGGCGTCGCACGCGTTCACGAACCCGATCGAGCACGATGAATGGCCGGGCCGCCACAGGTTGCCGCCCACGTCGGCCAAAAGCTTTGCGTCCCTGAATTCGATGCCGGGCGGCAGGCCGGTGCCGAGCGCGGGAAAGTCGTAGCGCGACGCACCGCCGTACAGGTGGTGGACCTTGCCGTTGATGTACGGAAAGTTCTTGTCCCAGGTAATGGTGCGGATTCCCAGGGGGCTCTCGAACACGTCCACGGTCACGCCGCCCACCTTGACAATGTGATACACCTTGTGCATGTTGGGCTTGCCGTAGATGCTGTTGTTGGGCCACCATAGCTTGGGATTTGCGATGGTGTCGGTCTGGTTGAACTCGTACGTCTGCCCGGCTGCGACCAGATGGGTCGCGTCCTTGGAGGCCACGACGTTGTTGTTCGATTGGTCAACGATCTTGGTGGTGAGCGTGACGGTCTGGTCGGTGGCGTTCTCGTTCATCACGTTGGTGAGGATCTTCACCACGGCCGAGGAGAGGTCGGCCGCAACCGACGTGGTTGCAACATAGGTGCCCCACTGTTTGAGGTTCGAATAGACGTTCGAAGGCACGTGCACCTTGTCGGTGATGTGCAGCCATACGGGCCTGAAAACGCCGGCACAGCCCTGTCCGAACCGGAATACGGTCGAGAAACCCGGATCGGTAAAAAATCCGCCGCCCATGCCCACGCGTATGGCCACGATGTTGTCGGAGCCGTCGAATTTGGCCAGGCTGGTCACGTCGTGAATGGTCCCTATGAAACCAACGACATGCGTCGCCTGAGGATTGACCGCGCTTGAGGTGGGCAGCAATGTCTCGTTGAAATAGACCTGGCACCCGAGATGCGCGCCCTCGATTTCCAGAAACACCTTTTTGTCCGCAAAGGCGGAGGCGAGTGTGAACTTCTTGCGGTACCAATAGGGCCCGCCGGGCCCGGGGCCACCGCCCGATGCGGTGTTGCTGAACATCGCGTCCTCGCCCATGCTGTTTGGAAGGCCGACGGTCGCGGCGTTGGCATCGTTGTAGGCCAGTGCCTGGGCGCCGACCGCGTCCGATTGGACGAGTTTCCAGGCCGTTGCGCCGAGGTTGATCTTGATACGGTTGCTGGGTTCGCCGGTGTACGTATCGGCCCAGCCGCTTTGTGCAAAAATAAAAGCGGCTAAAGCGATTAACATAGAAGTTCTTAAAGCCATACTTCTCCCCCTTTGGATTATTATGGTTGGCCTAATCTATGGCTATAATATAGAGTTTTTTACAGGAGAGATACAATTTTATTTGGCGAATTTTAATTTATGAAATCCATGCCCAAATGACATTACTGGTTGAGCATTTGGCGCGTTTTTTGATAGTATTCCACTTGACAGAAACTTTAAGATGCCACGAAAGGAGAATTAAGAATGAAAAGCAATGCCCCAAAAGATATTGATGATTACATAACCGGATTCCCAGGTGATATCCAGGATAAATTACAGAAAATCCGCGCGGTGATCCGCAAGGCCGTACCTGGCGCTCAGGAGGTCATGAGCTATCAAATGCCCGCGTTCAAACAAAACGGCATTTTAATTTATTTCGCGGCCTTTTCAGACCACGTCAGCATCTTCCCCACGTCAAGCGGCGTCGCGAAATTCAAAAAAGAGTTGAAGGAATATGAGACAACAAAAGGTACAATAAAAATTCCTCTCCATAAGCCAATTCCTTACGGCTTGATTTCAAGGATCACGAAATTCAGGTTTCGGGAGAGCAGCCAAAAAGGAAAAAAGAAATAGCTCTTGCGCGGTCAGAAATCCCTCTCAAATTATCGCCAAGAATACTACCACTCCATCGCGATCATTTTAGCATTCCGATCCTGATGGGCTCATTCTACCCGGCCTTCATCAAAACAAATATTCAACCCGCATCCCCGCCCCTTTACGGGCCGGAACAAGGGAAAGCCGCAAGGTGCCTTGATGGTCCGCATCGCTGGAGCCGCCCCTGGCGGCCTGGCGCGCGGAGATGAGCGCGTCGGTTGACATGAGCACGCAGCCGGCGGTGCCGAGGGCGGCGCAGGTGACGATGGGGGCTGCGGGAATGGTCACATTCGTGTTGGCAATGCTGAAGGCGATCAGCACGCCGCCGTTTACCAGCGCAAGGCCGTAAGCGATGTAGCCTGGGATCCGAAGGCCGAGCACGCCCCGCGCGCCCGAGTTCATGCGGGCCGAGGCCCCGCCCACGGCGGTCACGGGGAACGTGGCCACGCCCACCGAAAATGCGCTGACGCCGAGCGGAAGGGAGGCGTCGCTTCCCGTGGTCGCCGCGGAGGCGATGCCAAGCCCCAGGATAACGGGAGCGCACGCATATCCGGTGATGGCCGCGCCGAACGCCCATCCTGGATTTCCCGTTTTGCCTGTTTTTTCAGGTTCAGAAGCCGAAGAACCTTCAGTTTTCGATTTCTGCGGCTCCACGCATTCTCCATCGACGCAAACCCTGTCGCCCTTGCAGTCGGTGTCCTTGGTGCATTGTCCGCTGGAAGACCGAATGATGATGATTCCGGCCATAATCGCATACATACCGAACAAACGCACTGATTTCATGGTAGCCTCCTGTTACTTTGGTGAGAATTCCGCCGCCAGAGCTTTCAATTTTCCTCATAATACATGAAAATACCGCGCCACTGAGGTGATGTCAAATGCCCTATTTAATAAAAGTTGACCGTCCGCGCGGATTTTAGTTTATCTATAACGTTCATGGCGATCAATCATGGAGGAAAAATGCCGAAAATCGAAGGCTCCTGCCATTGCGGATCAACGCATTATTCATGCATTTCCGAACCGAAATTCACCGCGATATGCAACTGCTCCTCATGCCAAAAGGCCACGGGCTCGGCTTTTTCGGTGGTTGTCGGTTTGAACAAATCCGACTTCAAGGCAACGGGAAACAATTTGACAAAATACGAATACCTCGGGGACAGCGGCAAACCGCTGATCCGCCATTTCTGTTCCCGCTGCGGAACGGCGCTCTATGCCGATATGACCTCGAGCCCGAACACGGTGGTGATCGGCGCGGGAACGCTTCACGACAATTCGTGGGTGAAGCCCCAGATGCACGTGTATTGGCGCGACCACTGTTCCCTGCTTTCAGACCTGCATGCTATCCCGAAGTTTGACTTACTGCCGAGCGGCAAATAACCTTGGAAAATACCCCAGCATCATGAACCAGAATCCCTCCCGCGTTGCCATCGCCCTTGCCGTAGTCGCGGCGGCGCTGGGCTTTTTCGTCGACGCCTACGACCTGCTCCTCTACAGCATCGTTCGCAACCAGAGCCTCGCTTCGCTCGGCGTCGCAGGCAATGCGCTTTTGTCAACCGGCATAGACCTGCTCAACGCGCAACTCCTGGGCATGCTCGCGGGCGGGATCGCCTGGGGCATTATCGGCGACATCTGGGGAAGGCGCCGCGTGCTGTTCGGCTCCATCATCTTGTATTCTGCCGCTACGGTTGCCAACGGCATGGTAAACGGCGTCGCGGCTTACGGCGCGTGCAGATTTGCCGCCGGGCTCGGCCTTGCGGGCGAGCTCGGCGCAGGGGTCACGCTGGTTTCGGAGCTCATGTCGAAGCGCAGCCGCGGCTGGGGCACCATGCTCGTGGCGGCCATCGGCGTACTCGGCGTGGTGAGCGCGTCGCTGGTGGGAGACCTGTTCGCGTGGCGCACCGCCTATTTCATCGGCGGCGGGCTCGGGTTCATGCTCTTGCTGCTGCGGCTCGGCGTGCGGGAATCGGCCCTGTTCGCGCAGGTCAAGTCGCAAAACGTGGCGCGCGGGAATTTCCTCGCGTTCTTCACCAATGCGAAAAGGCTCAGGCGTTACGCCTGTGTGATACTGCTTGCCATGCCGATTTGGTACGCCATCGGCATCCTCATCACCTTCTCGCCCGAAATCGGCGCTGCGCTCGGGCTTTCGCCGGCGCCGCTGGCGGGCAGGACGGTGCTGCTCTACTACGCCGGCCTTTCCCTCGGCGACTTGACAAACGGATACCTGAGCCAAGTATTTAAAACGAGGAACAAAGTCATTCTCGCGTTCATGATCATTACCGCCGTTTCCTGCGCCGCCTATTTCCTGTGCGGCGGCGCCTCCCTGCCGGTGTTTTACGGCCTGTGCGGGTTTATCGGGTGGGCCTGCGGCTACTGGGCGCTGTTCGTCACCATTTCGGCCGAGCAGTTCGGCACGAACCTGCGCGCAACCGCGGCGATCACCGCCCCGAACTTCGTGCGCGGCCTCACCGCGCTCCTCACCATTGCGTTTAAGGGCTTGCGGCCCGGAATTGGAACTTTACCTTCGGCAATTCTGATCGGAGCGGTCATTGTCATCATTGCTTTCATCGCGCTTGCGCAGATCGAGGAGACATACGGGAAGGATTTGGATTATACCGAAGCGGTCTGATGAATAAGCGATCGGAATTCAGCGGTCAGAAAATCATCATCTATCTCTTTACGACGGCAGTGTAACCCTCGATATCGGCTCCTTTCACGTGCCAAAAATTATTTTTATCATCTTTCCATCAACCTTTCATAAAGGAGCTCCATCATGCCAAAAGACAAATGCATCGCGATCCTCGGCACCGGATACGTGGGACTGGTCGCGGCAGCGGTGTTTGCGGACCGGGGGTTCACGGTGCTCGCCTCGAGCCAGGACAAGGCCAAGGTCGACACGATCAACGCGGGCAAGGCGCCGTTTTTTGAGAACGACCTCGCCCCCATTATCAAGAGAACGGTGAAGAAAGGCACGCTCAAGGCGCTGCACGGCAGGGAGGAAGCCGCCCTGAAGTCCGATATCTGTTTCATCGCCGTGGGCACGCCCAGCCTGGTGAGCGGCGAGGCGGACTTGAGCCTTGTCAAGGACACGGCCGCGGCGATCGGAAAGGCCCTCAAGAAAAAAGACAAATACTCCGTGATCGTCGCGCGCAGCACCATTGTGCCGGGGACCACCCGGAACGTGATCATTCCCCTGCTCGAGCAATATTCGGGGAAAAAAGCGGGCAGGGACTTCGGCGTGTGCATGAGCCCGGAGTTCCTGCGGCAGGGCGCGGCGGTCAAGGACACGTCCGAGCCCGACAGCGTGGTGATCGGCGAGTTCGACAGGAAGTCCGGCGATTTCCTGGCGGCGTTCGCGAATGAGCTTTACAAAGGGCAGAAGGTGCCGGTGCTGCGCATGAACCTGGAGAGCGCCGAGATGGTCAAATACGGCCGCAACACGTTTCTCGCCATGAACATCTCCTACATAAACGAGATGGCCAGGATCGCCGAGAGCATTCCGGGAATCGACATCTACGAGGTGGTCAAGGGCATCGGCGCGGACTGGCGCATCAACCCGGTGTTCCTCAACGCAGGCGCCGGCTACGGCGGGTCCTGCTTCCCCAAGGACGTCAAGGCGCTCATATCGTTCGCCCAGCTGCGGCAGATCGAGCCCGCGCTCCTCGAGACGGTCGAGGAGGTCAACATCGAGCAGGCGTCGCACGTGGTGAGCCTCGTGCGCAAGGCGCTCGGGGAACTCAAGGGCAAGCGCATCGCGCTGCTCGGTCTTTCGTTCAAGCCCGGCACTGACGACATGCGCGAGGCTGCGGCCATCAAGATCGCCAACCATCTCTTTGCCGAGAACGCCGACATAGTGGCGTACGATCCGGTGGCGGTCCCCAACGCCCAAAACAGGTTCATCAAGGACACGATAAAAATATCCTACGCGTCAAGCGCCGAGGAATGCATCACGGGCGCAGACTGCTGCATCGTAGTGACCGAATGGAACGAGTTCAAGCGGCTGAGCGCGGCGACGTTCAACAAGCTCATGAAGCGCTCGGTGGTCATCGACGGACGAAGGATTTACGGCCCGGCGTTCCGCGACAAGGTGGCTGCCTATTACGGAATCGGGCTCGGGATGAAGCCAAAATAACGGCCGCGCTTTGATTGAAGTTGGAATTTGCTAAAGCGCTGCCTTGCACGCAGCGCCTTTTCCATCGGGGAAAATGCAACCGGAGACGATCACCGGTCATTCGTGCATAATCACGTTGACAAAAATTTCATAAAACCTTATAATTAGACGTTGTGTTGCAGGAAGGAACCCGAAAACGGATGGCGTGATAAGGATGCGAAGGTGCATCAGGAGCGTGAGATAGAAACCGGTTGCATTCATTATCGCTAGGCAACCAACATCTCCCCCGTGACCGATGCCGTTCCGATAATGAGACGCCGAAAGGTGTCATATAATTTTTACCGCCACGGCAGTTTTACCTTACTTTACTAAACTTCAATGAAAGGAGAAGCAAGACGTATGCGGTTCAAAAAGTTATGTTTGATTTCGATTGCGGCAGGATTGGTGTTGGCGTGGTCGTCTTTCGCGCAGACGGTGTCGTTCGACAACCTGACGCGGGCGACCATCGCGTCGTTCACCATTCCGGCCGGCTCCATCGACGGGAGTGACAGCTCGTCGAACATGATCCCCACGGGAACGATCCTCGTTTACAAAACAAACAGCGGGCTGCTGGGGAAAATGGAAGTCGTCAACTACGGGTACAACCTGTGGCTGAAGATTGTAACGTACAACGCGGACGGCACGGTGCATGCGCAAGCGGACAGCGTTGAAATACGGGGGACGTTCGAATGCAGTCTTGATTCGGCAAAGGAAACCCTTGCCCCCTCCGCGGACTTTCATTGGGACATCATCGGTGGCAACAACCGGGTCCTGACCATGATGAACGGGGCGACGATCGGGATATATTACGAACCGAACATCGTTTCCTTCGACAATCTGACGTTGTCCATGGATTCCTCATTTATCATCCCCTACAGCTCGCTTGACGGAAGCGACAGCGTCTCGAACCAGATTCCAACGGGAACGGTACTGATTTACATAACGAAAACCGGGCTTTATGGAAAGCTGCAGGTCCTCAAATATGGCTATGACCTCTCGCTGCGCATCGTCACCTACAACGCGAACGGCACGGTCCATGCGCAGGCCGACAGTGTTGTGATCGGGGGCACGACGTACTGCAATCTTGATTCGGCAAAACAATCGAGCTCAGGAGGTCTTTTCTGGCACATTCATTCCGCGGTATGGCGGTCGGTTGACATGGTTGCTCCCGCAACCATCCGGATTTATTACGAGCCGGTCAGCTCGCTCTCTAACTTTGTTCTGGCACCGCCGAGCCCCGGCGTCCTTGCCAATGGGCAGAAGGTCTATGCGAATTTCAACTACACCACGGTATGGAGCCATGGCTCGTTGATCTGGTGCCTGGGAATGTGGCAGGGCAAATATGTAGGCGCCAGTCAAGGTGCATTGCCGATTGATGCGGGAAGCGACACCATGTCCAGGTATATCATCGCCCCCACTTCAGGGATCGGCCGTATCGATTCAATTCAGGCAATCATGAAAGATTCCAGTCAGCAAGACACGTTTGTCAACATGTTTATTCCCGTTTCATACGTCTATGGCTCCGACTCGGTTTACAATGTGCAAATCTCGCCCGCGTCGCCGGAAACGCTCAATTTCAAGGACACGATGCACATTACGTTCAGTTATTTCGCCGATACGGCGGTGCGGATCTACGTTGATCCGTTGTACCACGGCGCCGTGATCGGCCGCGAATGGGACAAGGGGTCGATTCTGTTCCCCGCGGGAATCGGTTCAGACAGCGGCCGGACCATGTTCGGGATAGCGGATTCTCAGGGCGTCCCGGTCACGGTGGATTCGCTCCGGATCCTGATGACAAAGGCCAATGGGGCGACGATCATAAAGACATTTTTTATACCGGTCGCTTATATTTTTAACGGAACGACGCCGGTCCTTAACAAATCAATACAGGCGGTGCCGGCGCGCTTCGATCTTCGTGTCGCGTCGAGAAGCGTGTCGTTCGCGCTTCCCAAGAGCGCGCGCGTGCTGGTCAGGGCGTACGACGTCGCGGGGCGCTGCATCGCCACGCTTGCCGACGGCATGATGCCGGCGGGGTATTTCAGCAGGAAATTGCCCTCCGTCAACATGCTCGCGTTTATCCGCATGGAGGCCGATGGGCACGTGTTCACCGCAAAGGCATTGTGCCGGAAATGACCGCCCCGCCCTTCGGACGTAGGCTTTAAATAAAAAAGGCGCTGCCGGTGCGGCAGCGCCTTTTTTATCATACGCTCCCCATGTCAACCCTACTTGGCAGTCAGCTTCTTCTTCGCCGCGTCGCCCGGCGACCAGAACCATCCCTTGGGATCCCAGCATCGGCCGTAATTCAATTCAACCGCCCCTTTGAACGCTTCTTGGGACAGGTTCTTATATTTCTTGTCCTTGGAGGTTTCATACAGATGCTCCGCGGACTCGCCTTTAATCCAAAATGACGTGGCCACGTCATTGATGAGCCCCTGCGAAAAGATCTTGTTTTTCTCGGCCTCGTTGTCCACTTTTCCCGCGGGCGGCAACGGCACGCTGTCCTTTTCCAGCTTTGCCTGCTGGTCAAGGGAGATCTTGCCGAATTTTTTGATGCAGGTGTCGCAATAGGTAATTGCGGTTTTATAGTCTTTTTTGCCGAAAGAGGACCAGGCGTTTTTGAGGCACGGTTCTTCGGCCGACACGCTGAAAAATGCGATAATGGTAAACAGAAGGATATTGATAAAAATCAGGCGCATGGACGTCCTCCAATGAAAACGGGTGAAGAATTATTTGAGTTCAACGCGAGCCTGCTTCAAAATAAATTTAGATTCCCCTCCGAATATCCTTATTTTATAATAACGTCTGCGGGGGGTGCAAATAATCCGAATCGAACCGCCGCTTTGCAACGCCAGTGGATAGTGGTGGTCGTTGTGTTGCGGCTCGGCCGAAAGGGGCGTCACATGAAGAAAATGATCTTATCAATGTTAATAGTCGTCGTGATGATACCGGCCGCATCATCCAGCGCAACGGTTTCTTCCATAACCCAATTCGGCATCACCTGGACGTTTGACAAACCCTGCGAAGCAGGCCAGTTTGTGACCGGCGACTGGTGGGTGGTGGGCCCGGCCACTGTTGCCTCAGTCTCGCCTTCCCCGACCGCAACGCGCAACGGCACCTGCGTCAATCCGCGCGGCGGGCGCCAGGGCTATGACAACCGGGCGGATTTCGACACCACCGACCGGGTTTCCCTTCCCTACACGCTTCAGCCCGGCCAGTCCATGGTTTCGAGCGTGAGCAAGCCGGACGGTCCTGATTATAAAAATGTCGGCGTGCTGCAGTCGCAGGCGGTCCTTACCGCGGTGAGTTCCGCGCCGGACACCGGAACGTTCCGGCCGTCCTACGCGGGCGAGTATAAAAAGTACTTTACCACAAATCAAGTCCATTGGAATGTGCTGCCCAGTCTTCCCAGGCCCGCATCGGCGCCGAGCGGCACCGACCTGCAGCATGCCTCACGCGGGCCGCGCGTCGATCATCTGTGCAACTGGACCATCCAATACGGCTGTGCCGAGGACAACTGGTGGAGCGAAATCGGCGACAGCGAGCCCTGCTACGGAAGGGACGTCGTCTACTTTGTCAGCGACGCATCGCTCTATGTCCTGCTCAACGTCGCGGACCGCATCATGGTGGCAAGAAACATGATCCAGCTCGGCATCGACAATTACGGCGTTCTCAAGGCGGGCGGCGGCTGGGCGGGCATTTCAGCGGGCGCAAGTGGCCCGTTGTTTTTGCCGGCCTCATGCTGAACGACTCAGCCATGCTCGGGGCGGGAATTGACTATGCGGCGGACGGCAATTTCGGTGAAAACGACCAGACCTACTACGGTAAAAACGGAAAGGCTCTTTGGGGATGGAATTGCGGCAGCGGCCAGAACTATTTCCAGAGCGGCTGCACCGGCAGCGGCGCAAAGGACTGCCGCGATCCCGCCGGCCTGGTTGACGGATGCCCGGACTACCGCGGCTGCTGCACCGTGCCGTATTGGGTTGGGGAAATGCTTTCGGCACTTCTGCTCAACGCAAAAGGCATATGGAACCATGATGCGTTCTTTGACTTTGTCGACCGATGGATGAATGACAGCCTGCCCGACGCAAGCGGCGCTCAGAACCAGTTTGTAACCTACATATGGAACACCTATCGCAGCAGCGTGCCGGTAATAACGCCGATGGTTCGCAATACGTCAAGCGCTTCGCAAACGCCGGTTTTCAAAATCGGCGCAGACGGGACGGTGAGGGCGCTCAACGCCGCAGGCAGCGGGAAAATCGAGCTCTATGATCTTCACGGAAGAAAGATCGCAAATGTCAAGGGCCGCGGCTGTTTTTTGGTGAAAAGCAGCGGCATGGTGACGCGCCTTATGGCCGTGCAATACCATTTTTAACAACCAGCCATAACAAAAGGCATTCACCCCGTATCGACGCCGCGCCCTCTTTATGTTTGGGCTGGATCTGGGATGAAGGTTCATCTGCCGCTCAAAACTAAACAATCGTGATCCAGCTTGCCAGCAGGCCATCCAAATTGACAGATCATATTTTTATCGTCGGGCAATGAAAAAGGCCCGACATTTCGTATTGTCAAGCCTTATCCTTTGACAGGCAATGAAAGAAACTTGGATTTGATGGCGCTACCTCGTTCAATACAGCAGCACGCGCGCAGCCACCCGCTGTTCCTTCATGCTGCCGGTTATGAAATATATCCCACGCCCTGACCTGTTCCCCTGATTATCGATGCCCGTCCAGACCGTGCGATAAGCCTCCGCAGTCCGTTTTACCTCATCGTAAGCCAAGGTCTTCACCAGCCTGCCCTGGAGGTTGAATATGCGCAGCGAAAAAGGCGCCTCGACTCCCTGCACGGAAATGGTGAACCGCGATCCCCTGATCGGCGAAACGCTAAGGGAAAACGTATTCCTGCGCGCCGGCGGCGCAACTTTCGCGGCGAGGCCGGCACAATAGCAGGTATCGGCATTGAATTGGAGCGTGGTGTCCGGGTTTTTGGGCGAACGGTCGTAGCAGTCTTTCGCGGGATTCGCGAAGGTGTGCGCGCCAGGGCCGTCGCCCGTTGTTATTTCCGGGCCTATTGGCGGAAAGGGCGAGGCGTTCCACCAGACGGGTTTTTGCGAAAGATACAGCGACGGCGGCAGAGCCTGCTGAGTCAGGTACGTCGCGGAGTCCTCGCCCGCGGGAACATTGCTGCGCCAGATCACTTCGTTCGTGGCAACATCGTAATTTCCGCCGCGAAGCATGGTTGATTTCACCACTGGATCGTAATCTGCCGTATCGTTGATGTAATCCCACCACCCGAGGGCATACACGGCGAACCGGTCGTCCTGTCCTTTCCAGTTGGCCGGGTCGAGCTCATAATAACGGTGCCATCCGGTGCAGCCGATCACGTTGCCCACAAGGCTCATGTACCGGTTCCACGCGTCCACCCTTACCGCGTGCGTTCCGTTTATGTAAAGGCTGTCCATGGGACCGTCATACCCGACAAAACGGTTGCGGAAAGTTGTCGAATGGCTTCCCGAGCCCCAATACACGTCGTTGTCGTACGCGGTGGCGATATTCCCTTCCACGAGGTTTTGAAAAGAATGGCACATATGCGTTTCAATGGAGCAGAACTGCCAGGCGGTCTGTGCACCGTTTTGAAACGTGTTCTTCTGCATGAAATTATAGGCAATCACGCATCCGCTTATCCAGTTGATGGTGACGACCGGGCCGACCACGCTGCTCACTATGTTGTTCTCGACAAGCGCGCCTGAAACGTCCCCCAGTTCGATGCCGTAGCGCGTGGGCCCGAACGGAAGCTGGCTGTTGTGGATGTAGCAGTCGCGCACCTCGGGCCGGAAACAATAAAGGACAAAGGCGATGGCCGAACGCGCTGGGTTCGCCACCTCGACGCCCCTGGCCCAGCTGTAGTCGCAGAATTCGAAATCAACTGCCCTGGAGCTGTTGTTTCTGGAGTCGATCCTCAGGTCTTCGATGCCCGCGTTTTTCATGTTTCCCGCCCAGAAGAACACCTGTGGCGCGAGAGCGCTTTTAAAGGTGTAATACAGCGGAACCTGGACGGTGATCTGGCTTGTCGCGGCATTGATGGCCGTGATTGCGTTCATCTGCCCCTGCGCCCGGTTCGTGCCGCCTGCAAAATTGCCGTCATCCGCCCGCGAATAGGTGGTCTGGATCCCGCCGACACCGGGTACATGCACAATGGAGGTATCGTTGTGCTGGTCAAGGACAATGGATTGCCCAACGCTCAGGCCGGCAACACTCGCAAGAGTCAAGACCGTGTCGCCCTTGTTGTAGCCGGCGGTCCAATTAACCACATTGCCCACTGCTCCGCCGGGATAGCTTCCGCTGGCAGGAGAGAACAGTATCCGGTCGCCCGTGACGAGCGTGGTGCGGTTCGCCCCGGCGCCCCGGAGGATGACAGGATGATTTATGACAAGGGACTTGGAGACAAGATAGGTGCCCGACGGCAGGTAGATTACCTGATCATTGGGGCAGGCGGTGATTGTGGTTTGCAGGACGGGGGCCGCATCAGTCGCGCCGTTGCCGTAAGTGACGGAATCAATGGTCTTGTAGATGGCGGTGCGATGAGGAATGCCGCCCGGGACACCCACGTTGCCTTCCCAGGCGACTGTGCGGTCGGAGGGAAGAAGGTCGGAAAAGCAGGTTGCGGCAATGATGACGACGAATGCGATGAACGGCGATTTCATAAAAAGGCTCCATGATTTTATGAAACTGAATTGGAAAAAATGTTTGTCACAAGGGAATATAGGCATTATCGGAGGCGGATGTCAAATCAGGGGATGCCGGACGCATGGGTTGAATTTTATGGAATTAATACAATCTGTCAAAAAGTTGTGCCTCTTGAAACCTGAATTAACGCCTATTTTACAGCGTTACTACGACATGCTCTGATTTGAACGGCGAACTTCAGGTTATGAGCCCTTTGATCGCAATTATCGTGATGACCAACGCTATTATCACGATTATCGCTGGCCGCCTCGTGACCGGAAATGTGACCATAACTCTAATGTTTATATGTTTATTTAGACAAGTGAAATCTGCAATTGTAGATTATATTATATGGCTAGGAATGGGATTGAACTTGGTTTTGCGGCCGCTTTCGAAAAGTGGGAATGCACACAACGCGCGCAGGATGTTTCACATGCTCGCGTCCGGGGGCGCGCGCGGAAGGTACTGATCGAATGAGAGGGTGTATTCGTTCAACAGAGCTTGAAGATCACCGAAACTGCTGCGAGGTTCTCCAACGCAAGATCCCGCATGCAAAACAATCTACTTTTAAGGGGGCAATGACAATGAAAAGCAAAATCATTGGGTGGGCGATGGTTGCCGCGATGCTGGTTTCGATATCCGGCTCCGCGGATACGTACACGGGAGAATCGAGCAACAGGGTCACGATCAACATGGGCGTGACGCCCTGGCTGTTTGCGAAATCCGACCCCGCCGGCGCCCAGGCCCCTGCGTTTAACGACGCCGCGTGGAAGCAGATCGGTGTTCCGCACACCTATAATGACACCGACACCTTTATCAACCAAGGCAGCGGCGGCGGCGACGGGTCGATGTTTGGCGGCAATGTATGGTACAGAAAACATTTTACCCTCGACAATTCGTACGCCGACAGAAAAATCTTCGTTGAATTCCAGGGTGTGCATGTAGGCTGCCAGGTGTACATCAACGGCACTTTTCTCCCCGGTAACAGCGCCGTTACCGCGGATGCGCAGGCTACCCACGTCATAGGTTTCCAGGGATTCGTCGTGGATCTCACACCTTATGTCACCTTTGGAGGAGCGGACAATGTGTTGGCCGTGCGAGTGGGCAAGGGCGGCGGCTTTTATAAGGATCCCGGTTTTTCGGAGGTCTTCCGTTTTGGTTCAGAGGATGGCGGAATATTCAGGCCAGTGTTCATGCACATCACCGACAAGGTTCATGTGCCGATGAATTCGTATTCAACGCTCAGTCAATGGGGCACCTATGTCGCCGCGACAAACGTTACCGCCGATGGTTCACAGGCAACGGTGCGGATGTTGACAAACGTCAGGAACGACGGCGCAACCGCCCAGACGGTTACGGTTACAACCAAGGTCGTTGATGCCGCGAATACGGTAGTTTTGACCCAGACAAGCACCGGCGCCGTCAGCGCGGGGCAAAGCACGGTTTTCGATCAGAACGGAACCGTTGCCAATCCTCATCTGTGGTATCCGAACAACAGCACCTTCGGCTCGCCGTATATGTACAAGGTGTACCATATCGTACAGGTGGCCGGGTCCACGGTTGACGTATTCCAAAGTCCTCTGGGAATACGCACGATCACCTGGGACGCCAATTTTCCTTATATCAACGGGCACAAGCATCTGCTGTACGGGGCATCCGCCCGCTACGACTACCCCGCGCTCGGCACCGCCCTGCCGCCTGAAATCGAATATCGTGACGCGCTGCTTCTCACAAAGTGCGGCGGAAACCTGTGGAGGCCCGGTCACTCCGCGTGCAGCCCCGGTTTCGTCTACGCGTGCGACAATACCGGTGTGATGCTCATGCAGCCGAGCGGCGAAGGCGAGGGCCAGTTCTCCACCGGATCCGCGACCGCGGACCAAATCACGCTCAAGGAGGAAATGCAGCGCGACGGAGTCATCCGCGACCGGAACGATCCGTCCATTCTCGCATGGGAGGTAAGCAACGGGAACATCGATCCCAATACGTGCAACGCGCTCCGGACCATCTGCAATACATGGGACTCCCTTTCCCCGCGTGTAATATCGGTTCGCGGAAACGGAAACGGGCCCAAAGATATCCTTTCGTGCACGGTTACCGGATGCGAGATCGGCGTCAAGGGCGGGAACCCCGGCAATCCGGCCTGGGGCGCGGAAGCGTGGGGCGGAATGAACATGTACGCTTCGCAACGGGACGCCTACGATTATGAAATTGAGATGGCCCAGGCATATCTGATGCACTGGAAGGATGCGAGGGCGGCCAATTGTTTTGGCATGTGTCAATGGTACATGGCCGAAACTCCCGGCGAGGACCAGCAATACGCCGATGGAACTCCGGGCAATTCCGTGAGATCGTTCGGCTGTTCCATGATGGATTTCAACCGGTTGCCCAAGATGCTGTACAAGATGTATGCCGCGTGCTGGATTCCCTATTCCATCAGGCCCGTCGTTTATATCGCACATCACTGGAACCGGTCGGGATCGGTCCGGGTCAACGTGTTCAGTAATTGCCCCAGCGTAAATCTGCTATTAAATGGGAATAGTTTGGGAACCAAGACGCCGAATCCCTGGCAAGGCACCGGCGATGACTACACCATCGCCGCGAATACCAACACGGAACTGCCGTTCCAATGTTATTGGGACAACGTGACCTGGGCTGCCGGGACACTGATTGCGAACGGCCTTGACGCCAACGGCAAAATCGTGTGTTCAGACCAGAAACAAACAGCTGGCAATCCTGATCACATCGTTCTGGTCGTGGACACGCCGGTGGTGCAGGCCGACGGGGACACGTTCCAGATTACTGCCAATGCCACGGACGCCGCGCTCATACTCGCAAAAGTCGTTGACGCAAACAACATCACCTGCCCCACGGCAAGCAACATCATCACCTTTGCGGTTTCGGGCCCCGGCAATTATCGCGGCGGAAGCGATCAGATGGTTACGGCAGGCCAACCCGTGGGCTATCATGCACCTCTCGACCCTAACCTTTCGGCCGAAGGCGGCATGTGCAAGGTTGCGGTGCGCTCGACGTTTACACCAGGCGCGGTGACCGTGACAGCAACCTCGCCCGGCCTCGGCACCGGCACAGCCTCGTTCACGGTGGTACCGGTACCGAACAATGGAATAGTAACTGCGGTGAGGCCGGCACCGCGCCGGGCGGCGGCCTCCGTCATGCCGGCTTTCGACATCCGGACAATCAACGGTGTGGTGCGATACTATATTAGTATTCCTTCGCTCGTTTCCGTGGAGATTCTTGACGCGAGAGGAAGAATCCTAGAACGGACGGCCAATTCGAGGGTCGAAGCCGGGTGGCATCCGATTGCGATCAACGGAACTATCCCCAACGGTAAGGCAATGAGCACCGGAGTTTGCTTCGTTCGTCTTGACGTTGATGGCGGACACTTTGTCCGGCAGGTTCTGCTTTTAAAGTAGCTGCGCTACGAACGGGTCCGTAGATATACTGGGCATCCGTAAGGGTGCCCAGTCTTTTTTTGCGCGCGCCATGGAAAAATGTCAGTTTCTTCGATAGTTGCCGGCCGGAATATTTTTGTTGGTGGTTATTTGAGGATATTTAAAAACTGTCCGTAATTTGTCCGAAACGTATTGTAAAAAGGTGATAAAAATTGATAAAGAGGAACAAATGAAAAACGCTGGACTTTTGGGCTTGTCAAGCGTTTTCCCTCGCAAAACGTGGAAAAAAAGGGGAATTTTAAAAGGGTGGCTGACGGGGCTCGAACCCGCAACACCCGGAGCCACAGTCCGGGGCTCTAACCAATTGAACTACAGCCACCGTAAATAGCGTTATTTGTCAAGCACGATGCTCGACCACGAGCCTGGCAGCAGCAGCTTTGCACTTGCCGGGTAGGCCGCGACCGGCGCCGATTTCTCGTCGGTCACGAACGCACCAAAACCCAGCACCCGTCCGTCCTGGGCGACAAGCCCGATGTCGTACCACGGGATGGTGATGATGGTCATGCCGTTGGCCGCGGTCTTTTTCACTTCGCTTTTCCAGTCCTTGACCGGGAAATTGACGCTGTCGCTCAAGGCGACCCGCTCGTACAGCACGGTGCTCAGGGAATCCTTCGTCATGTTCAGTTCAACAACCCGGTCCGGGTACGAAATAAAGGCGTTCTTGCCGTTCTTGCCGTCAAACGCCAGCTTGAGCGTGTTCTTGGACTGGCCTTTTTTCACCAGCACCGAAAGCGCGCTGCTGCTCCAGAAAAGGGCGATGTCGCAGTCCTTCACGGATACGAATTTCGCGCTTGCGGCAAACGACGCGGCGCTGCCCGCATCGAGAGGCGCCTGTACCTTGGACGCGTGCACGGCCGCCACCGGGGGCAGCTTGTCGAGATTGACAATGCCGACCGGGAACAGGCTGCCCTTGTCTTTGGCGCCCATGATCGACCACTCGATCTTGAGATAGTCCTTGCCGCCCAGGAGGTTTGTCCCAACGGTGCCGAGATTGAATTCCTGGGAATAATCGGTGACCTTGAACGGCTTGGTCGCGACAAGCTTTTTCTTCCCCGCCTCTATTTTATAAAGGCTCACCGAAATTTGCTTCTTCGGAATTTTTGCCGTGTCGAGCTGCGCCTTGAGCACGAGGTTGTCCGAGCGTTCGGTGGTCCATTGCCCGGGGCTGTTGAAAGTGACGATATCGGCACCGGACGAAGTGGCAAACCATGCCGCGCAGACCACGCCCATCAATCCAACCTGTAATTTTTTCATACGCATTGTCCTTTGTCCCCTCCTGAAAAATGTCGGTGATATACGGTGAAAAGGCTGCCGTTCATGATTCCGGAGCCCGTGTTTTATGTCGATTTTAGACCGATAAAATATAATTAATGCACATGGTATTATGAGTTATGAGTGATATATATGGGCGTTCCCCTCCCCCTCATAAATGCTCGGGGTCGGGTCGGTCCTCGCTCCGGTCTCGCCTACCGGCTCGGGTTGCCAGGCGCGAGGCCGCTTCCCGGGGCGTCCGGGCAGCATCGCTCTCCAGAGCGACCTCCGTTCGGACCTAACGCGGCGGCAGGGTTCAGCTGCATCAAATCACCCACGGTGGCGACAATCGATGCAGAAATCAAAAAGGCACGACCTTACACCGTCATGCCTTTTGTCAATCGCTATTTATTAAGACTAATCTACTTTTTCCTTTTCTTCGCCGCTTTTCTTGCCGGCTTCTTCGCGGCTTTTTTCGGCGCAGACTTCTTCGCCGCCTTGGGGAAATACACCTTCAGCATGTCCTTGGTGGTCACCGGCCGGTAATCACCGGCATGGCCGGCGGTGCCGAAGGCCTTCATTTCCTCGAGCATCCAAGCCTTCACGGCCTCGCGGGCGGGCCCGAGGTAATCGCGCGGGTCGAATTTCTGGGGCTGCTCGGCAAACACCTTGCGGATCGCTCCCGTGATCGCAAGGCGTCCGTCGGTGTCGATGTTCACCTTGCGCATGCCGCGCTTGATCGCGTCCTGGATCATGGCCGTGGGAACGCCCACCGCGTTGGGCACTTTGCCGCCGAATTTATTGACGAGCTCAACCATGTGCGGCGGCACCGACGAGCTGCCGTGCATGACAAGCGCGGTGTTGGGGATCCGCTTGTGCACGTCGTCGATGATGTCGAGCGCGAGCTTGATCTCGTGTCCCACCGGGAACTTGTACGCGCCGTGCGAGGTGCCGATGGCGAGCGCCAGCGCGTCGACGCCGGTCTGCTTCACGAATTCCTCGGCCTCGGCCGGGTTGGTAAGGTGCACCGCGCCGGCGACCGTGTCATCCTCGATCCCGCCGAGCGTGCCGATCTCGCCCTCCACCGTGACGCCGGCGGCGTGCGCGATCGCGACCGCCTCTTTGGTGATCTTCACGTTGTCTTCGAACGAGCGTGCCGGGTGCTTCCCCTTTTCGTCTTTTCTGCTGTAGTCAAGCGAACCGTCGATCATCACCGACGTGAACCCGAGCTTCACGCATTCGGCCACGGTCTCGATGTCCGGGCCGTGGTCGAGGTGCAACGACATGGGAATCTGCGGGTATTTTTTGTTGGCCATGTAGCCCACCATCACGGCGAGCAGGCCCTTGTCGGCGTATTTGAGCGCGTTACGGCTCACCTGGATGATGACCGGAGAATTGGTTTCGGCGGCCGCGGCGCAGATCGCCTGCAATTGCTCCATGTTGTTGACGTTAAAGGCCCCAACGCCGTAACCGGCCTTGTTGGCCTCGTCGAGAATGAGCTTCATTGGCACGAGTGACATGGTGCTACCCCTTGTTAATCGTTATTTGCTTTTCTTTTTCTTATCGGCCGAGTCATCGGTCTTTTTTTCGGGAGCCTTCTTCTTTTTGGGCGCCGCTTTTTCCTTTTTCTCTTTTTTGGCTTCCTTTTCCTTGGGCGCCGCCTTTTCCTCTTTTTTCTCAACGGCCTTTTCCTCCGGAGCTTCTTTATCCTTGCCTGCCTCTCCGGCGGCGGGCTCGGCGCCGGGCGCCTTGCGTTTCTTTTTCCGCAACTGCGACAGTTCAAGGCTGTTCCTGCCCACCAGCTCGAAGACGCAGGTCTGCGCGTTGTCGCCCCAGCGCTCCCCGAGCTTGAGGATGCGGGTGTATCCGCCCTCGCGTGTTTTGTACGACGGCGCGATGTCGGTGAACAGCTTTTGGAGAACGTCTTTCTGGGTGATGGTTTGGGCCGCGAGCCGCACCGCGTGGAGTCCACCGCGCTTTGCGATGGTGATGAGATGCTCCACAAGGCTCCTCGCCACCTTTGCCTTGGGAACCGTGGTGATCACGCGCTCCATGTCGAGCACCGACATGGCAAGGTTTCCGAGCGTCGCGTTGCGGTGGCTCGTCCGCATGCCCAGTTTGCTGACAGAACTTAAATGACGCATGTTGAATAAATTCCTTTATTTCTTCGTTGCAGGTTCCCCGTTCGGCGCTCAAGTTCGTTCGTGGTTTGACACCCTTTGGACCATGAACCCTGAACCTTCTAACCTCATTTTTCCTTGGCTTCCGCGGGCTCCACTTTTTCCACTTCCATGCCGAATGACAACCCGAGGTTGGCAAGGATCTGGTTGAGCTCGATGAGCGATTTGCGGCCGAAATTCTTGTACTTGAGCATGTCGGACTCCTGGTTCTTCACCAGGTCGGCCAGCGTGTGGATGTTGGCGGCGCGCAGGCAGTTCGCGGAGCGCACCGACAATTCCAGTTCGTCAACACGCATCTTGAGGAGCTGGCGGAGCTTCTCTGCCTTCTCGTCTTTCACCACTTCCTCCACCGGCTCGAGGTCGCCCTCGAAGTTGATGAAGAGGGTGAAATGGTCGGCAAGCAGTTTTGCCGCGTAGGCCATGGCGTCTTCGACCGAGATGCTGCCGTCGGTCCATACGTCGAGAACGAGCTTGTCGAGGTCGGTCCGCTGTCCCACGCGCGCGTTTTCAACGGTGTAGTTTACTTTTTCAACCGGCGAAAACAGCGCGTCGATGGGGATGCTGCCCACCGGGTCGTCCTCGCGCTTGTTCTGCTCCGCGGGAACGTAGCCGCGGCCGTCCGACACCCGCATTTCGATCTTGAGCTTTGCGTCTGCATTGATGGTGGCGATGTGCAGGTCCGGGTTGAGGATTTCCACGTCCGGGTTTTTTTCGATGTCGGACGCCTTGACCTCGCCCTCGCCGCTCACGTCGAGGCGTAGTGTCGCGTCTTCGTCGGAATTCAGCTTGACGCGCAGCTTCTTGATGTTCAGGATGATGTCGGTGATGTCCTCCTTGACGCCCTGGATGGTCGAGTACTCGTGGAGGACGTTCTCGATGCGGACCGAAATCACGGCAGCTCCCTGGAGCGACGACAGCAGGACACGCCGGATGGCGTTTCCCACGGTGTGCCCCCATCCCCGCTCGAGCGGCTCGACAATCACCTTCCCGTAACGGGCGACATCGTCGGGATTTTCGACCTTGATGGTTTTGGGCATCAACAGGCTTTTCCACTTCATGTACCTAGTTCTCCTCTGTTATTTGGAGTACAGTTCCACGACCAATTGTTCCTGGACGGTGACCGGGATGTCGGCGCGCGCGGGCAGCCGCACGACGGTCCCCGACAGCTGGACTTTGTCAACCGACAGCCATTCCGGGACATCCTTCGCGGCCTTGAGCGCGCTGTGGATGACCTCGAGGGTTTTGCTTTTTTCGCGGACCGTCACCACGTCGCCTTCCTTGAGCTGGTACGAAGGGACGTTGACGTTCTTGCCGTTTACCTTGAAATGGTTGTGCAGCACCAAAAGCCGCGCCGCGCTGCGCGACGGGGCGAATCCGATGCGGTACACGATGTTGTCGATCCGCATCTCGAGCATGCGGAGCAGCATCTCGCCCGTCACGCCCGTGCTTTTCGACGCCTTTTTAAAATATTGGTGGAACTGGCGCTCGAGAATGCCGTAGATGCGGCGCATCTTCTGCTTCTCGCGGAGCTGCGCGTTGTATTCCGACGTTGAACGGCGCCGCTTCGTCATGCGCATTCCCGGCGGATAGGGCCGGCGATCCACGGCGCATTTTTCCGACCTGCAACGCTCGCCCTTGAGCATCAGCTTCACGCCTTCCCTGCGGCATTGCCTGCACCGCGGGCCATGATACACTGCCATAGTTGTTACTCCTCTTATACCCTTCTTCGTTTTGGTGGACGACAGCCATTATGAGGAATGGCCGTATAATCTTTGATTGCCGTGATTCTGAGCCCGGCTGCTGCGAGCGCCCGTATCGAGCTCTCCCGGCCGTTTCCCGCGCCCTTGATATGCACTTCTATTTTCCGAACGCCGGCGTCGAACGCGGCCTTGCCAACGGCTTCGGCCGCGATCTGCGCGGCAAAGGGTGTGCTCTTCCGCGAGCCCTTGAACCCGGATTTGCCGGGCGATCCCCACGCCACCACGTTGCCCTGCATGTCCGAAACGTTGATGAGCGTGTTGTTGAACGTCGCCCTTACGTGCGCGATGCCGTCGGAGGCGACTTTTTTCCGGATTTTCTTTACGACCGGGGCTTTTTCTTTGCCTTCGCCCTTCGCTTCGGCACCGTCCTCGGCTCCCTGTTCGGTTTTCCGCTCGGGCCTGCCTTCGGCACCGCGCTCGCCCTTTTTCTCGGGTTTGCCCTCTGCGCCGTGCTCGGCTTTCTTCTCGGGTTTGCCTTCGGCCGTATGCTCGCCTTTTTTATCAGGCTTGCCTTCGGCGTGTTTCTTCTCAGGTTTGTCGGCAGCGTGTTCGCCCTTTTTCTCGGGCTTAGCCTCTGCCTTTCCTTCTTTCTTGCTTTCTGCCATTGTCGTGGTACCCCTTATATTTTCAACCGTTATCCTTTAGACGGCGCTTTTTTCTTGCCGGCGATGGTTTTGCGCGGACCCTTGCGTGTGCGCGCATTGGTGCGCGTGCGCTGGCCGCGCACCGGCAGCTGCTTGCGGTGCCGTATGCCGCGGTAGCAGCCGATGTCCATGAGACGCTTGATGTTGAGGCGGACGTTTGACCTCAGGTTTCCCTCCACCGTGTATTCGCTGTCGATGATCTTGCGGATACGGTCGAGCTCGTCCTCAGAGCAGTCTTTTACCTTTTTGTTCTTGTCAACGTTCGCCTTTGCGCAAATCTTAAGCGCCGACGATCTCCCGATGCCGAAGATATAGGTGAGAGCAACCTCGCACCGTTTGTTGTTCGGTATCTCAACTCCTGCCACACGTGCCACTGCCGGACTCCTTTCTCAGGCGCTGCGTCAGCCCTGGCGCTGCTTGTGTTTGGGGTTTTTCGAGCAGATGACGCGCACCACGCCCCGCCGCTTGATGACCTTGCAGCCGATGCACATTTTCTTGACCGACGCTCGTACTTTCAAGATATCACTCCTATCAAGAGTTCCAGGTTTCAAGTTCCAAGTTTCAGGTAGTCACTTTGTTTTTGAACTTGGAACCTGAAACCTGGAATTCGGAACTTCTATTTGTATCGGTACACGATTCTGCCTCTTGTCAAGTCGTACGGGGAAAGTTCAATAAGCACCTTGTCCCCGGGCAGAATGCGTATGTAATTCATTCTCATCTTGCCCGAAATATGGGCAAGGATCTCATGCTTGTTTTCGAGCTCGACGCGGAATGAAGCATTGGGCAGGGTCTCAACCACTGTACCTTCCACCTGTATTGATTCCTGCTTCGACATACTTCCGGCCGTGCTCCCCTGTCCGGTTAATAATACCGCCTGCCGCGCAGACGGCCTTTCTTAAGGAACCCTTCGTAATTATGCATCTGTAAATGATATTCGAGCTGCTGCAGCGTATCGAGCGCCACGCCCACGACGATGAGAACGCTCGTGCCGCCAAAGTAAAACGAAACATTAAACGCGCCGAGAATCAAAAAAGGCACCACCGACACGAACGCGAGGAAAATCGCGCCCGGCAGCGTGATGCGCGTGAGCACGCTGTCGAGGAATTCGGCGGTCTTCTTACCCGGCCGTATGCCCGGGACAAATCCGCCCGACTTCTTGAGGTTGTCCGCGATGTCCATCGGGTTAAATATAATGGCGGTGTAAAAATAGGTGAAGAAAATCACCAGGAGCGCGTACAGCGAGTCGTGCACGGGCCTGCCGGGCAGAAACAGGTTGGTGAAATCCTCCATCACCTGCGACTCCGGGAAGAAATTCTTGAGCATGCTGGGCAGGAACATGAGCGATGACGCGAAAATGATCGGGATGACACCCGCCATGATCACGCGGAGCGGCAGCACCGTGTTTTGGCCGGCGTACATTTTTGTCCCTACCACTTTTTTCGGCGTCTGTATGGGAATGCGGCGCTGCGCCTGGGTAAAGAGCACGATGAACGCTGTCATGCCGAAAACAATGGCGAGCACGACGAGTTCAAGGAACAGGTTCCTTGTTCCCGCGACCACCTGCTGGATCTCCCTGAACACCGCGGTGGGGATCCTGTCAACGATGCCGATGAAGATGATAAACGAAATGCCGTTGCCGATTCCCCTGTTGGTGATTTGTTCGCCCAGCCACATGATCAGGACCGTGCCCGTGGTGAGGCTCACCGCGGTCACAAAGGTGAACACGGGCGGGGCGATCCCGGGAATCACGGCGTGCTGTCCGGTGGTCGGCGACACGATACTCTGGAGAAAAACGCTCACGCCGATGGCCTGTATGAAGGAAAGGAGCACGGTGCCGTAGCGGGTGTATTGCGTGATTTTTTTCCTGCCCTCGCCGCCCTCGCGCTGCAGCTTGTGAAAGTAGGGAAAAACGGTTGCAAGCAATTGGATGATGATCGATGCGCTGATGTACGGCATCACGCCCATGGCAAACACGGTGGCCTTGCCGAATGCGCCGCCCACGAACATATCATAGAGGCCGAACAGGGTGTTCTGCGACTGGGCCCAGAATTCGGCGAGCACATTGGAATTGATGCCTGGTGTGGGAATATGTCCGCCGATGCGGTAAATAAATATAATAAGAAGGGTAAACCCAACCTTCTTGCGGAGGTCCGGTATCCTTAGGATATTCTTGAAGGTCTCAAGCACTCGCGACTACCTCGGCTTTCCCTTTTGCCTTTTCAATCTTCTCGCGCGCCGATTTCGAAAATGCCTGTGCCTTGACTGTCACGCTTTTCGCGCAGTCGCCGTTGCCCAGGATTTTCACCGGGTCTGTTTTCGACCGGATGAGCCCGTTGTCGAAAAGCCACTCGGCCGTGACCTCTTTGTCGGCCGGCTCCATGCTCACGATGTCGCCGATATTGACAATCTGGAACTTCTTGCCTTCTGGACCGGCAAAGCCGCGCTTGGGTATCCTGCGGGTGAGCGGCGTCTGTCCGCCCTCAAAGTACAGCTTTTTCTTGGTGCCCGAGCGAGCGCCTGCGCCCTTGTGCCCCCGGCCCGCGGTCTTGCCGTTGCCCGAGCCGATGCCGCGGCCGCGGCGTTTGGAATCCCTGGTGCAGCCCGGTGCCGGGTGCAGTTCATTGAGTCTGAACATGGTTATGCGCCTTCCTTGGCTTCGGTGACCTCGACAAGGTGCTTCACCACCCCGATCATGCCGCGCAGGGCAGGCGAATCGTTGTAGGTCTTTTCGTGCCTGATGCGGCGCAGCCCGAGCGCCTTGAGGGTCCGTTTTTGCGGCGTGATGTTGCCGATGCAGCTCTTGACTTGTTTTATCTTTATCTTTTTCGCCATGCGTTATTCCGCCTTTGCCTCTTCCGCTTTTACCACTTCGGGGATCTGCCGCAGCTGCCGCACCTGATCGCGGGTCTTGAGCCGAAGCAGGCCGTTCATGGTGGCCTTGACAACGTTGTGCGCGTTGGTGGTGCCGATGCATTTTGTCAATATATTGTGAATGCCCACCAGTTCGAGCACGGCGCGCGCCGGCCCGCCCGCGATGACGCCGGTGCCGGGGCCCGCGGGTTTGAGCAGGATGCTTCCCGCGCCGAAGGTGCCGATGATCTCATGCGGGATGGTGCCGTTCACCACGCTGACCGTGACAAGGTTTTTCTTTGCGTTTTCAACGGCCTTGCGGATCGCGTCGGTGACGTCATTGGCTTTTCCCATGCCCACGCCGACCGTACCGTTTGAGTCGCCTACCGCAACGAGCGCGTTAAAACCGAATCTGCGGCCTCCCTTGACCACTTTGGCGACCCTGGTCACCGCTATGAGTCTGTCAAGAAGTTTTCCTTCTTCGCCCGTTTCGGCCATTTTTCCTTGGTGATCCAACTGAGACTCCTTGTTAACAAAACTTTTTACTGGATGCCTTATCCATTTAAAATCTGCGGCATCTCTTTTTCTGCTTACTACATATTAGAATTGCAGGCCTTTTTTGCGCGCTGCATCGGCGAGCGCCTTTACACGGCCGTGATAAGCATACCCTTTGCGGTCAAACACGACTTTCTCGATCCCTTTTGCCTTGGCCTTTTCCGCGATGAGATCGCCCACGAGTTTTGCCACCTCGGTCTTTGAGGTTTTTTTCTTGTCGGTAATTTTTCCCAGGATCTCCTTGGAGGTGCTGCCGGTCTGCACAAGCGACTTGCCCGACAGGTCGTCAACGATTTGGGCGTACATGTGGCTCAGGCTTCTGCGCACACAGAGTCTCGGCCGCTGCGCGGTGCCTGCTATCTTTGTCCGTATGCGGTTCGCCCGTTTCTGCCGGCTGTCTGACTTTTTCTTCATAACGCTGCCTTGATCTCCACGTATCTTTCGCGTGATTGTTTACTTGCCTGCGGCCTTGCCCACCTTGCGGCGGACATGCTCGTCGAGATATCTAATTCCCTTGCCCTTATACGGTTCCGGTCCCCTGATCAAACGGATTTCGGCGGTCGTTTCTCCCACCGCCTCCTTGTCGATGCCTTCGATGATGATGCGGGTGGCCGTTTCGGTTTTAAAGGTGATTCCCGGGGCCGGCTTGATCACGACGGGATGTGAATATCCCACCACGATGTTGAGATCCTTCCCCTTCATTTCGGCCTTGTACCCGACTCCCTGTATGTCAAGCGTCTTCTTGTAGCCGGCGGTCACGCCCATGATCATGTTGTTGATGAGAACGCGCCACAGCCCCCATACCGACTTCGACAGGCGGTCGGCCGCGTCGGCCGTGCAACGCACCTCGTTGTTCTCCACGGAAAGCTTGACAGCCGGGTGCGCTTTTTTCACAGCGGTTCCTTTGGGTCCCTTCACCGATACCGTGCTGCCCTCTATTTTAACCTCGACTCCCTTGGGAATCGGAATCGGTTTTTTTCCTATGCGAGACAAATTACAGCTCCCCGTTGAAAAGTTCCAGGTTTTACCACACCATGCCGATTACTTCGCCGCCCATGTTCATTTTCCGGCAGTCGGCGTCGCTCATGACGCCCTTGGATGTTGAAATAATGGTGAGCCCCATGCCGTTCATCATCTTGGGAACCGAGGCGGCGCGCGAATACATCCGAAGCCCCGGCGTGCTCACGCGCCTGAGTCCCTGGATGGCGTTCTCCATCCGGTCGTTATACTTGAGCAAAATCTTAATGGTGCCGTGGCGGCCGTCGTCGACAAACGCGTATTTTGCGATAAAGTGGTTTTCGAACAGCAGCCGCGTGATTTCCTTCTTGAGATTCGAGGCGGGAACGCTCACGGTCCTTTTCTTGGCCTGTATCGCGTTTCGTATCCTCGTGAACATGTCAGCAATCTGATCCGTCATGCCTTGTCCCCTTTATTCCTGCAAAATAGAAAAACCGTTTACCAGCTCGCCTTGACCACGCCGGGAATCAGGCCGTTGAGCGCCATTTCCCTGAAGCAGATCCTGCACAGGCCGAATCGCCTGAGATAGCCGCGCTTGCGGCCGCACCGCCTGCAGCGGTGGTATCGGCGCGTTTTGAACTTGGGCGTCTTTCTGCATTTTTCCATTATCGCTTTTCGTGCCACTCGTCATTCTCCCTTAGTAAACGTGAACCTATTTCCTGAACGGCATGCCCATTTCTTCGAGAAGGGCAAGGGCAAGCTCGTCCTTGCCGGCCGTAGTGCATATGCAGACGTCCATGCCCGTGATGTTCGTGATCTTGTCGCGGTCGACCTCCGCGAACACGATCTGCTCCTTGATGCCGAGCGTGTAGTTGCCGTGTCCGTCGAACGATTTCCGCGAGATTCCCTTGAAATCCCTGATGCGGGGCATGGTGATGGAAATGAGCCGGTCGAAGAATTCGTACATCCGCTCTCCCCGCAGGGTCACCTTGACGCCGATGGGAAGGTTCTTGCGCAGCTTGAAATTGGAAATCGCCTTCTTGGCCCTGGTAATGATCGGCTTCTGGCCGCTGATGTTCTGCAACACGGTCACCGCTTCGTCAATGAGCTTCGAGTCCTGGATCGCCTTGCCCACGCCCATGTTCAGCACGATCTTGTCGAGCCGGGGCACCTGCATGACGTTCTTCAGGCCGAACTTCGTTTTAAGGGCGGGAATCACCTGTGTCTGGTAGAACTCCCGAATCCTCGGCAGTTTTTTCTGTTTGTCAGTGTTCAATCGATCAGCTCCTTAGCCTTTTTTGAATACCGCACCCGTTTCCCCGAGTCAAGAGTCCTCATGCCGACCCTCGTCGCCTTCGACGTCTTCGGGCACAGCAGCATGAGGTTTGACAGATGAATGGACGCTTCTTTTTCGATGATCCCGCCCTGCTGCACCTTCCGGCTCGGCTTGGTATGGCGCTTCACCATGTTCCTCGCCTCGACCACGGCGCGGTTCTTCTTGGGCATCACCTTGATGATCCGTCCGGTTTGTCCTTTATTGTCGCCCGACACGATCATGACCGTGTCGTTTTTTCTCAACCGCAATGGCATAGTGTCAATCTCCCCTGTTACAGCACTTCCGGCGCAAGCGACACGATGCGCATGAATTGTTTGTCGCGCAACTCGCGCGCCACGGGGCCGAAAATACGCGTGCCCCGGGGCTCGTTCGCGTCATTGATGAGCACCGCCGCGTTGTCGCTGAAACGGATGTAGGTACCGTCGTTGCGGCCGTATTCCTTGGTGGTGCGCACGATCACCGCCCGCGCCACCTCGCCTTTCTTGACCGCGGTGTTCGGAAGCGCGTTCTTCACGGAAACGATCACGACGTCGCCCACGTACGCGTAACGGCGCCTCGTCGCGCCGAGAACCCTGATGCATTCCACCTTGCGCGCACCGGAGTTGTCTGCGACGTTCATCTCGGTATGAACCTGAATCATTGTGTCCTCATCATGCTGATATCGGTAACCTGTATTATTTCGCCTTTGTCAGGATCTCACGCACGCGCCACCGCTTGGTCTTCGAAAGCGGACGCGTCTCCACGATCTCCACGATGTCTCCCACGGCGCACTCGTCCTTCTCGTCGTGGGCCACGAATTTCTTGTTGGTGCGGATGGTCTTGCCATACTGGCTGTGGATAAAGCTGCGCGCCACGCTCACGATGACGGTCTTGTCCATCTTGTCGCTGACGACGACCCCGACTCTCGATTTTCTCATGTTCCGCTCAACCATTCTCACCTCTTACTTCGAAGACGCTTTTGCTTTGTGTTTGGTGTTCGCTTTCGCCCTGGTCTTTTCTTTCGGCTTGGCCTTGCCTTTTGACCTTGCCTCGGGTTTCGGTTCCGGCTTCTGGGCATGTTTTACTTTTTGTTCCTCTTTCGTCTGGACTTCTGCCTTGGGGGCGGATGGGGTCTGCTCTCCGCGTTTTTCGTTAATCACGGTATTTACCCGCGCGATGTCCCTTCGCACGGCCCTGAGCCGCAGCGCGTTGCTCAGCTGGCCCATTTTCGCCTGGAAACGCAGGTTGAAAAGCTCCTCCTCGAGGGACGCCGCCTTCTCCTGCAGTTCCTTCACCGCCAAATGCCTCATGTCGCGTGCTTTAAGTCTCATGGTGCTATCCTATTGTTTCTTCGATCTCAATTAACCGCGAGCGGATGGGGAGCTTCTGCGAGGCGAGCCGTATGGCCTTTTGGGCCACGTCGGCCTTGACGCCCGCCATTTCGAACATCACGGTGCCGGGCCTGACAACCGCGACCCACCCTTCGGGGATGCCCTTGCCTTTTCCCATGCGCGATTCGGCCGGATGCTTCGTGTAAGGTTTGTCGGGATACACGCGGATGAAAATTTTCCCCCCGCGCTTGAGGAACCGTGCCATGGCGATACGCGCGGCCTCCATCTGCTTGCTGTCGACCCATCCGGGCTGGACTGCCTGCAGGCCGTATTCCCCGAACGCAAGGGAATTGCACCGCGTTGCCTGGCCCCGCATGCGTCCCCGCTGCTGCTTTCTCCACTTTACTTTCTTCGGCGCTAACATTTCCCTTGTCCCTCCCTATGCGGCGTTCGCAGGTTCCTTCTGTTTCGCGGCGTTTTTCTCGGCGCGGTTGATCACTTCGCCCTTGCAGATCCAGACCTTCACGCCGATGCACCCGTAGGTCGTCACCGCGGTGGCGGTGGAATAGTCGATCTCGGCGCGCAGGGTGTGCAGCGGAACGCGGCCCTCCTTGAACATTTCGCGCCGGGCGATTTCCGCGCCGTTGAGCCGGCCGCTCACGCCGATCTTGATGCCCTCGGCGCCCATGCGCAATGCCGTGGCGATGGACTTCTTTATTGCCTTCTTGTACGAGACGCGCTTTTCGAGCTGCCGCGCAATGTTGTCGGCGACAAGCTGCGCGTCCATTTCGGGCTTCTTGACTTCTTTTATGTTAATCTGGATTTCTTTCTGCGTCAGGTGCTGCAGCTCACCCTTGAGCCGCTCCACTTCCTCGCCTTTCTTGCCGATCACGATGCCGGGACGCGAGGTGTGTATGGTGACCGTGACGCGCTTGGCCGTCCGCTCGATCTGGATGAACGAAATGCCGCCGTGCTCGAGGCGCTTCTTGAGATAGTTCCGCACCAGGAGATCTTCATAGATGTAGTCCGACATCTTGTCCCTCGTGTACCAGTTGGAGACCCAGGTCCTCGTGATGCCGAGCCGTAGACCGATAGGATTCGTTTTCTGACCCACCATTACCCCTTTCAGTTCGACACAACGACTTTGATGTGGCACATCCGCTTGAGGATCCGGTAGGCGCGTCCCTGCGCCCGCGGCCGGAACCGCTTGAGGGTGGGCCCGTTGCCCACTTCGATGGCCTTGATGCGCAACTCGTCAACGTTGATGTGCGCGTCGGCGTTCTTGTGCTGCAGATTCGCCACGGCGGACTTGATGAGCTTGGCAATGTCCTTTGCCACGGTCTTTTTCGTGCCGAATTCAAGCAGGCTTAACGCCTCGCCCACCATTTTCCCCCGCAGGGCGTCCGCCACGAAGCGGGCCTTCCGCGCCGTTTTGCGCAGAAATTTACAAGTCGCAACTGCTTCCACTGTTTATCCTCCAAAAACTCCGGTTCGTTATGATGCCGCCGCCGCTTGCTCTTCCGTCATTCCGTCGGTCGCCTTGATATGGCCGCTGTGGCCCCTGAAGGTCCTGGTCGGCGCGAACTCGCCGAGCTTGTGCCCCACCATGTTTTCAGTCACGTACACGGGAATGAACTTGTTCCCGTTGTGGACCGCGAACGTCAACCCCACGAATTCGGGCAGGATGGTGGAACGCCGCGACCAGGTCTTGAGCACTTTCTTCTGCCCCGACGTATTCATCTCGTTCACCTTTTTCGCGAGATGCTCGTCGACAAAAGGGCCTTTTTTTATTGAGCGGGCCATTACTTGGTTCTCCTGCTGATGATGTATTTGCTCGACAGCTTCTTTCTCGTGCGCGTCTTGAGCCCCTTGGCCTTCTGCGCCCACGGCGACATCGGGTGGTTGCCGCCCTTGGACTTCGCCTCGCCGCCGCCCATGGGATGGTCGACCGGGTTCATGGCGACGCCGCGCACGTGCGGACGCCAACCCATCAACCGCTTGCGGCCGGCCGAGCCCAGCACCACGTTCATGTGCTCGATGTTGCTCACCTGACCGATGGTGGCCGTGCACTTCTCGCGGATGTTGCGGATCTCGCCCGAGGGAAGCCGCAGCTGCACCATGTTGTTCTCGCGCGCCACGATTTCCGCGTAGGCGCCCGCGCTCCGCGCCATTTGGCCGCCCCTGCCTTCTTTGAGCTCTATGTTGTGCACCATGGTGCCCGACGGCATGTTGACGAGCGGCATGCAGTTGCCTTCGGCGATTTCGCAGGTGTCGGAAGAAATCACCTTCATGCCCGGCTTCATGTTCGCGGTGGCGAGAATATAGCGGCGCTCGCCGTCAAGATACTTGACAAGAGCGATGAAGCACGAGCGGTTCGGATCGTACTCGATGGTCTCTACGGTGCCGGTAATGTTTTTTTTGTCGCGCCTGAAATCGATGATGCGGTAATATTTTTTCTGCCCGCCGCCGTGGTGCCGCACTGTGATGTGTCCGTCGCTATTGCGGCCGCCCATTCTCTTTTTTGCCACGCACAGAGGCGCGTAGGGGCTGTCGGTGGTCAGCTGCGCAAAATCCAGCGTGTTCTTATACCGAAGCACCGGCGTTAGCGGCCGATAGGTCTTGAGAGCCATAATTTCTCCGTTATACTTTAGTATCCTGTTATTTACACTTCGCCGAATTTGCTGATGGTCTGCCCGGCAGCCACCTTGACAATCGCCTTTTTCCAGTTCGGGCGGTAGCCTGCGAACCTGCCCTGCTTTTTTTTCTTTCCCTTCACCACCATGGTGTTCACCGACAGCACCTTGACGCTGAAAAGCTTTTCCACCGCCTCCTTGATTTGCGGCTTGGTGGCGGTGGGCATGACCTCAAAGACGTATTTGTTCTGCGACGCCCGCAGCTGGGTGTTCTTCTCGGTAATGGACGGATACCGGATGATCGAATGATAGGTGCTCACTGCGCGTACGCCTCCTCGATCTTCTTCACGATCGCTTCGGATCCGAACACAATGGCGTCGTTGCTGAGCACGTCGTAGGCATTGATCTCGGAGACCGGTTTCAGCGTGAGGTTCTTTATGTTCCTGCCCGAAAGGTAGATGTTCTTGCTTGCTTGGTCGATCACGAGCAGCGTCCGTTTGTCGGCAAGGGAAAGCGCCCCGATCATCGCGGCGATGGTCTTGGTCTTCGGCGCGTCGCATGTGATGCCCGCCACCACAGAAACCTTTTCCTCTTTCGCGCGTGACGAAAGCGCGGACGTGAGCGCGATTCTGCGCATGGTCTTCGGAATGTGACGGTAATAATCTCTCGGGACCGGGCCGAAGGCCTTGCCGCCGCGCACCCAGATCGGCGAGGTGTTGGAGCCGGCGCGCGCGTTGCCGGTGTGCTTCTGCTTCCACGGCTTGCGGCCGCCGCCGCTCACTTCCGACCTGCCCTTGGTCTTGGCCGTGCCCTGGCGCTGGTTGGCCAGGTAGGTCTTGACAACAAGGTACATCACCTGCTCGTTGACATCTGCGTTAAAGACGCTGTCGGCCAGGGCCATCTCGCCCTTGACCTTGCCGTCCTGCGTAAAAACTTTGGCTTTCATGAGTTTCTTGCCTTTATTTTCCTGCCGCGTTCACCGTTCCCCGTTTTGAACCTCTGAACCTTTGAACGGCGAACCTTTACTTCTTAACCACTTTGCTGATGAAAACGATTCCCCTGTTCGGGCCGGGGACCGCACCCTTGAGCATCACAAGGCCCGCTTCTTTGTCAAGCGCCATCACCTCGAGGTTCCTCGTGGTGACCTGCGCGTTTCCGTAATGGCCTTCCATGCGCAGGCCCTTGAGCACGTGGCCCGGCGTGGTGTTGGCGCCGGACGATCCGCGGACGCGGATGGACTTGCTGCCATGGGCTGCGGGGCCACGATGAAAATTATATCGCTTGATGGTTCCGGTGAAGCCGCGTCCCTTTGAGGTGCCTACCACGTTGACGAACTTGACGTTCTCCAGCACTTCGAGGCCGATCTTCTGGCCGGGCGTCAATTTTTCTTCCGCCGAATCGAGCTTGAATTCCTTGATGACCCTGGTCGGCGTCGAATTGTGCTTCTTGAAATGTCCGGCAAGGGGCTTGTTCACCTTCTTGTCGGAAACGACGTCGTAGCCGAGTTGCACCGCGCTGTAGCCGTCGTTCTCCATGGTCTTCACCTGGTGCACGACGTTTCCCTCGGCCTGTATCACGGTTATCGGGATGAATTTCCCGGTGTCCTTCGAAAACATCTGGGTCATCCCGATCTTTTTTCCTATTATTCCCTGCATAGCGTGTCCTGTGTTGAATACACCTTGTATGGAGTCGTGTTGTTATACCTTGATCTCAACGTCAACGCCGGCCGGCAAGTCAAGCTTCATCAGCGAATCCACGGTCTGCGGCGTTGATTCGAGGATGTCAATGAGGCGCTTGTGGATGCGGATCTCGAACTGCTCCCGCGACTTCTTGTCGGCGTGCGGCGCGCGCAGCACCGTATAGATCGACTTCTCGGTGGGCAGCGGAATGGGGCCCGAAATTCTGGCGCCCGTTCCCTTGGCGGTCCGCACGATGTCGGAGGTCGATTTGTCGAGGATGTTATGGTCGAATGACTTGAGCCTTATTCTGATTCTTTCGCCCGGCACTGTTACTCCTTTTGATGATCGAAAATTTTTATTTGAGAATTCTGCCCTTGTTGTTCCGCCCTACCATATTCTTCCGATGCGTTTGAGAATCTCCTCCTGGACCGCCCTGCTCGTGGGCTCGTAGTGGTCAAACTGCATCGTGTATACTGCTCTTCCCTGTGTCAAAGAGCGCAGCATTGTCGCGTATCCGAACATTTCCGAAAGCGGCGCGCCGCCGTCGATGACCTGCGCGTCCTTGCGTCCCGTGATCCCGCTCACGGTGCCCCGTCTCGCATTGAGGTCGTTGATCACCGCGCCCATGTATTCGGCCGGCACCACCACCTCGAGTTTCATCACCGGCTCCAGGATGGCCGGGCCGCACCGTGCGCACGCGTTCTTGAACGCCATCGAGCCCGCGATTTTGAACGCCATTTCTGTCGAATCGTCTTCGCGGAAGTAAAGTCCCTTCAGCGTGGTGTGCACCCCGGTGAGCGGGTAGCCTGACATCACGCCGCCGCCCGATGTCTCGACAACACCCTGCTTCGCCGCATTGACGAACGCGGCGGGTATGGACTTTTCGGAGATCTTGCTCTCGAATTCCGTTCCGCGTGCGGGATTTATCGGCTCAACGCTCAGCACCACCTTTGCATACTGTGTCTTGCCCCCGATGAGCTGGGACAGTTCAAAAGTCTCAACGGTGCCCGAGCTGATCGTTTCTCTATAGGAAACCTGCGGCTTCCCAATGTGCGCTTCAACATTGAATTCTCGTACCAATCTGTCAATGAGTATCTCCAGGTGGAGTTCTCCCATCCCGGAGATGATCGTCTGCCCTGTTTCGGGATCCTGTTTCACCTTGCACGTCGGGTCTTCGTCCGCCAGCCGTGCAAGCGCGGTGCTCAGCCTTTCCTCGTCGCTCGTGCTTTTGGGCTCGATCGACCGGGAGATCACCGGCTGCGGGAACGTCATCTGCTCGAGCGAAATCGGGTGCTCGGGATCGCAGATCGTGTCGCCCGTCGCGGTGTCCTTGAGCCCCGCGAGCCCCATGATTTCGCCGGCGTGCATGGCCTGCTCCGGCTTCCGCTTGTTCGAATGCATGCGGAAGATCCGGGTGATGCGTTCCCTTGTTCCCGTTCGCGGATTGACAAGGGTGCTCTTCAGGTCTATGACACCCGAATACGCCCGCGCAAACGCCAGGCGGCCGATGTGGGCATCGGCGACGATCTTGAAAACCAGGGCGCAAAACGGTTCGCTGTCCGACGCGTTCCTCGTCACCTCGTTACCGGCCTTCGGGTCAAACCCTCTAACCGTCATTCTGTCAAGAGGACTCGGAAGATAATCGACGATCGCATCGATCAATTGCTGCACTCCCTTGTTCTTGAACGAGGCGCCGCACAGCACGGGATGAATCTTGCCCGCAATGACGCCGGCCCTGACCGCACGCTTGATGCTCGCCTCCGCCGGAGTCTTGTCTTCCAACAGCGTATGCATGAGATCTTCGTCGAAATCGCATATTTTCTCAAGCATCATGTGGCGGTACTTTCCTGCCTCTTCGGCAAATGCCTGCGGGATGTCGCGCTGCGTTACGGTCGCGCCGAAATCCGCCTCGCCGTATCCGTACGCTTTCATCCTCACCAGGTCTATGACGCCGCTGAACGTGTCCTCCTTGCCAATCGGCAATTGGAGGGGAACGGCAGCCGCGCCGAGCTTCTGCTCCATCATCGCAACAACATTCTTGAAATCGGCCCCAACACGGTCCATTTTATTCACAAACGCGATCCGGGGAACGTTGTACTTGTCGGCCTGTCTCCAGACCGTTTCCGACTGAGGTTCCACGCCTCCGACCGAATCGAATATGGCTACTGCGCCATCCAGAACTCTCAAAGAACGTTCAACTTCTATCGTAAAATCCACATGCCCGGGAGTGTCGATAATGTTGATGCGGACGCCCTTCCACTCGGTGGTGATGGCGGCGGAGGTGATGGTGATTCCACGCTCGCGCTCTTGCTGCATCCAGTCCATAACGGTGTTGCCGTCGTCGACCTCGCCGATCCGATGGATGATACCCGTATAATAGAGGATCCGCTCGGTGGTGGTCGTCTTCCCCGCATCGATGTGCGCCATGATGCCGATGTTTCGCACGTTGTTAAGCAGAAATGTCTTTTCCATATCGCATCACGGTCCTTCACCTTGTATACAGCCACGACTCGAAGGCACGCTCGCCTTTTCTGCGTACCCTTCGCTCCCGGACTTTAAAAGAACTATTTGAAGAGGTTCCCCGTTCAAAGGCTCACAAATCAAAAAAAAATCCTTAACGGTGCCCTAAACCTTTGAACCCCTGAACCTTCAAACCGCTACCACCTGAATATCACAAATGCTTTGTTTGCTTCCGCCATCTTGTGCGTGTCGATCTTCTTGCGCACCGCGCCGCCTTCGTTCTTGGACGCCTGGATGAATTCGTTGGCGAGCTTGTCGGCCATGCTCTTTTCGGTGCGTTCCTTGGCATAGGTGATGAGCCACCGTATCGCAAGCGACGTCCTGCGGTCGGACGGCACCTCCACCGGCACCTGGTAGTTGGCGCCGCCCACGCGGCGCGACTTGACCTCCACCGTGGGTTTCACGTTGTCAACCGCCTTCTTGAAAACGCTCAGACCGTCCTGGTTGGTGCGCTTTCCGGCAAGATCGATGGCGTCGTAGACCATGGTCTCGGCAAGACGCTTCTTCCCGCGCCGCAGAAGGTTGTTGATGAACTGCGTTATCAACACGCTCTTGTACTTCGGGTCCTGGACGAATTCGTGCTTATGCGACTTTTTTCTTCTTGACATTTCGTAGTCCTACTTCTTCGGCTTCTTTGCGCCGTATTTGGAACGTCCTCTCCTGCGGTCCTCAACGCCCTGCGTGTCAAGCGCACCCCTGATGATGTGGTACCGCACGCCGGGCACGTCCTTGACGCGACCGCCGCGGGTGAGCACGATGGAATGTTCCTGCAGGTTGTGGCCCTCGCCGGGAATGTAGGCGTTCACCTCGATGTGGTTGGTGAGGCGGACGCGCGCCACCTTCCGAAGCGCGGAGTTCGGCTTCTTGGGCGTCGTGGTGAACACGCGAATGCACACGCCGCGCCGTTGCGGGCATTTCTGCAGCGCGCCTGCCTTGCTCCGGGAAGAGAGTATCCTTCTCCCGTTGCGAATAAGCTGACTGATGGTCGGCACCTAAAAATCCTCCGGAAAAAGACAATTTTTCAAAATAATATAAGCCATTTCGTAAATCAAATTCCGCCTTTACCTTACGCGCCCAGGTCGAGGAAATCCTCGTCCGCCTCGGTTTTCTCCACCGGGATGGCCTCGGTGCTTAAGTCTTTGATCTTCACATCCTTATACAGCCGGCACCCCGTTCCCGCGGGAATCAGATTGCCCATTATCAAGTTCTCCTTGAGGCCTTTGAGTTTGTCAACCTTGCCCTCGACCGCGGCCTTGGAGAGCACCTTGGTGGTCTCCTGGAACGACGCGGCGCTGAGGAACGACTCGGTGGTCAGCGAGGCGCGCGTGATGCCGAGCAGGATCGGCGTGAACGTCGCGGGCTCTCCCCCCTCCGACACCACGAGCTCGTTCTCGTCGCGGAGGTTGCGTTTATCAACGTCATCGCCTTCGAGGAAATGCGTGTCGCCGGGGTTCTCCACCTTCACCTTCTTGAGCATTTGCGTGACGATCACCTCAATGTGCTTGTCGTTGATGGTGACGCCCTGCAGCCGGTACACCGATTGTATTTCGTCAAGCAGGTAGCGCTGCACCGCGTTTTCGCCCATGATCCGCAGGATGTCGTGCGGGTCGATGGCGCCCTCGCTAAGACGGTCGCCGGCCTTCACCCGGTCGCCCTCGTGCACGCGGAGGTGCTTCCCCATGGGAACGAGGTATTCGTGGCCCGCGCCGTCGTCGTCGCGCACGACAAGCTTGCGGTTGCCGCGCTCGGTGCCGCCGATCGCCACGATGCCGTCCACCTCCGAGACAACGGCCGCGTCCTTGGGACGCCGCGCCTCGAACAGCTCGGCCACACGCGGCAGGCCGCCCGTGATGTCCTTGCTCTTTCCGGTTTCGCGCGGGATCTTCAGGAGGATGTCGCCCTTGTTGACCGGGTCGCTGCTCTTGATGAGCGCCGGTTTGTGGTCGCGCTCTATGGTCGCCAGATAGGCGCCCGTGGGAACCGCGATGTTGGCGAGCCGCCTTCCACTGTCGTCAAGGACCTGGAGATGCGGGTGCAGTTTCTTGTCGCGGTGCTCCACCACCACGACGTTGCTCATGCCCGTGCGTTCGTCCACCTCCATTTTCGTGGTCTCGCCGTCAACGAGGTCCACGAGCTCGAGCGTGCCGGACTCCGGCGCGAGGATGAGGCTGTTATAGGGGTCCCACTGGAACAAAACGGTGCCCATTTCCTTTTTCTGGTATTCCTTGAACCCGGGCTTGTTCTTGCTCTTTTCCTTTTCCTCGACGAATTCCGGGTTGCTGTGGACGATCTCGTCCTTGTCGGATACGAAAATGGTGGCGCCGTAGGGGACGGTGTACCGGAATTCCTTGTCGGGAAGTTCCACCACGAGCTCGCCGGCACGGCTCATCACCCGTCGGCCGTCCTTATGGTCGACCACGTCGATGTCGACGAATTTGATTTTCCCTTTGACAACGGTCTTGCCCCGCTCGAGGTTGTTGAACGGGAAGAACTCCCTGCCCTTGAGGATGAGGCGCGAGGCCGTGCCGCCGATGTGGAACGTCCGCAGCGTGAGCTGCGTGCCCGGCTCGCCGATGCTCTGCGCCGCCATGATGCCGACCGCTTCTCCCATGTCAACAAGCTTGCCCGTGGCGAGGTTACGTCCGTAGCACTTGGCGCAGGCGCCCTCGGTGGCGTCGCAGGTGAGCACGGAACGGATCTTGACTTTGGGGATTCCCGCCTCCTCGATGCGCCGCGCCGTGGTCTCGTCGATGACGGTGTTGCTCTGGCAGATGAGCTCGTCGGGGCTGCCCGGATCGTAGATGTCCTCCTGCGCCACGCGGCCCACGATGCGGCCCCCGAGCGCCTCCATCACCTCGTCGCCCTCCCGCAGTTCCTCGATCTCGATGCCCTTGATGGTGCCGCAGTCCTCCTGCGTGATCACCACGTCCTGCACCACGTCGATGAGGCGGCGCGTGAGATAGCCGGCGTCGGCGGTCTTGAGCGCGGTGTCGGCGAGTCCCTTGCGCGCGCCGTGCGTCGAGATGAAGTATTCGAGCACCGACAGGCCGTCCTTGAAATTGGAGATGATGGGGTTCTCGATGATCTCGCCCACGGCGCCGGTGATCTTCTTCTGCGGCTTCTGCATCAGGCCGCGCATGCCGGCCAGCTGCTTGATCTGGTCGTTTGAGCCGCGAGCGCCCGAGTCGAGCATGAGGTACACCGGGTTGAATCCGTCCTTGTCGTTCTTGAGCGCCTCGCGCAGCGCGTCGGCGACCTGTCCGGTGGTGTGGGTCCACAGGTCGATGATCTTGTTGTACCGCTCGCCCTCGGTGATGATACCGCGGTCGTATTGTTTACGGATGCGCGTTCCCTCATCGAGCGACTTCTCGATGATCGCCTTTTTCTCGCCGGGGACCACGAGGTCGTCGGCGCCGAAGGTGACTCCCGCACGCGTCGCATACTCGTACCCGAGGTTCTTGATGTCATCCAGGAACTTGCAGGCGACCGCGTTGCCCTTTTTCTTGATGATGCCGGCCACGATGCCCTGGATTTTTTTCTTGTTGAGCAGTTCGTTGACGTACTCGATGCCTTCGGGTATGATCTGGTTGAAGATGATGCGGCCGGCCGTGGTGTCGATGCTCTGGCCGTTCACGCGCACCCTGATTTTCGCGTGGATGTCGATCTGCTTGTTGAAAATGGCGTGGAGCACCTCGTCGGGATCGCAGAACGCCCTTCCCTCGCCCTTGCGGCCGCTTCCCATTTTGGTAAGATAATAGACGCCGAGCACGATGTCCTGGCTCGGCACCATGATGGGCATGCCCGACGCCGGGTTGAGCAGGTTGTTGGAGCTCAGCATGAGGAGACGGCACTCGATCTGCGACTCGAACGACAGCGGCACGTGCACGGCCATCTGGTCGCCGTCAAAGTCCGCGTTGAACGCCGCGCATACGAGCGGGTGAAGGCGAATTGCCTTTCCCTCCACGAGCACGGGGAAGAAGGCCTGAATTCCCAAACGGTGCAGTGTGGGCGCGCGGTTGAGGAGCACAGGATGGTCCTTGATGACGTCTTCGAGGATGTCCCACACCTCGGGCCGCTCCTTTTCAACGAACCGTTTCGCGCTCTTGACGGTCTGGACAAGATTTCTCTCCTCGAGCCGCTGAATCACGAAGGGCTTGAAGAGCTCGAGCGCCATGGTCTTTGGAAGGCCGCACTGGTGAATTTTAAGTTCCGGGCCCACCACGATGACGCTGCGGCCCGAATAATCGACGCGCTTGCCGAGCAGGTTCTGGCGGAACCGCCCCTGTTTTCCCTTAAGTAAATCACTCAGCGACTTGAGGGGACGCTTGCCCTCGCCCTTCACCGAGAAAGTGCGGCGGCCGTTGTCGAACAGCGTGTCGACCGCTTCCTGGAGCATGCGCATCTCGTTGCGGAGGATGACCTCGGGCGCCTTGATCTCCATGAGCTTCTTGAGCCGGTTGTTCCTGTTGATTACCCTTCTGTAAAGGTCGTTGAGGTCCGACGTGGCAAAGCGGCCGCCCTCGAGGGGCACCAGCGGCCTGAGGTCGGGCGGCAGCACGGGAAGAACGCGCAGCACCATGTATTCGGGCTTGTTGCCCGATTTCAGGAACGACTCGACGATGCGGAGCCGTTTCAGGTGTTCGAGCTTGCGCTGCTCGGAAGATTCGATTTTTATCTTTGAGCGCAAATCGAAGCCGAGTTCCTCAAGGTCAAGCGTGGCGAGCATTTCGAGGATCGCCTCGCCGCCCATCTTGGCCACGAACATTTTCTTCTGTTCCTCGAGCTTGATATAGTCATCTTCGGTGAGCAGCATTCCCTTGCGCAAATTGGTGTCGCCCGGCTCAATGACCACGTACGATTCATAGTAAACAATCCTTTCGAGCACCGTGTTGGGCAAGCCGAGCAGGTAGCTGATGTGCGACGGTACGCTCTTGAGGAACCAGATGTGGATGATGGGCACCGCGAGCTCGATGTGCCCCATGCGCTCGCGCCGCACCTTGGAATGCGTCACTTCCACGCCGCAGCGGTCGCACACCACGCCGCGGTACCTGATGCGTTTATATTTTCCGCAGTTGCATTCCCAGTTGCGCACGGGCCCGAAGATCTTTTCGCAGAACAGGCCGTCGCGTTCCGGCTTGAACGACCGGTAGTTGATGGTTTCGGGTTTGGTCACTTCGCCGTACGACCAGTTCCTGATGATGTCGGGCGAGGCGAGCCGAATGCCGACCTGGGAAATTTCCTGCGTCTTTGCGCTTATCTGATTATTTGTTTCAGCCACCGAAATTCCTCCTTGTTAAACGGGCGTCAGCCCGGGAATTACACGGCCTTGTACACTTCATCACCTATTTTCACGTCGATATCGAGCGCCAGCGCCTTGATCTCGCGTATGAGCACCTTGAACGACTCCGGCACGCCCGACCGCGGCGAATTTTCGCCTTTGACAATTGACTCGTAGATCTTTGACCTTCCGGTAAGGTCGTCGCTCTTCACTGTGAGGATCTGCTGCAGCGTGTACGCCGCGCCGTAGGCCTCGAGCGCCCACACTTCCATTTCGCCGAAGCGCTGTCCGCCGAACTGCGATTTCCCGCCGAGCGGCTGCTGGGTCACGAGCGAATACGGTCCGATGGAGCGCGCGTGGATCTTGTCGTCCACGAGATGGCAGAGTTTCATCATGTAAATGGGGCCCACGGTGATCTCGCGGTCGAACGGCTCTCCCGTCCTGCCGTCGCGCAACTGAATCTTGCCGGTCTTGGGAAGCTTCGCCCTGGCAAGGAGTTCATCGACGTCCTGGGTGGTGGCGCCGTCGAACACGGGCGTTGAAACGTGCTGGCCGAGCTTCGCCGCTGCCCATCCCATGTGCGTCTCAAGGATCTGGCCGAAGTTCATCCGCGAGGGCACGCCCAGCGGGTTGAGCACGATGTCAACCGGCGTCCCGTCGGGAAGGAACGGAAGGTCTTCGGCGGGGACGATCTTGGAGATCACGCCCTTGTTGCCGTGGCGGCCCGCCATCTTGTCGCCCACCGAGAGCTTGCGCTTCTTGGCCACATACACCTTGACAAGCTGGAGCACGCCGGGCTTGAGCTCGTCGCCGCGCACGATCTTGTCGATCTCCTTGTCGAGCTTGTCCTCGAGCTTGGCGATGAGATCGTTGGCGTGGAACAGCACGTCCTCGGCTTTGCGGTTTTTGGCGGCGTCGTTGCAGAGGCCGTTTTTGAACGCGATGCTCGCGAATTCCATCTTGTTAAGCAGCGCCTTGGTCCACTTCCTGCCCTCGGGGACCACGGTCTCGCCCGTATGGGCGTTGGTGATGACGCGCGTGACGGTGTCAGAGAGGATATCGGTGAGCTTTTCGAGCCTCGCCTTTTCGATCTCGGCGATCTGCTTGCCGATGGAAAGTTTCATCTCGTCGATGATCCTCTTGTCTTTTTTCTTGGACCGCTTGTCGCGTTCCTTGCGGGAGTAGATGCACGTGTCCATCACGATGCCCTTGAGTCCCGGGGGCGCCTTGAGCGACGAGTCGCGCACGTCGCCGGCCTTTTCGCCGAAAATGGCGCGCAGGAGGCGTTCTTCCGGCGACAGCTCGGTCTCGCCCTTGGGCGTCACTTTACCGACAAGAATATCGCCGGCTTCGACCTCGGTGCCCACCCGCACCACGCCGGTCTCGTCGAGGTTCTTCACCGCGTCCTCGCTCACGTTCGGAATTTCCCGCGTGAGCTCCTCGGGGCCGCGCTTGGTGTCGCGTACCTCGGTCTCGAACACTTCGATGTGCAGCGAGGTGTAGATGTCGTCGGCCACGAGCTTCTCGGAAATGATGATGGCGTCCTCGAAGTTGTACCCGCGCCACGGCATGAAGGCCACCATCACGTTGCGGCCGAGCGCGAGCTCGCCGTTTTTCGTGGCGTGGCCGTCGGCGAGCACGTCGCCCGCCTTTACCTTGTCGCCCGCAGACACGCACACCTTCTGGTTGATGCACGTGTCCTGGTTGCTGCGCTCGAACTTCGTGAGCTCGTAGGTGTCGTATTCGGAAAGGCCGAGGATATCGTCGCCGGCCGATGTTTTCGTTTTGCGTATCACGACTTTCGTGGCATCCACTTTTTCAATGAGGCCCGGGTTGCGCGCGATGATCATGCATCCCGAGTCGACCGCGGCGCGTCCTTCGAGTCCCGTGCCGATGAGCGGCGCCTCGGTGTTGAGGAGCGGCACCGCCTGGCGCTGCATATTGGACCCCATGAGCGCGCGGTTCGCGTCGTCGTGTTCGAGGAACGGGATGAGCCCCGCGGCCACCGAAACGAGCTGCATGGGCGAGATGTCCATGTACGATACGTCCCGGGGATTGAGGATGAGAAAATCGCCGCGGTAGCGCGCGAATACGGTCTCCTCGGTGAGCCTTCCCTTCTCGTTGACCGGCGTGTTGGCCTGCGCGATCTTGTAGTTGTCCTCCTGGTCGGCGGTGAGGTAGTCGATGTCGCCGGTAAGCCTGCCGTCCTCGATTTTCTGGTACGGCGTCTCGATGAAGCCGAACCCATTGACGCGCGCGAAGGTCGAGAGCGACGCGATGAGCCCGATGTTCGGTCCCTCGGGCGTTTCGATGGGGCACAAACGGCCGTAATGCGTGTGGTGCACGTCGCGCACCTCGAAGCCCGCGCGCTCGCGGGTGAGGCCGCCGGGGCCGAGCGCGCTCACGCGTCGCTTGTGCGTGAGCTCGGACAGCGGGTTGGTCTGGTCGAGGAACTGCGACAGCTGGCTCGAGCCGAAAAACGCCTGAACCACGGTCGACACGGTGCGCGCGTTGATGAGATCCTGGGGCGTTACGTTTTCATTGTCGCGCAGGCTAAGGCGCTCGCGAATCGTGCGCACCATCCTCGTGAGGCCCACGGTGAATTGGGCAGAGAGCAACTCGCCCACCGAGCGGACGCGGCGGTTGCCGAGATGGTCGATGTCATCAATGAAACCTTCGCTGCCGCCCAGGCCAATGAGATATTTGAACGCCGCGACGAAATCGTCCTTCGAAAGCGTGTTGTTGCCTTCCTCATGCTTGATGTTAAGCCGCGTGTTGAGCCGGTACCTGCCCACATTGCCGAGATCGTACCGCTTTTCGTCAAAGAAAAGACGATTCACGAGGTTTCGTGCGGTCTCCACGTTGGGCGGATCGCCGGGCCGCATGGTGGCATATATATAGAATAAGGCTTCTTCCTCGGATTTTGTCGGGTCCCGCTCGATGGTGTTGCGGATGATCATGTTTTCGGGATTCGGGACGTTGGCGAGGATCTGCACCTCGCCGATTTTATTCGAGACAAGGTTCGCGTATTTTTCCTCGGTGATGATCTCGTTGGCGTCAAGGATGATTTCGCCGGTTTCCTTGTTGAACAACGTTACGGCGTTGACGTTTCCGACTATTTTTTCCTTTCCCTTTGCGCCAACGTCGACGTTTTCTCGTTCATGGAACAGCGCAAGAAGCTTTTCGTCGGTGGAATAGCCGAGCGCGCGCAGCAGGATGGTGGCGGGCATCTTCTTGCGGCGATCGATGTTTATGGTGAGCACGTCGTCGGCGTCGAGGATCATCTCGACCCATGATCCGCGCTGCGGGATGATGCGCGCGGTCATCTCCTTCTCGCCGTTGGGCTGCTCCTCCTCGTCAAAGGTGATGCCCGGCGAACGATGCAGCTGGCTCACAATCACACGCTCGGCGCCGTTGATCACGAAGGTGCCGCGTTCGGTCATGAGCGGGATTTCGCCCACGTACACTTCGTTGGTGATCTTCTCGACGAACTTCTTGACCTCGCCGTCCTGCTCGTACACCAGGAGCGACATATCGACTTTAAGGGGCGCGGCAAAGGTCATTCCCCGCTCCTTACATTCTTTTATGGTATATTTCGGAACCCCGAGTTTGTACCCGTCGTACTCGAGCGAGTAATACCCTTTCACGTCATTGACCGGAAAGAGGCTGTGAAAAACGCCGTGAAGTCCCTGCTTCTTCCTCTGTCGGGGGGAAATGTCGGCCTGTAAAAAGGCGGCATAGGATTCGGTCTGGATCTCCAGAAGATCCGGCAAATCCATGACTTTTTTAATGCGGGAATAGCTTGTGCGTTCTACCATTCGCGTGTCCCCTCGGGTTTATAGGAAATTATCCGCGCACGTTTCGGCGCGTTTGCCGAAAACGGGCAGGATGAATCCGTTTTTTCCAATAGCGAGCACGAAATGCTCTTGCGGGCATTCCGTGCGTCCGCTACGTGAATGACTGTTTTTTTAAGGATGCAAACAACCGGCATTCGTTAATGTTGGAATGAGCGCCCCGCTTACTTGATCTCGACAACGCCGCCGTTTTCTTCCAGCTGCTTTTTAATCGTTTCGGCCTCTGCCTTGGGAATTCCTTCCTTGACCGGTTTGGGCGCGCCTTCAACAAGGTCTTTTGCCTCTTTGAGCCCGAGACCGGTTATCGCGCGCACGACCTTGATCACCTGGATCTTCTTCGCGCCGCCGTCCTTGAGGATCACGGAGAATTCGGTCTTCTCCTCGGCCGGTGCCGCCGCGCTGCCCGCGGCGGGAGCCGCCGCCACTGCAACGGGCGCAGCGGCCTTGACGCCGAATTTGTCTTCGATGGCCTTGATCAGATCGCACAGCTCAAGTACTGTTTTACCGCCAATTGCCTCAACCAGTTCTTCATTCGTTAAAGTCGCCACGGTAATACCTCCCTATGAGATAAGTTTAAGTTTTAGTTTTCAGTTGGACTTGGGAGCGGAAGCTTCCGACTCCTTTTTACTTCTCACTGCATCCAGCGTCGCCGCAAACGTGGTGAGAACGCCGTTGAGCGTTCCGGCGAATTTCGCCATGGGCGCCTGCAGCACGCCGAGCAACTGGGAGAGCAGCACGTCACGCGGCGGGATGTCGGCAAGACGCGCCGTCTCCTTCCCGTCAAACGTGGTGCCGTCGATGTAGGCCACCTTGACGGGAAGCAGTTCGAGCTCCTTGTTTTGTTTCGCGCACTCCTTCTGGAAATCACGGATGATTTTCGCCGGCGCCATGCCCTCCTGCGGAGCCACTACCACGCCGATTTGTCCCTTCAAAAACGGCGTGAGGTCTTTTTTCCCGCAACGCTCGAGCGCGATCCGCGCAAGGGTGTTCTTGACAACGATGTACTTCATCCCTTTTTTCCGGATATCGTTGCGCAGCCTGGTGATCTTCTCCACATCAATTTTATTGATGTCGGTGAGGTAGATGCCCTTGGCCTCTTTGAATTCCTTTTCCAGGACCTCTATGGTTTTTGTCCGTTCGGTTTTTGTCGACATGATCTGGTATGCCTTTGCTTGGTGATTCTACAATGATTCTTTTTTCTATGAAATCCGGGAAGTCCTCGTCAGGCCTTGGCTTCGGTCGCCGTCACCAGCTTGACGCCCTGCCCCATGGTGCTGCTCAATACCACCTTCTTGAGAAACTGCCCTTTTGCGGACGAGGGCTTCGCCTTTGCCAGCGCCTCGAGAAAAGTCTTTACATTTTCAATAAGCTTGTCCGCGTCAAACGAGAGCTTGCCCAGCGGAGCATGGACGATGCCGCCTTTTTCCGCGCGGAACTCGACCTTGCCCTTTTTAAGTTCCTTGACCGCCTTGCCGATGTCCATGGTGACCGTGCCCACCTTGGGGTTGGGCATGAGTCCGCGCGTGCCGAGGATCTTTCCGAGTTTGCCCACCACTTTCATCATGTCGGGCGTCGCGATGCAGGCGTCGAACTCCAGCCACCCGCCGTTTATTTTTTCGGCCATGTCCTCAGCGCCCACGTGGTCGGCGCCCGCCGCCTTTGCCTCTTCGGCCTTTGCGCCCTGGGCAAACGCGAGCACGCGCACGGTTTTACCAAGGCCGTGCGGCAGCACCACCGCGCCGCGGACGTTCTGGTCGCTCTTCGTGGGATCAATGCCGAGGTTGATCGCGACTTCAAGCGTCTCGTCGAATTTGCCGGTTTTATTGGTACGTAAAAATTCCACGGCCTCCGGAATTTGATACTCCTTGGTCTTGTCGATCTTTGCCCGCGAGGCCTTCCACTTCTTGCCGTGACGTTTCATGTATCAGAACTCCCTTTGTGTGCTTCGCTTCAGTCCGCGACGTTGACGCCCATGCTCCGCGCCGTTCCCGCGACCGTGTTCATTGCTGCTTCGAGGCTTGCCGCGTTAAGGTCGGGCATCTTGATTTCCGCGATTTTCTTTACCTGCGCCTTGTTGAGCGTTCCCACCTTGTCCTTGTTGGGCACGCCCGACCCCTTTTCGAGGCCGAGCTCTTTGAGAATGAGCACAGACACCGGCGGGGTCTTGGTGATGAACGTAAACGACCGATCTGCGTAAACGGTGATCACCACCGGGATGATCATGCCGTTCGCGTCTTTTGTTTTCGCATTGAACGACTTGCAAAATTCCATGATGTTGACACCGTGCTGGCCCAGCGCGGGTCCCACCGGCGGCGCGGGGTTCGCCTGACCGCCCGGGATCTGCAGCTTTATGATTGCGCTTACTTTCTTAGCCAAGGTACTTGCCCCCTAACTATGATTTACATGATTCTTTTGATGGCCGTGATTTCAAATATCGAAAAAGATTTATTCTCTATTTAAAATCCTGTCAATCACATTAATCAATTTAATCACCGTCAACTGATCGGATTGACATGCATGAAGTCCACCTCGACCGGCGTGGATCTTCCGAACACGCTCACCATGACCTTTATTTTCCCTTTTTCCGGGTGTATTTCGTCAACCACGCCGTCGAAATCCTTGAATGGCCCTTCCTTGATTTTCACCGCGTCGCCGATCTCGTATGGTACCTCTGAAATCTGCTGCCGCGTGCTTTTTTCGGTCTGTCCCAGGATCCGCGCGACTTCCTCGTCGCGCAGCGGCTGGGGCTTTTTCCCTCCCACGAAGCCGGTGACGCCGTTGATGTTCCTGATGAAATGCGACGTATCCTTGTTCAATTCAAGCTCGACCAGGATGTAGCTCGGGAAGAACTTGCGCGTCGTCTTGATCTTCTTGCCGTTTTTCACGTGGACCACGTCGTGCGTCGGCATGAGCACCTGGCCGATCTGTTCCTTCATCTCGCCTGCGGCGATAAGGTCGGTGATGACTTCCATCACCCGCGCTTCCTGGCCCGAGTATGTATGGACGGCATACCAGCGTTTTGCCATGAAAAATCCTCGTGAGCGTTTCTACAGGTTGATCTTGAGCAACAAACCGATGATCCGGTTTATCACCTGGTCGCACGTGTAAACAAAAATAGCCATGAGAAGGCTGAGAACAATCACGAGCCAAGTGGCGCCCATCAATTCATTGCGCGCGGGCCAGCTCACCTTGCCCATCTCCGCCCTGACATCCTTCAGATATTGAATTAGTTTATTCATACGTCTTCCACTGTCAGAGGTAACAGGTCTGGAGGGACTCGAACCCCCAACCAATGGTTTTGGAGACCACTACTCTACCAATTGAGCTACAGACCTAAACGTTTTCAGCGTCATGTTCGGTTTACAATTTTTCATAGAGCCATTTTTTTCCGGCGAGGTACGTTGCAACACTTCCGCTACGCCGCTGCGACTGGCACAAAGGGAAAACTAAGAGAGAATGGGTACTCAACGCGCTTCTTTGTGAACCGTACGTTTCCGTTCGAACGGGCAGTATTTTTTCAGCTCGAGACGCTCCGAATGCTTGCGTTTGTTTTTCATGAGCGAATAATTGGTTCTCTTGCATGACGTGCATTCCAACGAAATCATCTCTCTGGGCATTTGTACCGCCGATACGTTTTTAAAGTGTTACCGCTTGTAAACCGATGATGCGCCGCCGGGCGCATCCTCGAGTGTTCTCCGTTATTCGACAATGTCCGATACCGCGCCGGAAGCAACCGTGCGTCCGCCCTCGCGGATGGCGAAGCGCAGCGATTTTTCCATGGCGATGGGCGCGATGAGCTCCACTTCGAGCGCCGCGTTATCGCCGGGCATGATCATCTCGACGCCCTTGTCGAGTACGAGGCTTCCCGTGACGTCGGTGGTGCGGAAGTAGAACTGGGGACGGTACCCGGAAAAGAACGGGGTATGGCGTCCGCCTTCCTCCTTGGAAAGCACGTATACCTGCGCCTTGAATTTCTTGTGCGGGGTGATGGAACCCGGCTTCGCGAGCACCATGCCGCGCACGATGTCGTCTTTCTCCACGCCGCGGAGCAGGCAGCCGATGTTATCGCCGGCTTCCGCTTTATCAAGCAGCTTCCGGAACATTTCGACGCCGGTCACCACGGTCTTGCGCGTGTCCTTGATGCCAACGATCTCGATCTCGTCTCCAACCTTGACCGTGCCGCGCTCCACCCTGCCCGTGGCCACCGTGCCGCGGCCGGTGATGGAGAACACGTCTTCAACCGGCATGAGGAACGGCTTGTCGGTCTCGCGCTTGGGCGTGGGGATATACTTGTCGATGGCGGCCATGAGATCGAGGATGCATTTCTGCTTCGCCGGATCGTCCGGGTTCTGCAACACCTGGATCGCGCTTCCCCTGATGATGGGGATCTGGTCGCCCGGGAATTCGTACTTGGAAAGCAGCTCCCGCACCTCGAGCTCGACGAGTTCAAGGAGCTCTGGATCGTCAACGGTGTCCACCTTGTTCAGGAAGACGACGATATAGGGAACTCCCACCTGCCGGGCGAGAAGGATGTGCTCGCGCGTCTGGGGCATGGGGCCGTCGGCCGCGCTCACCACGAGGATGGCGCCGTCCATCTGGGCCGCGCCCGTGATCATGTTCTTGACATAGTCCGCGTGTCCGGGACAGTCAACGTGCGCATAATGGCGGTTTTCGGTCTCGTATTCCACATGCGACGTGGCGATGGTGAGGATCTTGGTCTCGTCACGACGGCCCTGTGACTCGGACGCCTTCGCGACCTCGTCGTAAGAGATGTACTTGGCCAGGCCCTTGGACGACATCACCCGCGTAATCGCGGCTGTCAACGTGGTTTTACCATGGTCGACATGACCGATGGTCCCGACATTCACGTGCGGCTTTGTGCGTGAGAACTTTTCCTTTGCCATGACACTCCCCTTGGTATAGTGAGGTGAAAAGGTTTATTTAGTATCTACCCTGGTTCATTTCCGAAAAGCCCACGACCGGGATCGAACCGGTGAACCTCATCCTTACCAAGGATGTGCTCTACCAACTGAGCTACATGGGCGATAGTTTGCATAAGCGGGCAATGAGACTCGAACTCACAACAGCCACCTTGGAAGGGTGGAGCTCTACCACTTGAGCTATGCCCGCATGTTTATCTGGGTAGGGATGGTTTCGAACCACCGTAGGCGTCAGCCAATGGATTTACAGTCCATCCCCTTTAACCACTCGGGCACCTACCCATCTGATTGTTGACTTGCGCCGCTGTTCCACTATTGGAGCCGATGGAGGGATTCAAACCCCCGACCATCCGATTACAAATCGGATGCTCTATCAGCTGAGCTACATCGGCGTTTTAGCGAAAAAGTTTTGTAAATATACTATATGTTGGAATTTAATGTCAAAATATTATAATTTATTATAATTTTTTTACAATGGTGTCGATAAGGCCGTATTTCACAGCCTCTTCCGCCGACATGAAATAGTCCCGGTCGGTGTCCTCCTCTATCTTTTTGAGCGTCTGGCCCGAATGCTCGGCCAATATCTCATTGAGCCGTTCACGCACCTTCAGCATTTCCTCGGCCTGTATTTTGATTTCCGAAGCCGGGCCGAAAAAATTGCCGGCGATAAGCGGCTGATGGATCATGATGCGGGCGTTTTCCCAGCTCTGGCGTTTTCCCTTTGCGCCGGCGCACAGTACGACGGCGCCCATGCTCGCGGCCAGCCCCATGCACACCGTTCTGATGTCGGATTTCGCATACTGCATGACGTCATAGATGGCGAGCCCCGAGCTTATCATGCCGCCGGGGCTGTTGATGAACAGGGTGATGTCCTCGTTGCTCTGGCCGTCGAAATAGATGATCTTCTGCACCACGGAGGCCGCCGATTCGTCGTTGATGTCGCCCCACAGGAATATTTCCCTGCGCTTCATCATCTGTTCTTCGATTTCGCTGCCGACCAGCATTTTTCTCAGATCGTTTGACAGCGAATTCTCTTTTTCATTCATCACGGTTCAGCTCCTTGTTGGATGATTTTTACGGCCGGGCTGCCACGCGGCACTCGGCTATCCCGCCCGGCAGGTCCTTGATTTCCACGCCGAGGCCGGCCAATTCCTTCCTGATGCGGTCCGCTTTGTCAAAGGCCTTGCTGCGTCGCGCCTCCTGGCGCGCCGCAGCGAGCGACACGACCTTGTCTATCAGCGACGTTTCAAGAATGGAAGACGATATCAGCTTGAGGCGCACATCGTTCTTCTCGACTTCAGAGATTATTTCTTTTGCGCGGTCATCCTTGAGAAGATCAAGGCCGAGTACCGTATCGGCCGCTTCGATTGCCTCGTATTTTTCCTCTGCACTGAGCGCCTTGTCTTTGAGAACCGTCCACGCATGCGCGCAGGCGACCGGCATGTTCATGTCGTCGCAAAGTGCGTCGTAAAACGGCCCGAGAATGCGATCAACGGTCTCGTGCGATACGGAGCCCGTTGCCGCTGGTTTTTTCGTCTCGGAAAAAATCAGTTTCTTGAGGTTGGCAAGACCCTGCGCCGCCGATTTAAGGCCGTCCCACGAAAACATAAGGGGACTCCGGTAATGCGCGGTATAGCAGAACATCCGGTAGGCGAGCGGAGGAACGGCCGCTTGCTTGACGGAATCGAGTGTCAGAAAATCGCCGGACGACTTCGCCATTTTCCCCTTGTCGAGCACCAGGAACTCGCCGTGGAGCCAGTACTTGACAAACGGCTTGCCGGTCGCGGCCTCGGCCTGGGCTATTTCGTTGGTATGGTGCACGCGCACGTGGTCCATGCCCCCGCAATGTATGTCGATGGGCTGGCCGCAGTAGTTGAGCGACATGGCGCTGCACTCGATGTGCCATCCGGGAAAGCCTTTTCCCCACGGGCTGTCCCATTCCATCTGGCGCTTTTTGTCTTTGGGAGAGAATTTCCACAGCGCGAAATCGGTTGCGCTGCGCTTGTCGCCCATGTCAACGCGGCTTCCCGCCTGCAGGTTGTCGATGTCGAGCCGCGCAAAATCGGCGTACGCCGGAAACTTTGTGGTATCGAAGTAAATCCCGTCGCCGGTCTTATAAGTAAACCCCTTGTCCTTGAGCGCCGCGATCATTTTAATCATTTCGGGAATATGGTCGGTGGCCTTGGGCCACACCTGGGGTTCAATGATATTGAGGTCTTTTAAGTTCTGCTTGAAAACACCGGTATAATACTCGGCGATCTGCCACACGGTTTTCCCCTCGCGGCTGGCGCCTTTTTCCATTTTGTCCTCGCCGGTGTCGGCGTCGGAGGTCAGGTGCCCCACGTCGGTGATGTTGACGACATGCTTCACCTTGTAGCCAAGCGCAAGAAGCACGCGTTTGAGCACGTCCTCGAAAATGTAGGTCCTCAGGTTGCCGATATGCGCGAAGTTATACACTGTCGGGCCGCAGCAATACATGGACACCGGATCGTGAAGGGGAACGAATTCCTCCTTCTGCCGCGAGGCGGTGTTGAAAATCAAGAATTTTTTAAACATGGTCAATTTTGATAAAATTTACAAATTGTTAGAGTTAGAGGTGGAAAGTTGAAAGAAAAAAAATATACCTGTTGCTATTGAGATTCTCGCTTTCAACTTCAAACTTTTAACTTGCTTAAAACGTCAGATTAACTTTCCCTTTTCCCTGTGTTATTGTTCCCACCACCCGCGGTTCAAACCTTGAAATCTCCTTTGCCCCGAGTACCTTGTCCGTATCGATAGGCTTGACTACGAGCACCATGCCTATTCCCATATTGAAAGTACGGTACATCTCATGATTTTGAACATTGGCCGTTTTCTGCATCCAGGTGAAAATCGGGTCGGGCGTCCACGTGCGGCAGTCGATGGCGGCATCGCACTCCTTGGGAAGAATGCGGTCTACATTGTCGACGAATCCGCCGCCCGTGATGTGCGCGCACCCGCGGATGAGACCCTTTCGCATCAGGCCGAGCACCGGGCTGTAGGGCCGGTGCGGCCGGAGCAGTTCCTCGCCGAGGGTGCGGCCGGTTTCGGGGAGAACGTCGAAGTAGGTCTTTCGGGCGACGTCCTTCACGATCTTCCGCGCCAGGCTGTACCCGTTGGTGTGCAGGCCGTCGGAACGCAGGCCGATGATGACGTCTCCTTTTCGTATTTCGCTTCCATCAATTACGTCTTTTTCGTCAACGACGCCCACGATGGTGCCCGCGATGTCGTATTCCCCGGCCTGGTACATGCCCGGCATTTCTGCGGTTTCGCCGCCGATCAGCACGCAGTCGGCCGCCTTGCACGCCTTGGCGAGCCCGGAAACGACCTTGATAAACACGTCGGGCTCGAGCTTTCCCGTCGCGATGTAGTCGAGGAAATACAGCGGCTTTGCGCCGAGCACGAGGATGTCGTTGATGCAGTGGTTGACAATGTCCATGCCCACGGTGTGGTGTACGCCGGTCTCCGCAGCGATCTTGAGCTTGGTTCCCACGCCGTCAACCGAAGACACGAGTATTGGTTTCTTGTACCCCTTGAGCGCGGCAATTGAAAACATGCCGCCGAAGTGCCCGAACTTGCCGACAACGTTTTTATTGAAGGTGGATTCAACGAGCTTGACAATGCGCTTTCTTGCAGCGGTCTTGGCCGGAATATTAACGCCTGCATCGGCATAACTCAGCGGGGTACTCATAGCCTATTCTTTTTTCCTGACCATGATGAAAGTGGTTGATTTACAAAATGATACAATGTCGTTTCCCGTTTGCTACAAACAGATTTTTATCGAGGCATACAAAAAGCCTTTACAAAAAACGCGAAGATTTTCAGGGGGCGAAAACGGAAAAAATTCAGACAGCGATACCCCGGGATTTACGGTTTTTTCCCACCAGCGGGGTCATTGCGAATCTTTCAAAAATAGGTCTGGCGAGGAATAAAGTCAATATTCTCTCTTCCATTACATATAATGAAACGGCATACCCGAAATTTACCGGCTGATATGCAGCAGGGGGAAAATTCCTGTGGTCACGGCCGGAACATAGGTGATTACCATAAGCGCAATGAAAAGCACGATAAAAAACGGAATGATGGAGCGGGAAATGGAAAGCAGCGGTTTGTTAAAGCGGAATGACGAGAGGAAAAGATTAAGCCCCAATGGAGGAGTGAGATAGCCAAGCTCGAGATTGGCAAGAAAGATCACGCCCAGGTGGACGGGATCAATCCCATACGCCCTGCCGAGCGGAATGACAAGCGGCGCGATCACGATGATGGCGCCGTACACGTCCATGAGGCTTGCGGCGACGATCAGCAGCATATTCAGGATGAGAAGGAAAAGTAGTTTGGAATGGATATACCGCTGCGTAAATCCGGCCAGGTGCTGCGGGATCTGCGCGTCTACCAGATAATAGGAAAGTCCCATGGCCACGGCGAGCAGAATGAGCACGCCTCCCATCACCGGCATGCTTTTGACGCACACGGTGAGCAGCTTGCGCAGAGGGATGTCGCGTGTGACAAGCGTTTCCACGACAATCAGGTAGAGCACCGCGATTGCCGCAGTTTCGACAAGGGTGCAAATCCCCTTGAAAAAAACAACTAATATCAGAACAGGGAGCAGCACTTCCCAAAGTGATTCGCGCAGCGACAGTATCGCGTTCCTTGCATTGAAGGGCACCCGTTTGACTCCGTCCTTTTTCGCGGTCATAAAGGCGTAAACGGCGAGCGCGATCACCATGATGCAGCCCGGGAAAAACGCGCCGATAAAAAGGTGCTTGATGTTGATCTGCGCAACGATCCCGTACATGATGAGCGGCATGCTCGGCGGGAACAGGGTGCCCACGCCGCTTACCGTTACCAGGCCGGTTCCGAACTTTTCCTTGTAACCGTTTTCCATGAGAATAAACAGCAGCAGCCCGCCCAAGGCGAGCACGGTGACGCCGGACGCGCCGGTAAGCGAGGTGAAAAACGTGCAGATGAGGATCGCCGCAATGCCGAGCCCGCCCGGGAGCCATCCGAAAAGTTCCCTGAAAAGTTTCACCAGCCGCTCCCCTGCCTTGCTTTCGGACAGGATGAACCCGGCAAGGGTGAACAGCGGTATCGCGGGAATGTTGGGCCCGGTGAGCAGCGTGTATGCCTCGTTGGGTATTATTTCAAACGAACCCTGTGAAAGTCCGAAAAATAAAAGTGAAAAACCGCCGACAACGATAAAGACCGGCGTCCCGAGAAAAAGGCCTGCCGAAAGTACCACAGCGACGGGCCATGCCATGAAATGGAGATAGGGGCCGCAAATAAATCCGAGTAATGCGATAACGCCCGCTCCGCTTGCCGCGATGATTTTAAAAAGCACCCCCTTCGGCGCGTGCGAAACGAACCTGAGCAGCATCACGGTAAAACCCAGCGGCATCACGTACATCGCCCATTGCAACGGGAAAAATCCGAGTTTGTCGGAAGGGGAAAATGCGGTATTGATAAACGAGACGGAACTCCACCCGATGAAGAGCGTCACCACCACCGAAAGCATGGCGTTTGCGGTCTGGATCCATTCTTTCCACGGAGGGGAAACGTGCTCTATGCCAACCGCAAAACAGAGATGGCGGTCTTCCCGGGAGGTGATCATGGCGCCGAGAAACGTGACGAAAATTACCAGGTGCTTTACGTATTCCGCCGAGCTGTAAACGCCGGTGTGGAATACGCCGCGGGCGATCACCTCGAGCACCGGAAACAAGGCGGTGAGGACGAGTGAAAGGGAGGAGAGGATGTCTTCCGTGAAATGGAAAATTTTCAACGGTAAAAGTTTTGATTTCATATCGGGGATGAAGGGATGTCGTGGGCGAAGGTTACGCCGCCAGTCGGGCAAGGCTTAATGCAGCGGCTTGTAGTACACCGACCTGCTTTCGAGAATCGGATCGTGATTGGCCATTGAAACCTTGACAAAAGCGGAATAATTCCCCTCCATATCCTCGACGACGAACTGGCCGATGAAATGGCCGCTGTTGTCCACAGCGACCGGTATGGTGGGATTTTCCGTTGCGCCGATCATTGCCATCGCGCCGACGGTGGTCACGCCTTCGACGATGATCGTATCCGTGGCGATGGTATCGATATGGTCTTTATAATAAGGCGGCTGGATGATCGTGAGATCCAAAGCGGTTTTGGTCTCACTCACGCACGCAACGAGAACCACGGCGACGAAGGCAATACCCATTCGAATTTTCATGATTTATACTCCTTGAAATCCCAAACAGGAAAAAACTCAGCTTTTACTAAAAGATATACTCCACGCTCGGATGAAATCAAGAGGGCGGCAAAGGCTAATCAAATTCCCGGTACCGTATTTCATACGAATACCCCTGCTCCGTCAGAAACAGTTGCCGGTTCATGGCGAAATCCAGCTCCCTGCTCTCGCGCGTCACGATGGAATAAAACACCGCCTGATCCCCCTGTTTTTTCGGGCGAAGGATGCGTCCGAGACGCTGCGCCTCCTCCTGGCGCGAACCGAACGAGCCCGATATCTGGATCGCGACATTCGCATCCGGTAAATCAACCGCGAAATTGCCGACCCGGGACAGGATGAGCACGCGGATGTCGCCCTTCCGGAACCGCTCGTACAGCTCGTCGCGCCGGTCATTGGGCGTTGAGCCGGTGATCACCGGCTCGTCGAACTCCGCCGCGAACATGGCGAGCTGGGACAAATACTGCCCCATGATGAGCACCTGGTCGTTTTTGTGTTTTTCGAGGAGTTCCTTGACAATAGGGATTTTGCGCGGATTTTCGTAGGCGAGCCGTATCTGTTCGCGCGGGGTCATGCCGAAATATTTGAGCTTTTCCTCCTGCGCAAGGTCGACGCGGATTTCAACGCAACGCGCCGTCGCGATCCATCCCTGGCGTTCGAGATCCTTCCACGGCACGTCGAATTTTTTCGGGCCGATCAGGGTGAACACGTCGTTCTCGTGACCGTCTTCCCGGATGAGCGTGGCGGTGAGGCCGAGTCTTCGGCGCGCCTGGATATCGGCGGTGAACTTGAACACCGGCGCGGGCAGCAGGTGCACCTCGTCGTAGATGATGAGTCCCCAGTTCTGCGAATTAAAAAGTCCCCAGTGGAGAAACGGGTCTGTTTTTTTCTTGCGGTAAGTAAGGATCTGGTACGTGGCCAGGGTGACGGGCCTGACGTCTTTCGATTCCCCGCTGTATTCGCCGATGTCGCCTTCCGCAATGTCCGTCTTGTCAAGCAGCTCGCGTTTCCACTGGCGGGCCGCCGTGACGTTGGTGACGAGGATGAGCGTGCGCCGCTTGAGCAGCGACATCACGTACATGCCGACAATGGTTTTTCCCGCGCCGCACGGCAGCACCACCACGCCGCTGCCGCCCGGCATCTGCGGGTTGCCCGCGTAGCTTTCGGCGGCCTGCTTCTGGTATTCGCGTATGACAAAGGTCACGTTTTCACCGATGATTTTCTTGAGCGAGAGCGGAAAAGCGTCGCCGTCCACATACCCGGCGACATCGTGCACGGGATAGCCGAGCGAAATGAGCGCCTGCTTGATCACCCCCCGGTTCTGAGGAGGCACGCCGTACCGGTATGCGTCGATGGGGTCGCCGATGAGGCCGGCAAGCTTCTGGTTGCGCGCGAGGTGCCTGATCATGTCCGCGTCGGTGCAGCGCAGCGCAAGCCCGTCTCCGTACGCTTCCAGGATGAGCTTGCCGAACCTCGCCATCAGCTCGGAAATTCCCTCGGGAACGTTCTGGGGCAATTCGTATTTGGAAAATGTTTCGAGGAGTTCAACGACGCGGGCGGGCGTCATGCCTAACGCGGCCGCGTTCCACAAAGACAAGGGAGTTATGGAATAGGTGTGTATGTGTTCGGGGCTTTTTTCGAGATGCGCAAAAAGGGTGATCGCGTCCCTCGCATCGGTAAACAGCGGGTTGTTCACCTCGAGCAGGAGCGTGCTGTTGCTCTGGACGATGAGCGGATTATTCAGGTTTGTCGGCATGATTCTTTTTCTTTTTTTACAAGCTTCGGAAAATAACTCATGGGTGATTTTTTTTAAACCATTATTTGATATATTCCAAATATTTCCAGTGGAAAAACCTCTCTTTATCCAAAGGGTTCAAGTCCTGCACCATTGACTATTGTTTTTACAATTAGTAATTTATAATCCGTTGTCACCAGCAACACAGGAAACAGATTATTCCCATACCGCTTTTTAAAAAAAGCGGTATTTTCTTTTTTAAGGAGAATCGCGTCATGCCGAATGCAGTGATTGTTGGCACGCAGTGGGGGGACGAAGGCAAGGCCAAGGTGATCGACTACCTTGCCCGGTTTTGCGACATCGTCGTGCGGTTCCACGGCGGGGCGAACGCGGGCCACACCGTGATCGCCAACAGGGAAAAGTTCGTTTTCCATCTGGTCCCCTCGGGCATCATGTATCCCGGGAAACTCTGCGTGGTGGGCAACGGCGTGGTGCTCGACATCGAGCAGTTTCTCAAGGAAGTGGACGAGCTCCGCGGCAAAAACATCACGGTTGACGGAAGGCTTTTTGTCTCGGACCTCGCCCACCTGGTCATGCCCTACCACAAACTGCAGGACAGCGCAAATGAATCGGCGATGGGCGCGGGAAAAATCGGCACCACCGGCCGCGGCATCGGCCCCGCCTACGCAGACAAGGCCTCGCGCACCGGCCTTCGCGTGGGCGACCTGGTGGAATGGGCGGCATTCTCCGACAAACTCCGGAACAATTTCGAAATAAAGAAACAGCTGCTGTCATTTTACAAACAGCCGATGTCACCTTCCCTCGACGAAATGCTGAAGCGGTACAAAGGACTGCGCGACCGCATGCTTCCCTTTATCGCGGACACGAGCGGGTTGCTTAACATCGCGGCAAAAAACGGAAAAAACCTTTTGTTTGAAGGCGCGCAGGGGACGTTTCTCGACATCGACCACGGCACCTACCCGTTCGTCACCTCGTCGAACACCATTGCCGGCGCGGCGTGCACGGGCGCGGGCGTTGGCCCGTCCCTCATTCACCACGTTGTCGGCATTGTCAAGGCATACACGACCCGCGTGGGCAACGGACCGTTCCCCACCGAGCTTGATAACGCGCTCGGCGAGCGCATCCGCGCCGAGGGCGGCGAATTCGGCGCCACCACGGGAAGGCCGCGGCGCTGCGGCTGGTTCGACAGCGTGCTCTTGCGGCGCTCGGCGCAGCTCAACGGCCTTACGCGGCTCGCCATCACCAAGCTCGACGTGCTCAATTCGCTTGACGAAATACAAATCTGCACTCATTACGAGATCGACGGCAAAAAAGTCGATGTCTTCCCCACCACCATAGAGGCCGCGCAAAAGGCAAGGCCCTGCTACGAAACCATGCCCGGATGGAAAACGGACCTGTCGAAGTGCAAAAAGCTTTCCGACCTGCCAAAAAACGCATTGAAGTATGTCAAGCGGCTGCAGGAATTATGCTATGATCTTCCGCTGCTGCTGGTTTCGATTGGACCGGACAGGACGCAGACGATAGAAGTAGAGCCGTTATAAGATTTCTCAAATAAACTGGGCGGACCGCCCGCGTCTCGATACGCGGCTTAACAGCGGCTACTCGACGACCGGGCGATTTGATGGCCGGCATGAGGCAAACGGCATAATAAAAAACGCAATTTCCTTACCTCATGGAATGAAAATGACAATTCGTTCTTGCTCACCCTCCAGTCCGCCCTGACGCGTCGTCATGCTTCGCTTTGTCAACATGCTTCAGCGGCCCCTGCCGAGACCTCTTTTTCGGCCTCATCACATTTTTTCTAATAGCTCTCTCGTATTTGCCCATGAAGTATTTTTTCAGCGGCTAATTTTTCATCAAGAAAATGGATTTAAAAAACATGCTTCCCGTCGAAATCGTCAACGTCGCTCTTCTCAACAAACGCTTTGTCATTTTTCTCAAAGGCACCACGGACAAGCGCGCGCTTCCCATTTTCATCGACGACCAGCAGGCGCAGTCCATCATCATCCAGATTAACAAAGTGGAAGTCCCGCGTCCCCTCACGCACGACCTGTTCAAGTCGGTGCTCGACTCGCTCGGCGCCGAGATCCTCCGCATCGAGGTCTCCGACCTCATCGACGACACGTTTTACGCGCGCCTCATCATCGATTTCAAGGGGACGATCCTCGATTTTGACGCGCGGCCCAGCGACGCCATCTGCCTCGCCCTGCGCTTCGGCGCGCCGATGTATGTTGCCGAAAAGGTAATGGACAAGGCGGGAATCATCATCACCGAGGAGGGCGGCGAGCCCGAGCTCCCGCCGGCAGAGCCCGAGGCTCCGGAAAAACCGCAGCTGAAATTGTCCCCGCTCGACGCGCTCAAGCAGAAACTCGAAAAGGCCGTCGAGGAGGAGCGGTATGAAGATGCGGCGAAGCTGCGTGATGAGCTGAAAAAGATGACGAGTTCGAATTAACCCATCAAATAAAATTGCGAAATCTGGGCGTTCCCCTCGCCTTCGCTTTGCTCATGCTCGGGCCGGCCGTCCTTCAGGTCTCGGCTTTGCCTCGGGCTGCCACGGTCCCAATATGCCTTCGGCGAGGGCCGGGCAGCACCGCGTTCCAGCGCGGCCTCCAGTCCCGCCTAACAGACTGTTGAAAAACTCGTTTTGAGGTGTTTTCTTGACAAATGCGCTGGCGAAATAAAATCGCCATTTCATGCCATAAAGTCAAGCAATTTTACACCCCCTATGGAGTTTTTCAACAGCCTACTAACGCGCGGGCAAACTTTCGTGGAAAATCAGTGTACCCGTTACCGCAATGCCACCGTCAATTGTGAAATCAAAACGAAACGGATAAATAAACCATCAAATCCGGCCGCTTTTTCATCCAATTAAATCAATAACGCACTTTGAGAACTATGCAAAATTAAGTATTTTTACCCTTGAAATATGCGAAACGGATCACACGCTCCCCGTGCGATTGATTTTATCCAATCATGCATACATTAAAATATTTTCCGCATCTCAGCGCACCTGTTGTACTTTTATTCGGCCTGCTCTGCGGAGCTGCCAACATGACGCCGGCCGACAAGGAGGCGTATGAGAAGCTCGGGCTTTCGGAAACCGAATGGAACAAAATCAAGGACGCGAACCTGCCGCTGTCGAAAGTACACGAAATAATGGCCAGCGGCATCACGGTTTCGGAGTATTTCAGGTATCCGTGGAAAGAGCTTTTCATATCGGAAGAGGACTATATCAAACTGCGCAGGGCGGGCAATTCCGACGCGGAGGTCCGCGAAAGGATTTCACAGAAGCGGACGATCAACGCGGGAAGCGCGGTGCAGAGTTTTTTTATTCCCGGGTTCAACCAGATCAGGCGCGACCAGCCCGTGAGGGGCTGGCTCATGGTGGCCGTGGCGGCAGGTTCCCTCGGCCTGCTCGCCGCGCAGAATTACCGCAGTGCGCGGTTTCAGCCGCTCGGATTGTGCCTGCTGGTCCCGGACCTGCTGTGGAGCGGCATTGACATGAGCGTGCAGGTGGCACGGCAAAAACGGCAGGGCGCAGCATTATTTGTTCCGGAAGATATCGGCATGAGATTTTGTTTTTCGTTTTGATCCGGATAAAAAAAATTTGCCACGGTGACACAGTGCCTAGATGAATAATGATTCAACGGCGGATTTCCGGTCTTTTAATTTTCAACCTCTACCTTCTAACTTTATTTTATTTTTCTCGATACCTCTGTGTCTTTGTGGCAAAGGTTTTTTTGTTTTGACTGGTAAACGGAGCTGACAATGCTGCGAAGTTTTTTAAAGGCGAAAATACGCGATATCATGGTGACCGGCGCCCACCTCGAATACGAGGGAAGCATCACCATCGACGAGGATTACCTCGAGCAGGCGGGCATCCTTCCCTACGAGGAGGTGCACGTCCTCAACCTCGACAACGGCAACCGATTCACCACCTACGTCATCAAGGGAAAGCGCGGCTCGGGTACCGTGGAGCTCAACGGCCCCGCCGCGCTCCTCGGCAAGGTGGGAAACCGGATCATGGTATTGTCATTTGTCTATCTGACGGAAAACGAAATCCCGTTCCACGCGCCGCGCGTCGTGAGCGGGAACAACTGACCGTGACCAAAAGCAGGTAGCGTATGAAAAACGCAGTAATTCTTCTTGTCACCGGCATCGTGCTCATCATCGCCATGGTCGCGGGCCTTTCCGGCACTTCCGCAAAGGGTGCGGCGCCGGCGGAAACTCCCGCGCCGCAGAAATCCGAAGCCGACCAGAAGGTCCCTTCTATCGGCAGAATCCAGGTGCTCAACGGGTGCGGCATTGACGGCGCGGCAAAAACCATGGCCAATTTCCTGCGCGCGAGGAAATTCGACGTCAAGGACGAGGGCAACGCGAAGACCGACAACTATGCCAGAACCATGGTGGTCTCGCACACCAAGGATCAGGCCGTCGCGCGGCAGGTTGCGCAGGCGCTCGGCGTTCAAACGGTGGTCCTCATCCGGAACGGGAGCGACCTGTACGACGTGACCGTGTTCGTGGGCGCCGATTTCAAGGAGCATGTGCGCTGACAATGGCCAAAGGAATCCCCAGAGGCAAGGAGCTCATCCCCCTCATTTCCGAGGCGGCGCTTGACAAAAAAGCAGACGACGTCACGGTGCTCAACCTCAAGCGTGAATCCGGCATCGCCGATTATTTCGTGATCTGCCAGGGGGACAACCCGCACCACAACAGGGCGATACGCGACAGCATCGTGGACGAGCTCGGCGAGCGCGGCGTTTTTCCGTGGCACTCCGAGGGCGAGCAGGACGGCAGGTGGATCCTCATCGACTATTCCGACGTCGTGGTCCACATCATGATCCCGCTGGTCCGCGAGTATTACGCGCTCGAAGAGCTGTGGCCGGCGTCGCCGCCTCGGAGCCAGAACAGGCCGCCGCATGAGTGAGTCCGTTTACCGGCACCTTTCCCGAAGCCTGAAAAGCGCCATTGACAAAGCGTACGGCGGCGCTGCCGGCGGCTTGGACATTTCCATAGAAAAACCCAAGACAAAATCGTACGGCGACCTTTCATCGCCCGTTGCCTTGGGGCTCGCGAAGGTCGTCAAGGAAAGCCCCCCGGTTGTGGCGAAAAAAATAATGGCGGGATTTTCCTGGGACGATGCGTTCGTGCGGCCGGACCCCGGTTTGAAATCAACGGTCACGGGCGGCTTCATCAATTTCAGGCTGAGCGCCGCCTTTCTCCACAGCGTTTTGCATGAGGCGGTCTCGTCGCCGCAGGCTTTCGGCCGCAACCAGGCAGACCCGGCAAAGCGGATGCTGTTCGAGTTCGTGAGCGCCAATCCCACCGGCCCCATGGTCGTGGTGAACGGACGGGCCGCGGCCATCGGCGACACGGTCGCGCGCGTCAATGCATGGATCGGCAACGCCGTGGAGCGCGAATACTACGTCAACGACCACGGCAACCAGGTGGAACTGCTCGGCAAATCGATCCTCTGCCGTTTCAAACAGGCGTCGGGCCAGGACCGTCCCATCCCCGAAGGAGGATACGAGGGCGATTACATTCGCGAATTGGCAATCGAAATCTCCCAAGTCCATCCCGAGGTCGGCCGGATGGAAGATGGCGAGGCAGCGGCGCTGTTCACCCGCGAGGCGCTGGAGCGCATCATGGCGCAGCAGAAGGACATTCTCGAACACTACGGCGTTACGTACGACCGGTGGTTCCGCGAAAGCGAACTTCACAAATCGGACGCCCCGTCACGGACGCTCGGGCTGCTCGAATCGAAGGGACTCGTGGAAGTGAAGGACGGCGCGAAATGGTTCACGGCTGCGCAGTTCGGGGACGAGAAGGATCGGGTGCTCGTGCGCCAGGACGGCTCGCCCACCTACTTTCTCGCCGACCTGTCGTACCATCTGCACAAGGCCTCGCGGGGATACGACGAGTCGTGCACGTTCTGGGGGCCCGACCACCACGGCTATCTTCCCCGGCTCGAGGCCGCGGTGAAGGTGCTTGCGCCCGGCGCGACCGTGTTCAGGAACTTCATCATCCAGCAGGTGAACCTCATCCGCGACGGCAAGCCGTTCAAGATGTCGAAGCGCAAGGGCGATTTCATCACCATCTCCGACCTGCTTGACGAAGTGGGAGTCGACGCGGCGCGGTACTTCTTCCTCATGCGCCGGCTGTCGAGCCATTTCGACTTCGACATGTCGCTCGCGGTAAAGAAGAGCGACGAGAACCCGGTGTATTACGTGCAGTACGCCCATGCGCGCACGTGCAGCCTGCTCGTGCACGCGCGGCAGCAGGGCTTTACCGATGAAGAAATCGCCGCTGCCTCGCCGGCGCTGCTGGCCGCGGCCGAAGAACTCGACCTCATGAAGCGCATCGCCGAATTCCCCACCCTGCTCGTGCAGACCGCGCTCGCCGTTGAGCCGCAGCGCATTCCCGCCTTTCTCGAGGCGTTTGCCGCCGAGTTCCACGTCTTTTACCAGAAGCACCGGATCGTGACGGAAGACAGGCCCTTGTCATGCGCGAGATTGCTGCTGACGTGCGGGGTAAGGAATGTGATTAGATTAGGATTGGATTTATTGGGAGTTTCGGCTCCGGAACGGATGTAACCTCACCCCAGCCCCCTCTCCCACAAGGAGAGGGGAAAACATTATTTCCCCAGAACCGTTTTTCTATAAACATACCGCCACTACGTGACTTAAACTCATCCACGAGTTCTCTCTTGTGAAGTTTATTTGGTTACGGCAGTAAACCGTATGCCGTGCGCAGGACTGGAGGCCGCGCCGGAGCGCGGTGCTGCCCGGACGGCCGCCGCGAAGCGGCATAGCGCCGTGGCAGCCCGAACCGAAGGACGACGACCCTTGTGACCCTTGGAAATCCCTGACGAGGGAGAAGCACCCGAAGGGGTGGACCGGAAGGACGGCCGACCCCGCGAAGCGGGGGAACGCCCGCATTTCTTAAATTCCATGAAGATCAGCGATTCTGGAAGTGATTTGCCAAATCGGAGAGCTGGCGCTTGGAGGGAGCGGCCTTGGGACCCTGATGTCCCAGCCCCTTCATGGAGAGGGAGATCCTGCGCTTTTTGATGTCGACCTTGAGCACGCGGACGCTCACCGTGTCGCCCACGCTCACCACCTGGTCGGCGGACTCCACATAGGTGTCGGCGACCTGCGAGATGTGGATCAGGCCATCGCACACGGCATTGATGTTGACAAACACGCCGAATGGCGTGATGTTGGTGACGCGGCCGGTCACCACCGAGCCTTCCTGGATTTCGGTGAGCTTGAGCTTGTGGCGTGGCCGTGTTGCCGCACCGGCGGCGGCCTGCCGCCGGCCGGCCTGGAGCTGCGGAATGAGCTTTTTCTCGATGAAGAGCTTCTTGGCGAAATCGGATTCCGGAAACGACCGCACCGCCTCGGGATCATTGACAAGCGCGTCGGGCGGGAGCTGCAGGTGGTCGCACATTTCGGCGAGCCACGAAAAATGATCGGGATGCACCATGGTGCGGTCGAGGGCGAACGGTGCGGACGGGATGAGCAGGTATCCCGCGAGACACCGGAACGCGCTTTCGGTGATGCCGGGCACCTTGAGAAGATCGTCCTTTGTTTCGAAAGGTGATTTGAGGCTGCAGCTCGTGATTTCCTTCTTGGCCGCCTCGCTCACGTACGGCTCGAGCAATAAAGCGGGAAGCGTTTCGGCGAGCAAGCTCGACTCAAGGCCGCGGCTAAGCGCCCTTCCGGAGATAATGCGCTCGATATATTCGGCGAGGCGGCTTGACGAAACATACGGCTGCAGCGGGTGCAACGAAAAATATTCTGGTCCGATTTTTGGAAGCAGGCGCAGCGGCTGGAGGTGCATGATCGCGGCCGCAAGCACCTTCTGCATGGGCTCCTCGAGGTCGGCAAATTCCTTTTTCATCCAGGCCGACGCCGCGAGGTCGGGCCGGCCCTCGCCGTGCTTTACTTTTACGATTTTCGGATTCAACGTCAACCCGTCGATCGATTTTGCAATGATCGCCTCGGCCAGCGGTGCGCTCTCGTTGTCGGCGCATATGATCTGTTCGGGCCGGTAGCGCGACACGAACTGCCTGAGCCGCTCGCTCACCACGGGCCGGTCGAGAGGAATCTTTTTCTCGAGCGCCGCGCCGAACAGCCGGCCCCTGTCGTTGCAGGCGACCACGGCGAAACTCTTTTTATCGGCGATGCCGCAGGCGATACAGGCCTTCTCGTCCCCTTCGAGCGACAGCTGCTTTTCGAGCGCGACGTGCATTTCGGAAAGCGCCCAGCTTTCAGCCTCGGTGCGCAGCCGCTGTTTCACGTCACGTTCAGCGATGGGTTGCAAAAGGCGCAGCCAGCTGTCGTCGATGGCCTCGCTGATGACGGAAAACCCCGGCGAATCCGGGTTCACCACGAAATGGTGCTTGAGCAGCTCGGTGATGCGGAACAATTGCACCGTGAGTTTGACGCGAACAAGTTTCTTGTCCTCGCCGGCGAGGAACATCAGCAGGTCTTCTTTCGCAAGCGTCTTTACGGGCAGGGATTTACCGGCGAACTTCGCGAAACGTTCGGCCTCCGGCGTTTTCGATTTCATGGTGATCTCAAAAAAACCGTCGTCGTACATGAACTCGCGCACCATGGTACGGGCGGTCTCGTCGTAGGCGAAGCGTTCGGCGATGATGTCTTTGACATTTGCAACTACGTCGTCCGCGGACGCCAGCGACGGGTCCTTGCCGACGTACGGGGCGACGATGTCGTCGAGGGACGCGGCGCCCTCCTCCTGGCGGAGGATGGCGTCGGCGCATTCGCCGAGGCCCTTTTTCAGCGCGAGCTGCCCCTTGCTCCGCGGGTTGACGCGCTCGGGAAGCAGCATGTCGTCAAGCTCGTTGGAATTGGTGTTGAGGGTGATCTGCTTCTCAAGCTCATCGGTGAGTTTGCCGCTTTTCTTGAGCGCGTTGAGCAGGCGCTTTTTCTTGGGCGCCAGTTCGGCCATGGAGCGGAGGAAATCGTAGATGCTCCACACGCCCGGCGTTTCGAGCTCGGCGGCGACGTTCGGCCGGTAGTCGGCGCAGTACCACGGAGAATATCCCTTCTCATAGCACTCGCACAACTCTTTTGAAAGAGGCTCGGAAATGTTCCATTTGTCCGCGATGTATTTGGAAAATTCTTTCATTACCAGGCTAATGGGGCGTGTCTCCAGTGAACAGCTTTCCCGGATGACACCAGTGAAAAGGTATTTTTAGCGCGGATTTAAATTAAAAGATGCCAGAATGTATTGCAACTTCTTATACAGTATGAATTTTGCATTGAAGGCCGACAAAAGATTTATCGCCGAATATTATCCGTTCCATTAACGAAGCTCCACATGCTTTTTTGTGCATCCTCTTCAATAGTGGTAGTTTTGTGCGCAGTTTTTAGTAGACCTCTATCCTTGTTCTTTATTGAGTTTGAAAAAAAGAGGATGATGTTCCGCGTTAGGGGCGACCGCAGGCCGTCGCTAGAGCGCGGTGCTGCCCGGACGCCGCCGAGAAGCGGCCTCGCGCCGTGGCAGCCCGAGCCGAAGGCGAGACCGGAGGAAGAACCGGTGCCGTGACCGGCATGCGCTATGATTATTTAGGCAGTTATGAGACAGGCTGAGCTTCCCCCACCAGATAATTTATCAGGCGAAATTTACCTGCGTCTGCCGCTTCTTCATAAACGCATTGATAATCGCCACCGCCTCCTTCGGGTCGTCGGTGAGCTTGACAAGATCCAAATCCTCCTTGGAAATGTAACCTGCGCTGCGCATACCGTTACGCATCCAGGAAAGCATGCCCTCCCAGTATTTTTTCCCCATCATGACCACCGGCAGCGTGTCGATCTTGTGCGTCTGAATGAGGGTGAGCGCCTCGAACAGCTCGTCCATGGTGCCGAACCCGCCGGGCAGCACGATGACCGCAGAGGTGTACTTGAGGAACATCACCTTGCGGCAGAAAAAATGCCTGAAGCTCAACAGTAGCTTGATGTATTTGTTGGGAACCTGTTCAAACGGCAATTGGATATTGAGGCCGATGGACGTTCCGTTCGCCTCGAATGCTCCCCTGTTCGCCGCCTCCATGATGCCGCCGCCGCCGCCCGTAATCACGCCGTAGCCGTTTTTCACCGCATGCGACGCGACCGAGCGCGCCATTTCGTAATAGGGGTCGCCCTCGGGCATGCGCGCTGAGCCGAATATGGTGACGCACGGCCCGACCTTTGAAAGCGTCTCGAACCCCTCGACGAATTCGGCCATGATGCGGAAGATGCGCCACGTGTCTTCGTGTGACGGCGGCTGGTTCAGGGAAACTGGCTTGTCATTCATGAGCATGAGCCTTTCTGTTTTGCCGTATCGTTTGCGGATATTGATTATATTTTATTACGTAAAATATGTCTATGACAACCTTGGCTGATATTTTTCCTTAAGAGAAATCGGCTGCATGAGGGATTACTCATCGGCGGAAAATAAAATCAAACGGGCGCTCGGCTCCGTTCCGGAACGCTTTCTGCTTGTTGACACGTCGAAACAGCGATTGTCTGTCATAGAAAGCGGCGCATTAGTCAAAGAATACCCTGTTTCAACCTCCAAGTTCGGCACGGGAAACAACGAGGGCTCCTTCAAGACGCCCAGGGGCGTGCACCGGGTGAGGGAAAAATACGGGCACGGCGCGCCGGCCGGAAGGGTGTTCCGCGACCGTCTTGACACAGGCGAAGACTGGCCCGTGGGCGCTCCCGGCGGCAACGTGATCCTATCGCGCATCCTGCGCCTCGAGGGGTGCGAAGAGGGCGTTAACCGCGGATCCGGCATTGATTCGTACGAGCGGTACATCTACATCCACGGCACCAACAACGAGGCGGCGGTCGGCTCGCCCGCGTCGCACGGGTGCGTGTGCATGAAAAACAGCGACGTCATAGATTTGTTCGACATCGTCCCGGAGGGCACCGTTGTCCTTATTGATTAACGCGACATCCTGCAACGGCCTGCATTTTACCGGCGTGCTCGGCTCGGGCATGAGCGCGATCGCGCAGTATTGTGCGTGGGACGGCCTGACCGTTTCGGGATCTGACCGGCTGATCGGTTCCCCGGAAGTCAAGGACACCGAGGACAAGCTCGCCGCGCTGGGCTGCGCCCTGTTTCCCCAAGACGGTTCGGGCGCTGCCGCGGCCGACGCCGTGGTCGTGTCAACCGCCATAGAGGAATCAAATCCGGACATCGCGGCCGCGCGCAAGCGCGGCATTCCCGTGTTCCACCGGTCGGACGTGCTCGCTGCGATCGCGGAAACAAAAAAGACCATCGCCGTCGCGGGCACGAGCGGCAAGTCAACGGTCACGGCCATGATTTGGGAATTTCTGCAGGGTTGTCTCAAGGACGCGTCGCTGATCACCGGCGCGGGGCTTTTAAGGCTCGAGGAGCAGGGGCACATCGGCAACGCGCACAAAGGCTCGTCCGACCTTCTCGTCATAGAGGCCGACGAAAGCGACGGCACCTGCGCCAAGTACAAGCCGTACCTGAGCGTTTTTCTCAATGTTTCGAAAGACCACAAGCCCGTTGCCGAGACGCTTGAGCTGTTCGTGACGCTCGCGCGGCAGTCACAAATCGTTTTTGCCAATGCCGACGACCGCCAGCTTGACATCCTCAAGCCCTCCCGCACCTTCGGCGCGGCCGGGACCTACGCGCCTTCCAGCGTGATTTCGGTGACGCCCCGGGTTTCATTCATGCGTGAAACCGTCAGCTATTCCCTGCCGCTTCCCGGCCAGCACAACCTTTCGAACCTGCTCGCTGCCCTTTCGGTATGCGACTTTCTCGGGTGCAGCGACGCGAGCCTGGTCAAGTCGGTCGCCGGTTACCGCGGCGTCAAGCGCAGGTTCGCCGTTTCAACCCTGCCCCGCGACATCAAGGTGATCGACGATTACGCGCACAATCCCGAAAAGATAAAGGCCGCGCTTCAGACCGCGCGCGGGTTTGCGAAGCGCGTGCTCGCCGTGTTCCAGCCGCACGGCTTCGGCCCCACGCGCTTTCTCAAGGACGACCTCGTTGCCATGTTCTCGCAGGAATTGACGAATGACGACACGCTGTTCCTGCTCCCCATCTATTACGCCGGAGGAACGGCGACCAAGGATATCTCATCGGAACAGATAGTATCCCTTGTAAAGCGGCGAGGCAAGACCGCGGTTTCGGTTCACTCCCGAGAAGAACTCGTTTCCCTCATAAAGCAAAATGCCCAGCCGGGCGACGCGGTGCTGGTGATGGGCGCGCGGGACCCGTCGCTGCCGGGGCTGGTGGAGGAGATAAAAAAAGCGTTGGAAGAAATGAAGTAAACTGGTTGGATTTGGATTGCGCGTTGAGACCTCACCCCGGCCCTCCGGGCCACCCCTCTCCGAATCGGAGAGGGGAAATAAAACTTCAACAGACTCGCATGCCCCGGGCTGCAAATATACCGCCGCTTCGCGGTTTGATAAATATCAGATTTAATCAATCATCAATATTCTGCTCTTGTATCAACGGGAGATTGCTTCGTCGTCACCTCCTCGCAATGACATTGACTATTTGCTCATGCCAATTAACAGGATTGCGGCAGTGATCCGTTTGCCGCGCGCCAGGCCGGACTGGAGTGGTGAGCTGGAGCGAATTGCCGGCCGACCCCGCCGATAGGCATCGGGGCGGTCCGGCAACGAGGCCAAGGGCCGAGCCCGGAAGGAGGGCCGGTGCCGGAGGCAGGCGCCCATTTTTATATTTTGATTTATTATTTGCGTCCTTTAATACCTCTCCCCCATTTTGTATTTTTAAGCGTCATCCAAATTAAAATTGAAAATTTTCCGGAGCATTTGTCGTTGCAAGACCCGAAATTCATCCGCAATTTCTGCATCATCGCGCACATCGACCACGGCAAATCCACGCTCGCGGACCGTTTCCTCGAGCTCACCGGCACCGTGGCCAAGGACCGGATGCAGGACCAGATCCTCGACGACATGGACCTGGAGCGCGAGCGCGGCATCACCATCAAGTCGCACCCGGTGCGCATGACCTACCGCGCCGCCGACGGCAACGACTACTGCTTCAACCTCATCGACACGCCGGGCCATGTTGACTTTTCGTACGAAGTGTCGCGGTCGCTCGCCGCGTGCGAGGGCGCGGTGCTCGTGGTGGACGCGAGCCAGGGCATCGAGGCGCAGACCCTCACCAACGTGTACCTCGCGCTCGACAACGACCTCGAGATCATACCGGTGATGAACAAGCTCGACCTGCCCTCGGCCCATCCCGACGACGTCGCGAAGCAGATTGCCGACCTTCTCGGCATAGATCCTTCAACGATTCTCAGATGCAGCGCGAAATCGGGCGAAGGCGTTCCCGCCATTTTGGAGCGCATCGTTGAGCGCGTGCCGCCGCCCGAGGGCAATGCCGACACGCCGCTCAAGGCGCTCATCTTCGATTCGAAGTTCGATTCGTTCCGCGGCGCGGTGGCCTACGTTCGGGTGTTCGACGGCGCCATGAAGGCGCGCGACATGGTGCGGTTCTTCAACACGGGCAGCGAGCACGAGGTGATGGAGGTGGGATATTTCAGGCTGGGCAGGATGCCCGAGGACGCGCTCACGCCGGGCCAGGTGGGCTATGTTATCGCAAATGTCAAGACCGTATCGGACATAAAAATCGGCGACACCATCACGAGCAAGAACAACGGCGCCGAAGAGCCGGTCGCCGGGTACAAGGAAGTGAAGCCCATGGTGTTTTCGGGCCTGTATCCGGTTGACAAGGACGACTACGAGAACCTGCGCTCGTCGCTGGAGAAGCTCAAGCTCAACGACTCGTCGCTCTACTACGAGCCCGAGACCTCAACGGCGCTGGGGTTCGGCTTCCGCGCAGGGTTCCTCGGCCTCCTCCACATGGAGGTGGTGCAAGAGCGGCTGTTCCGCGAGTACAACGTCAACATCATCACCACGGTGCCAAACGTGCGGTACAAGGTGCTCACGAGAAACAAGGAGGAGATTTTCATCGAGAGCCCGGCAAAGCTCCCGCCGCCCAATTACGTGGAGACCGTCGCGGAGCCGGTTGACAAGGTGCAAATCATCACGCCCACCGAGTTCGTCGGCGCCATCATGAAGCTGTGCGAGGAAAAACGCGGCGTCATGGGCACCATGGAATACCTCGAGCCCACCCGCGTGTGCATGCATTACAAAATGCCCCTGTCGGAGATCATCATCGATTTTTTCGACAAGCTCAAGAGCATCTCGAAGGGCTATGCTTCCATGGACTACGAGTTCGATTCGTTTGCGGAGAATGATCTTGTCAAGCTCGACATCCTCATCAACGGCGCGCCCGTGGACGCCTTCTCCACCATCATCCACAAGGACCACACCTACGCCTACGGCCAGATGATCACCTCCAAGCTCAAGGAGCTCATCCCGCGCCAGCAGTACGAGGTGGCGATCCAGGCGGCCATTGCCGGCCGCGTGATCGCGCGCACCACGGTGAAGGCGTTCCGAAAGGACGTGACCGCCAAATGCTACGGCGGCGACATCACGCGCAAGCGCAAGCTGCTCGAAAAGCAGAAAGAGGGAAAGAAGCGCATGAAACAGGTGGGCAACGTGGAAATCCCGCAGGAAGCCTTTCTTGCCATTCTGAGCCGGGAGTGACCATGGCCTACAATTCTGCAGCGCCGGTGGACGGCCGCGTCGCAGTTTACCGCATTGTCAAGTTCACCTTTCTCGTTGCGCTGGTCGCGCTCGCGATAAAGTTTTTCCTGCTCGACACGTTCCCGGTCCGCACCGACCAGATGGATCCCGCCATCAAAGACGGCGACCGCGTCGTGGTATTCAAAACACTTCACGTCTGGCCGTTTAATGTTTTTTTGGTTCCGCTTCGTAAAAGCCCAGTGGTATTCGCCAACCCGCAGACGGGCCGAAAGCCGTCGTGCCTGCGCGTCGCCGCGGTCTCGGGCGACAGCATCGTGATAAGCTCCGGCAAATGCCTCATCCTCAACCGGCATACTTCGGCGTTTTCGTCAAAGTCGCCGTTTGAGGAACTGCTGCCGCCCGACTATTCGCCCCGCGATTCAATGCCGGCGTATTGTTTGCCGCGAAAGGGCGCCACAGTTTCCCTAGATTCGCTTTCCCTGCGGGACTTTTTCTTTGCCGCTTCGCTCATTCACCAGGAAAATCCAGGCGATATTTTTCGGATGAAACCGGCGGTGTTCTTCGACGGGACGCCGGCGGACAGCTTTGTCGTCAAGGACTTTTATCTCTACAAGGGCCGGCTCGATTCCGTGCCCGCAAAATTCGAGTACGACTGGTTTTTCTGGGACAGGATGCGCGATTATCTTGTCAAATCAAACAACGGCAAAAACGTGCAGTTGTGTTTCGCCCTCGAGAGAAACGGGGCGAGAATGTACGATTACACCTTTAAAAAAACAGGTATATTCCTTATTGCCGATGATTGGCAGAAGGGATTCGATTCGCGCTATTTCGGGCCGGTGGTTTCATCATCTGTCAAGGGAAGAATTATTTGTGTTCTGTGGAGTTTTGGAAAAAGCGTGGAAGGGAAATCTTATTTCAGAATCGACCGTTTGTTTAAAATCATCAAATAAAAAAGAATTTTTCGGATTGATGAATCAACTATGAAGACCAAAGGATATTTCGGATCGTTCGGCGGCCAGTATGCGCCGGAAACCCTTATGCCCGCGCTCGCGGCCATCGAAAAGGCGTACAATACCGCGAAACGCGACAAGGCATTTATAAACGAATTCCACTCGCTTCTCCATGACTATTGCGGCCGCCCCACGCCGCTTTACTTTGCGAAAAGTCTCACGAAACGTCTCGGCGGCGCGAAGATCTACATAAAACGCGAAGACCTCAACCATACCGGCGCGCATAAGATCACCAATTCCCTGGGCCAGTCGCTTCTCGGAACATACATGGGAAAGACGCGCGTTATCGCGGAGACCGGCGCGGGCCAGCACGGCGTCGCCACGGCCACGGCCGCCGCGCTCCTCGGCCTTTCGTGCGACATTTACATGGGCACGGTTGACATGGCGCGACAGCGGCCCAACGTGTTCCGCATGGACCTGCTCGGCGCAACGGTGGTCCCGGTGGAAAGCGGCAACAAGACGCTCAAGGACGCGGTGAACGAGGCCCTGCGCGACTGGACGCTTTCCTGCCCGAACACGCATTATGTATTCGGCTCCGCGCTCGGGCCCCACCCGTTCCCGACCATCGTGCGGGACTTTCAAAGCGTGATCGGCAAGGAAACGCGGCGGCAGATAATAGCCCAGGCCGGAAGGCTTCCCGACGAAATCGTCGCATGCGTTGGAGGCGGCTCGAACGCCATAGGAATCTTCTCGACGTTCCTGAAAGACAAGCAGGTGAAGCTCACCGGCGTGGAGGCCGGAGGGTTCGGCCTTGCCACGAACAAGCACGCCACTCGGCTCACGCCGACAAAACTGTCGCGTCCCGGCGTATTGCACGGCTCGCTTTCCTACGTGCTGCAGGACGCAAACGGCCAGATCGCCGTCACGCATTCGGTTTCCGCGGGGCTCGACTATTCGGGCGTGGGACCGCAGCATTCCCATTTGTATACCAGCGGCCGGGCGAAATATACGTATGCTACCGACAAGCAGGCGGTTGCCGCGTTCCGCATGCTCTGCGAATGCGAGGGCATCATTCCGGCGCTGGAGTCGGCGCATGCGTTTGCCTATGCGATGAAACAAGCGCCGAAGATGGGAAAAGAAAAGATCATGATTGTCAATCTGTCGGGACGGGGGGACAAAGACATATTCCATGTGGCGGATTATTTGGGGATGAAGGTATAAGAGGGAAAAACAATAACGTGGAAATCCAATAATCACATGAATCGTTATCAGAAGACATTTGCGGCATTGAAGCGGAAAGGGCAAATCGCCTTTATCCCGTTTGCTGTTGCGGGTGACCCCGACCTGAAAACCAGCGAGGCGATTTTCAAGGCATACATCGACGGCGGCGCCGATGTCCTTGAAATCGGGTATCCTTTTTCCGATCCCGTAGCAGACGGCCCTATCAATCAGCGCGCCGCGATACGATCCATCAATTGCGGGCTTGTGCACGCGTCGTTTTTCAAGCTCGTTGAAAAGATCCGTTCCTACGCCGATTGTCCCATAGGAATCCTGATGTACGCGAATTCGGCCCGTCACCTCGGCTACGATGTTTTCTGTAAACGCGCGGCGGACGCGGGAATAGACAGCCTGCTTGTTGCAGACATGCCCCCCGAAGAATCGGTTGGCCTCGCGTCCTCAATGAGAAAGCGCGGACTCAAGACCGTTTACATCGTCTCGGAGCTCACCCCGGCCGAGCGCATGCGGTATATCTGCAAACACGTTTCCGGGTTCGTGTATGTAGTTTCGCGGCTCGGCCCCACCGGCGTTCAGAAAAAAATCAATGTCACGGTTGACAAAACGCTCGCCCGACTCCGCGGCGTCACCGATAAACCGCTGTGCGCGGGGTTCGGGATTTCAACGCCGGGGCATGTGCAACGCATGAAGGCGGCAGGCGCGGACGGGGCGATCGTGGGAAGCGCGCTGGTGAAAATTATTGAGGATAACCTGAAGAACAAACCGAGGATGATTCGTCTGCTGTCAGACAGCGTGAAAAAGTTCAAGGAAGCGACAAAGGAATAAAATTGAGAGCTGGAAGTTTAACGTTGACTCTTCAAAAATTGAGCACCAGATAGAATAATCCTTCTTCGCGCTCAATTTAATTATATATAGCTTTCCTAAACAGAGTAATGTCAATCTCCCTTCTTTCGCTACCACCGGTAATTATTATTATTCATAGATTACAGATCCATTTCAAGAAATAATCAAAAGCCGGAGAAAGTACGATGCTTTCAATCCCTCACTTCAAACAGGTATCCAACTTTCCGATTATCATATCATTTTTTCTTTTCCTGAACTCTCAATTTGCCACCGCCCAGACCATTGGCGCCACCACGCCGTTCACTACGCTCGAAGCAGAAGCGGGGACGCTTTCCGGCGGGGCGGCCGTCCGCGCTTTGCAGACCATCCCGGCCAACGCGCTGTCAAGCCCGGAACTCGAAGCCTCGGGAAGGGCATTCGTTGAATTGAACGCAACCGGCGAATCGGTCTCCTGGACAAACCCGGTGGACAGCGCCAACACGCTTGTCATACGCGAAAGCATCCCCGACGCGCCGGCCGGCGGCGGGATCGACGCGACACTTGACCTGTACGTTGACGGCGCGCTTCGCCAGGCGGTCCCGCTCACGTCGCGCCAGACCTGGGTGTACGACGGCACCAACGGCAACAACAACGGCATGGACCAGAACCCTGCAACGGGCGGGCCGCATGTGTTCTACGACGAGGCGCGCGTGCACATCCAGGGCGCGGCAATCGCAAAGGGTTCAACCATCATGCTCAAAAAAGATGCCGCGAACATTGCGGCGTTTTATTACATCGATTGCATCGACCTCGAGAGCGCCGCGCCCAAGCCCCGTCCGGCAAACTCGCTGTCGGTGGCGGATTACGGCGCGACCGGGACCGACACCGCAAATGTCAACACGGCTTTCAACAACTGCTGCTCTGCGGCGAAATCGCAGGGCAAGACCGTTTGGGTCCCCGCCGGAACATACTACTTCAACTCGAACTTCAGCCCGAACGGCGTCACCATAGCGGGCGCGGGAATGTGGTACACCACGCTGTACTTCACCATGGGCCAGATCCAGGCCGTGTCGTGCACGCTGCAGGACTTCTGCGTGGACGCCGTGACCGTGCAGCGCGACCAGGGCATGGGCGGAGTGAACATCGCGGGAACCAACTGGCTCATCGACCGGGTATGGGCCATCCACGGCTGCTGGGCCGGTTTCTGGGCCTGCGGCACCAACGGCACCATCCAGAATTGCCGTTCGTCAATATGCTGGGGCGACGGCCTCAACCTCAATAACGGCTCCGCCGGCAACAACGTGGGGACCAACCTCCTGGCCCAGAACAACTTCACTCGCGGCTGCGGCGACGACGGCGCCACTGTTTATTCGGTGTCCTCATCCCAGGAAATCAACGGCGCCACGCTGCGCAACAACACCACGGTGGCCATGTGGTGGGCCAACGGCCTGCGCATCGCGGGCGGTAAAAACGTGCGCGCGGAAAACAACCTTATCATGGACGACGTCAAGGAGTCCGGCATTTACATCGGCGTGTTCGGTTCCGATGGGAACAACCTTGACTCTTGCGTGGTCACCGGCAACGTGGTGCTGCGCTGCGGCGGCAGGCGCGACCCGGCCGGCATGGCAATCAACGCCTCACCCGGCGCCAAATTCGTGAACGTGACCATCGCGGACAACACCATCAGGGACGCGCAGTTCTACGGCATGCTGATCGGAAGCGACAGCGTGGTGATGAACGTTAGGCCCGGCAACATCATAGACCACCCGGCGCAGACCGCAATCTATGTGCAGCCCGGCGCCGTTGGCTCGGCGTATTTCGATTCCAACGCTCTTGTCAACCGGGTTCCCGGCCAGCTCGCATACAAAAACGACGCGCCGTCCACCTTCAAGGTGACGTTCGGACACAATAGCGGGTTCCCGGATACGCTGCCGGCGTCGGATGTCAAGCGGCAAGCGGTATCATCCGTAAACGCCAATAAATTCTTGGCCGTTCATTTCCAAAATGGATTGCATGTCGGCTATTTTGTGGAAGGCGCCAAAGCATCGGCTGAGATTTCGCTTTTTAACTCGCTTGGACAAGCGGTGATGAAGCGCCGGCAAATTGCTCCGCACGGCGGGAACGAGTATGTCTGTCCTGTCAATGGATTAAGCCCGGGAGTCTACGTCGTGAGGGTTTCGCTGGGCGGTGAAAACAATTCTATGACGTCAAGCAACGTCGCGGCGGTGAATGTAAAATAAAACCCGTTACGAAAAACGTACCGAATGAAGCAAAGTCCTGCCAAACAAACGACTACTTCCCTTTTTCTTTCTTCTTTGCGGTGAGGGCCGCGACAAGCGCCCGCGCGTCCTTCAAGGCGGGGTCCAGCTTGTCGTATCCGGTCAAGTTCATCTCAAAGTAAAACGTCCCGCTGTAACAACACACCTCGCACCCGCCGATGACCTCATCATAAAAAGCGCCCAGCGCCGCAAGCCCCGCCAGCGGTTTCGGCTCGGAAGCGGTCGCCTGCCGGTGGTTGACCATTCCCTGCGCGCCGCCGGGTTTGTTGAAATCCTCGATATATAACTCCGCGGTCTTCTTTCCGGCGCTGTCAAGCTTCACCACGATGCCGTCGACCATGCCCATCTTGATGTATTCATCCGCTCCCCCGTCGATGATGTCGTACAGGCCATGCGGGACAAAATACCGGTATTGGTCCTTCTGCTCGGTCCATCCGGCACAAGCGCTGACCGAGGACCGGAAAGCAACGAACTTGGCGGAGTCCGGTTTTTCCCCTGCGTAAATGGCGGACGCTGCTAGATGAAGGGCCACATACAACAGGAGGCATGATTGCAGTTTTCTCATGACTGAACCTCTCAGCGACGAATGTTGTTTTGACCGTACATCAATAATCCGGAAAAATTCTGTCCGTATGCTTTCAACGATCACCCTTTCACCGGCTCGACCTTGACAAAATCAAGCTTTTCAAGGTCCGAATACCCGAAATCCGACATGAGGCGGCCGAGTTCCGGCGGATGGGTGCATCCCATGAGCGGCTCGCGGATGCGGCGCGCCGTGATATAATCGACCGCGGGTGAAAGAGTCCCCATCACGAGTGCGCCGGGCCGCTTGTTGGGCGCGCCCATGGGGCCCTTGGTCTGCGCCCACAGCGAATCAACGACGCAGAGCTGCTGGCGCACCGGTTCCCCGCCGAGGATCGCCTCCGATTTGTTAAACGCGATGATATAATTGAGCCCTCCGCCCAGATGAATCGGCATGGCCTCGAACGTGCCCGCGTGGTTTTTCATGGTCATGGAAGTGCCCGCAAGGTGGTGGCCCCTGTTCACCGCGATGTTGACCAGGATGTCGATGGAGCCTTTCGCGATCGCCGCCGAGCACTTGAAATGGCCCGCATGCGGCGCGGGAACAGGAGCGTCGATCGTGCCGCCGAGCACGTCGTTTTTGTTGCTCATCACCACGCCGGCGGGAAGCTTGGTGCCTGCAAAACCGCCGAACTTCTCCTTTGCGCCGCCGCAGCCGTCATAAATGATGATCTTGGCCGGCTGCACGCCCAGGCCGATGAGCGCCTTGCACACCGCGTCGATGACCGCAACGCGAGGGTTGTTGGGCATAAAGCAATTCGGTTTGATCGCCACCGTGACGTCCTGCCATTCCTTTGACGCGGGCTTGCGGAAAATGCTCCCCCACGCCTCGTGCGCCGAGTTTTTCTGCGCAAGTGCGCATGCCATCGCGTCCATGGTACGGAGCACTTTTTCGTGGTCGACGGGTTCGTTCTGCGACACGATGTCCCATGACTTCGGATCCGACTTCATCATCGCGGGATCGATACAGCACACCACGCGGAGGTTATCGATGGAAGGATTGATCCGCTTGCCGTTGGTCCAGCCGCCTTTGATTTCGTCACCGAAGGCGGAAACGGCGGACGAGGCAAGGATGCCGGCGGTGGCGCCAGTAGCAGAGGAAAGGAAATCGCGACGGGAAATGGATTCTTTTTGTTTCACAAAATCGCTCCTTTTCTTTTCATCGTTATGCATAAAATACATCTGAAAAATTTAACTGTTAAAAAAAGCGCCAAAACTACGATGATACTACGGATATAAAACCGTCCACATTGCGGATGAAACGATAAAACGGTATTTTATCAGTAAGCGAATTATTAAAACCATGCAATTATTAATATTTTATCTCTTTCTAAGGACAGTGCGAAGGCTATGTTTCATTATTTTTTGACAACGTGTTTTCTAACAACGGTTTTCTATTTTTACATTGCGCCAGCTTTGAGAAGTTACCAGCTGAAGATTATACCGATGATAGAGAAATAAAAGAAATAAGTATTACTTCACAATCAATTGCCATCATTTGTATTTCTCAAAAATTAACGGCCTATTACCACAATCATCCTGTAGATACCGGGCAAGCAGACCGAATCTGGACAGCGATAGATACTGGCTTGACGCAAGATATGCGAAATCTCACTAAATTCAGAAATATCTTTTCTTATTTTCCTAATGAAAAAGTAAGGACCACGGGGCAAATTCTTCCTGGAACGCCAAGGTCTCGCTCATTTGGAGGACTTACTCCTGGGCCAAAAGATTATATTCTGGTTCCTGATCCTGGTCAAAGAATCATCTTTGATGGAGAAAAACCAGACTATATCCTTTTTATGAGTAATCTTATGTTAAACAGCCACATCGGTGCGAGTTCAAACGCACCCATGATTTTTTCCGCTGCTATGCCGCTCACTGTCGTTGCAAGCGTTGCAGCAGCAGTTGCAAGCCATCCGGAAGATAAAGAATGCGTTCAGATGCAAATGGATTATGTAATTTGGGTCAATACAAAACTGACATCGATAAAAATTGGAAGAATTGGCGGTTCCTCATGCATTCCAGTTGGAGATTCGAGTAAAGTTGATCACTGGGCATGCGCAACTTATGACTTTGTAAACAGCACGTTTGAGAATACTGACTTTTATGAAACAAATCGTTTTAAATAAATTATAATTAAGCTGCAAACCCCAGAGATTTCCAATGGAAACAACTTACCCAATTTCCCTTGCCGGCGGCACTAAGGTCACCATCGGCATGCGCGACTTCACCATCGCGACCGACCAGCCGGTTTCCGACGGCGGGGAAAACAGCGCGCCCGCGCCGTTTGAATTGTTCCTCGCGTCGCTCGGCACCTGCGCCGGGTATTTCGTCGTCGCATTTTGCAATGCGCGCGATATTCCGGTTGAGGGAATAAAAATGTCGCAGACCGTTGTAAGAAACGACACGACGCATTTTGTTGAAAAAATAGTGATTACCCTATCCTTGCCCGCTGGTTTTCCTGATAAATACAAAGATGCGGTGGTAAGGGCGGCAGAATCGTGCACGGTGAAAAAGCATCTTGCCGCGCCACCGCAGGTCCAAGTGATGCTGCAGAAATGAAATGCTGATGACCCACAGATCAGGAAAAAGCGAGCCGCACATGAATCATCCAAAACAAGTCCATAAAAATGTCCCCTCACCCATTCTAGTCAGTTTCGGCATCACACGCCAGTGCGACCTCAAATGTCCCCACTGCTATTCCGACTCGAAAGATAAGGACCCGCAGGAATTGACCTTTGATGAGGCCGCACGCGTCATCGACGACATCGCGGGGTTGGGCGCGAGGATCGTGATCCTTGACGGAGGCGAACCAACGCTGCGGCCCGACTTCGTCGATCTTATCAAGTACGCCGCGAAGCAAGGGCTTAGGACGGTGGCGGGCTCCCACGGCATGGGCATCACCGCGGAGTTTGCGGCACGGCTCAAGCAGGCCGGGTGCAGGGGAGTGGCGATCAGTCTCGATGGCGCCGACGCACGCACCCACGATTCATGGCGCGGGGTTGAAGGGGCGTGGAGTAAAACCATTGAGGGCGCGAAAAACTGCGCCGCCGCGGGCCTGGCGTTCCAGTTTGCGCCGCTGCTCCACGCCGGAAACTGCCGTCAATTGGGAGACATCATCGCCCTTGCAAAACAGAACAAAAGCGATGCGGTCGAAATTTTTGATTACGTGCCGACCGGCAGGGGCAAGGGGAAGACCGACCATGAACTCGACACGGAACAGCGCAGGCAGCTGATAGAAACGGTCATCGAACGCCAGCGCCAGAACGACATGATTTACAGAGTGATAGCACTTCCCCAATACTGGGTGATGGTGGAAAAAACAGTGCCCGAGGACGAGATCCTTTTGAAATTCGTGCGGAGCTGCTGCGCCGCGGGCACGCGGTACATCACCATACTGCCGAACGGCGACGTGATCCCCTGCATGGTGCTTCAGGTGAAACTCGGCAACGTCAGGGAGAAAAGCCTCAAGGACATCTGGAACCATTCGCCCCTCTTAGCAACCCTGCGCAACAGGGACCTTCTCAAGGGCAAATGCGGGAAATGCTCCTACAAGCTCACCTGCGCGGGCGCGCGCTGCAAGGCGTACGAAAAAACCGGCGACATGATGGCGGAAGACCCCACCTGCTGGTTTACAGAAGAAGAAACCAGGGCAAAGGGCTGACCCATGCCGAGCCTCAGAAGCATGGAATGGGACGAGCCGGTGTGGAAGGCGCTGTGCGCCAGCGTCACCCTCATACCGCCGTTCGTGCGGAAACGGGCGCTCGGCAAGATCATCAGCGCATGCGAGAAAAACGCGATAGAACGATCGTCGGGAAAAGTTGAAACCGCAGACGTCTTGAAATCGGTGAATGAAAACGTCCCGGAAAGCGTGCGAAAGGTGTGCTTGGAAACACTCGCTGAACATGGGATGGACATTTCAACAGCAATCTAAAAAATTCCACTGAAGAATTATGGAAACGCACGGCGAATTCGAGCTTTCCATCGCCATCTCTCCCGCCGACATCGACGTGCAGGGCCGCGTGAACAACGTGGTGTATCTGCGCTGGGTGCAGGATGCGGCCGTGGCGCACTGGCGCACCCTTGCCTCAAAAAACGAGCAGGAGAACATTACCTGGGTCGTGGTGCGCCACGAAATAGATTACAAGCGTTCGGCCCGTGCCGAAGACTCGATCATCGCCGTTACCTGGGTGGGAACCGCCACCAACACCACGTTCGAACGCTTTACCGAAATTCTGCGGGCCGCCGACCGCAAGGTCCTCGCGCGTGCGCGCACACTGTGGTGCCCGCTGGACGCTAAAACAGGCAGGCCGGCGCGCGTGGGTCAGGAAGTTCGGGACAGGTTTTCCGTGGCGGGATCAAACAGGGACAACTGCTGAACCGCGGGAGATTTCTCCGGCCGTTTCGCCTTTCCGTAAACGGTCATTCCGCCGAATTCATGAGAGTGCTCGCGCTCATACCGTATCACTTTATTGACATCCGCGAATGGGTCGCAGCGCCGCTCGATGAGCCGCGCCAGTCGGCCGAGCGCCTCGATACTCCGCAGCTTGTCGCTGCGGTCTATTTTCGCTCGGTCAATTGCGCTGCGCAGCACCGCAATGCTCTCGTCGTACACCATGAGCGGCACCGGGTGCGGATGGCCGTCCTTGCCGCCGTGCGCGAACGCGAAGCGCGCCGGGTCGCTGAATCGGCTCGGCCCGCCCCAGATCACCTCGCTTACCAGCGCGAGCGACTGCACGGTGCGCGGCCCCACGCCGGGCAGAAGCAGCGCGTCAACGAATTCGCGGGGCTGCTTTTCATACGCGAGCGCGAGCACCGCGCCGAGCCGCTTCGAGTCAACATGGCGGGGCAGGACCTCATGCCCGGGGTCCATGACGAGCCGCCGCAGCTCCCGCTGCTGCCTGTCCGGGTGCGTTGACAGGAACTCCACGATGCCCGTTCTGTTTTTTCCCGCGCGCGAATCGCTCAGGTTCATGATCCGGCCCATGTTTTCGCCGACAATCGCCGAGTGTGGATCGTCAACAAAAGATTTCACCGTTGCCGAATGCCAGTGGTAGCGCCGCGCCATTTTCGTTTTCGTGTTCATGCCCTGCTGGACCACGGCCCACTCCCCTGTTTTGGAAACCACGAAGGAATGGAGGTATAGGCTGAAGCCGTCAAGCACGCAGGTGTTGTCGACCTTCGCGCTCAGTTTGGAGGCCTTTACAAGCGCGACGCCGTTGCAGCCGGTGCGGTTGGAAAATTCCAAAAGCTCCTGCGGCGTCTTGAGCGAGTGTTTTCCCCTGCCGCCGCAGATGTAAAGGCCGAGCTCGTTGAACAGCGGATTGACGCCGGCCTTGAGCGCTCCCATCACCGACGTGGTGACGCCCGAAGAGTGCCAGTCCATGCCCATCACGCTGCCGAGCGCCTGGAACCAGAACGGGTCGGAAAGCCGCGTGAGCACCTCTGCCGCCCCGCACTCGTGCACGAGCGCACGGATGATTTCGCGGCCAAGCTGCGTCATGCGCGAATGCAGCCATTCGGGCACATGGCCGCCGTGCAGGGGAAGGTCTGCGGTGCCGGAGCGTTTCATGGGGTAAAAATAGGTCTTTGCATAATGATTGGATACGAATCACTGAATGGAGAACGGTTTATTCGCCAACGGTCATCCCTCATTTGTTTGACCTTCCGCCATCGACCATATAATTTTAATTAATCATCCAATCTCTTCAACCGTGAATTGTTTTCATGTGGACCTTTGCCATCAAAGAAACCGAACTCAGCGACAACCGCATTCACCGGATTTACCCAAGGGGCGTCGCCGCCCTTATTTTCAAAAAGGACGGAGGGCTTTTTTCGCTTTCGTCAAACTGTCCGCACATGGGCTGCTCGCTCGGCGGCGCGGTCGTGGAAGGCGAAACGATCCAGTGCCCCTGCCACGACTGGAAATTCGACCTGGCTACCGGACGTTTCACCGAGGCAAAAGAAATCGGTTTGCAAACGTATCCGCTCAAATCGGAAAACGGCGATGTTTCAATAGACCTTTAACCGGGACATTCCATGAAAAAAACAGTGAAACTCTACACCCTGAGCACCTGTCCGTGGTGCAGGAAGGCAAAGGCGTACTTCACCAAGAACAAGATCCCCTTTGAAGTCGTTGATTACGACCTGGTCTCCGAAGAGGAGCAGGAGGCCATCATGGACGAGGTGAACACGTTCGGCGGCACCGGGGAGTTCCCGTTCGCCATCATCGGAAATTCCGGCGTGTGCGGGTACGATCCCGACGAGTATGCCCGTCTTCTGGGAAAGAAAAAATGACCGTTAAGTCCCGCGCAAAAGGCCTCAAATTCCTTTTCGGGCCCATCGTTGACGCGCTGGGGTACAAATTCTCACCCGACAAGGAGCTCGTCGATTTCTGCCTTGAACAGGAGGCCAGACTCGAGGAAAAGCACGGAATACCGTTCTGCCCGTGCCAGGCGATCACGAGAAACCGGGAGCATGACATGAAAATCGTGTGCCCCTGCATCCCGTTTCACCGGAAGCATTACGACGCCATGAGGCGGTGCTGGTGCGGCCTGTACGTGCACAAGGACGTGACCGATCCGGACAAGCTGAAACAGATTCCGGCGTCGGCGGTAAAATAAAAAAAACGCCTCAGAGACACAGAGAAAAATAGAGTGAAGTGTGAATGGTGAAGAGTAAAGAGTGAAAAGATAATTAAAATGATTAAGGACAGCTCGCATGAAAAAAAAGATCGCATCAGCGAACGATATTGCTCAAGGCGGAGTCAAGGCGTTTGAAGTTGACGGAAAAGAAATCCTCATCGGCAACGTCGAGGGAAAATTCTATGCTGCGGAGCGCCGCTGCGGACACATGAACGCGCCGTGCGAGATGGGAACGTTGCGCGGGCATATCCTCACCTGCCCCATGCATTACGCGCAATTTGATATCCGCACCGGAAAAATGCTCAAGAAGGCATTCATCAAGTCTGAGCCGGAAGGATTGCCGGAAAAGTTCAGGTATTTTTTCGAGCACAAGGAAGAGATGGCGGAGAAGATAAAGACATATGATTTGAAGACGTTCAAGGTGACGATCAAAGATTCGGATATCTGGGTCGATGTATGATCTGTTTTCTTCAGCCATTATTGAACCATAAGAGCGATGATAAAATTCCTCACCTGCATACCGCTAATTCCCCCGGCTCAAAGGTCTAGAGGGTGATGTCGATCGTGTTTTAATTTTTCAAATTCTTTTGAATACCAGCAGACAGGACAAAATTATCGTCACATGATGTATTATCGTCCGATCGGCGCTACTTTAGCATGTTGACGCATCAGAACTCTGCCGCCGCGTTAGGCAGGACTGGAGGCCGCGCTGGAGCGCGGTGCCGCCCGGCGCCCCGCGAAGCGGCCTCGCGCCCGTGGCGGCCCGAGCCGAAGGACGACGACCCTTGTGACCCTTGGAAATCCCTGACGAGGGAGAAGCACCCGAAGGGGTGGACTGGAAGGACGGCCGACCTCGCTGTGGAGGGGCGGTTCGCGAACCGCCCCTCCACAGCGAGGGAACGCCCAGACATTTTATGAATATGGAAAACAAAGAATCTCAGAATCCGTCTTTTCTTTTTCTCAGCTCCGCGAACACCTCTATCGCCGTGGCCTTTTCCATGCCGAGCTTCTTGCGCAGGCTGGGGCTTCCGGTGCGGAGAAACGGATTGATCGAACGCTCCGTGATAAGGGGCGACGGGACCGTGGGAATACCGCGGCGCGCCATGAACTCCACATCCGAGAGACGCTGCCACACGTCCTTGTTGTCAGGTTCCACGGTGGTCGCGAAAAGAAGGTTCTCCTCGGTGTATTCGTGGCCGCAGTAGATCGAGGCGAGGTCTTCGAGATAGGCGCATTTGATCAGCGACTGCAGCATGTCGGAGGGCGTTCCCTCGAGGATGCGGCCGCAGCCCGCAGAAAACAGCGTGTCGCCGGTAAACACCGCCCGGATGCTGGGGAAATAATACACAACATGGGTGATGGTATGCCCCGGTGTCGCGATGACCATCATCTCCTGGCCCAGAATGTTCCTCGTTTGTTCGTCGCGAACCCTGTCGGTGACAAAGGGCATGCGCTCGTCGTCCGGGCCCACCACCGCAGGGTTGTACTGGCGTTTGAGTTCGTCAACCCCGGCGCAGTGGTCGGTGTGATGGTGCGAGCACAGGATGTGCGTCAGGCTGATCTTTGCACGGCCGAGAAACCGGACCACCGGCTCGGCCTGCCCGGGATCGACCACGATCGCGGAAGTGCCGTCGTGGAGGATCCAGGCATAATTGTCCGCAAGCAGCGGTATGGTCACGATGGTGAGGTTCGTACGAAAGCCAGCCTTTCTTCACTCCGTACAGGAAAAAATATCGCTTTCAGCATCTAAAAAGCAAACATTTTGACAAATAGATTCCGGAAGAATATAATTTCATGGTAAGGACAAATACGGGTTCTCCAACGGGGATCATCGACATGTTCAATTTCAAAAAAAAGCAGCCATCTTCCGGCAGGAGCAAACTGGACAGGGGCGAGCAGCTCCGGTCCGATTTCACGCTTGTTTCCAGGCTCTTCAAGTCGCACCCGTTCATTTCCGTCAAGGAGACCTTCGGCTCCCCGCCAGACAAATACCACATCATGTACCGCATCGACGGGCTGCAAAAGGTCAAGAACACCATCGAAACGAAAAACGAGCACGTGGTGGAGATCGTGCTCCCTGAAAAATATCCCGAGGCCGAGCCGGTGTGCACGCGCGTCACCCCCATTTTCCATCCCAACATCGCGCCGGAGATAATTGACATTAAAGGAATCTGGGGCGGCAGCGCGACGCTTCCCGACCTCATCGTGCAGCTCGGCAGAATGATCGCGTTCCAGAAATACGACACCACCAACCCGCTCAACAGCGAGGCGGCGAAATGGGCTGACCGGAACAAGGAGCTGCTGCCGCTGTCCAAGGCGGATCTGAATTACAAGGAACCCGAAGCGGGCGACGATGCGCCCGGCACCGAGGTGATCATTCAGGACCAGCTTGTTTCCGAAACGCCGCCGCCGGAAGACGGGCGGAAGACGGAGGGCATCGTCATCGCCTCCGACACGTCCCAGTTTGCCATGGTGGAAGAACTCGCCTCGGGCGACAAGTCCGTTGATTTCCGCAAAACCGCGTTGCTGGACAAAGGGGAAGAAACCAAAATCATTTCCGAGGTTCCGGAGCCTAAAAAAACCGTGCCGCCCGCGCCCGCCAAACCCGCAGTCCGTGAGGCGACAAAACCGGCGCCTGCGCCCACACCGCCTCCCGTTAAGAAAGTAGAGCCGGCGGTAAAGGCGGCTCCGGCCGCGGCACCGACTCCGGCGCAACAGGCAACGCCTGCCGCCCCGAAGCCGGCGCCTGCTCCTGTCAAGAAAGAATCACCTGTTGAGCCTAAACCGTCGCCCGCGCCGACCGCGCCTCAGCCCAAGCAGGCCGCACCGGTCGGGCAGAAACCAGCGCCGGCGGCAACACCGCCGGCCAAGCTGGCGGCTCCGGTTGCACCGAAACCGGCACCTGCGCAAACACCATCTGTCAAGCAGGCGCCTGCCGCGCCAAAACCGGCGCCGGTCAAGCAGGTTGTCCGAGAAGAGCCGAAACCCGCACCGGAACCGGAGATTGTGGAATTCGAGCAGGCGGCGATCGAAGAAATCCAGACCAAGGCGCCTGCGGCAAAAGGTCAGCCACCAATGCCCAAAGATCCAGTTGCACCTTTACCCGACGAGGAATTTTTCTGCTGGCGATGCGGCGCCAGAAATCACCGGGGAGCAAATTTCTGCTCCAATTGCGGCACAAAGATGTGGCAGGAACCGCCGGCGGAACAGTCGGGAAAACAATCCGCAGCCAAAATCATTCAGATCGCTTCCTTTATCATTATTCCGCTCGCTATTATCACGGCTGGAATTACGTTCATTTTCACGCAGAAGGCCGGCCGTCAGGAGCAGGTAAAACCGCCTGTTGCGGCCGTGGAGAAACCCGCTCCCGTTGTCAAGACCGATACCGCGCCGGCGCCTGTTATCGCGGTTCCCAAGCCGGCGCCGGTCGCCGACACGGTGAAAAAAGCCGCTCCTCCCCCGACCGCTGAAGGCATTGCCAGGAAGCTGAGCGCGGGAACCGGACAGTCTTCGGCTAAAAAACAGGCCAAAATCGAGGAAGACCTTAAAAACGCACAGCTGTACCAAAATCTCGGTTCCTACGATGAGGCGGTGAACAAGTATATGGAAGTGTTGTCGCTTGATCCCAAGAACGACGACGCGCTCGACGGCTTGCGGCAGGTACGGGACGCCCGGGACAAGGCCGAGGCTGCAGCAAAGACAGGCGCGGACACGACAAAGCGATAATCCCCCTCAATTTTTTTATAAAATAAGGACGATGAGCCCGCAACATGTGCGGTGTTTTTCCCTTGACGATCGCCTACATTCCGCCCGGATCTCCGAAGTGCGAAATGGAAAAGTTTGACGACCCGCGCATCTGCTGCGCTTGGGCGAGATACTGCTTTGCCTGGTTCGCAATGATGCCGTCAGGTTCGATGAAGAGCAATTTTTTTAGGCCCTCGATTGCGGTTTCGAGCTGGTAGTAGGTTTGTATCCGTATGACCGCCGCGTTGAGCATGCTGTTTTTCTGGACATGCGGGTTCGATGCGTCAAGGCTCGCCCGGTCGAGGCACGAAAGCGCCAGCTCCTTTTGGTCCAGTTTGTAAATCGCCTTTGCCCACTGGTACAGCTGCGCGGCCGGAACCGGAAGCGGCGGCTTGGCCTCCAGGATTTTCGCAAGTATACTCGCGATCGCGTCCTTGTGCTCCTGCGGCGCCTGAAGATAATTGTCAAGTGCGCAGGCCAGGCTCCGCGCGGCCGAGGCATGGTCGCCCTGCTGCAAGGCCGCAAACCCATCCGTTTCGCTCTGGGCTACCCGTGGCCCCGTTTCCCGCCTTATCGCCTGCGCCTCCCGTTCCACGGCCTGATCTATAAGCGAAAGATTTCCCGCCTTTGCGTTGAATGACGAGGCGCCGCCGGTCATATGGCTGGGCAAAACCGCGCGCCGCACCGCGCCCTTGCCCGCCAGCGCAGGCTGCACAAGGGAGGCCTCGTCTTCGCCTTTGACAAGCCAGCCGAACGCCATGCCCGCCAGAAATCCTCCGACATGCGCGGTGTAGGCGACCCCCGAAGTCTGCTTTAAGTCAAGCAGCAGGAAAACAACCTGGGAAAGAAACCAGAACCCGAGATATGCCCATGCCACCACATTGAAAGTCCCGCGTCCCCACCAGAAAATGAACCAGAGCATCTTTACTTTCGCTTTTGCATGCGTGACCAAAAACGCGCCCATTGCCCCCGCGATTGCGCCCGATGCGCCAAGGCACGGCGTGCCGGCCATCCGCTGCCAGTCGATCGCGCAGAACCCCATGTACGACAGGGACGCCGCAAGGCCGCAGGAAAGATACACGATAAGAAACCTGCCGAACCCCCAGTATTTCTCCATCGCCACGCCGCACACGTAAAAAAAGATCATGTTGCCGATGAGGTGCCACCATCCGCCATGCATAAACATGGCCGTTAAGATGGCCACGATGTTGAAATGCGCGGGCGTGAACATGAGTCGGTATTCCAGGGACTGCTGGCGCACGCTGTTTGCCACCGAATCCGCGCCGTGATCAATGCGTGCCGCAAATCCGGAATCGTACGCCTTTCGCACTCGAGCGGCACTGATGTCTCCGGCCGAATCCAGTGAAAACGCATGGTCGTTTTGCAGCTGGTATTGCGACTCCCGATAGGCATTCCCGGCCTCCTTTGCGCGGCGCTCGATGCGCGGGGCGTCGAGTTCAACGGCTATGTGTGCCAGAAGGCAGATGCCGATGATGATCAGCGAAGCTAGACCGATGCTGCCGTCATGGCGGTCCGTGCTGATGGGAATTATCATCATAAGGATGTTTTCCAGAGGACGAACGCTCTTTGATAAATAGTATACCTTCAATCATCGCATTTGTCAAATACTATCTCGATCGGTCATCCGCGGCAAAACTATCCGCCGAAGGCAATTTTATGCCATGGCACCTCGAATACATAATGGGAAACCGAAAGGAAGGGTTGCCAATGAAAAAGGGAGTATTTCTGTTATCCGTTGCATGTTTTTTTGTGCAATGTTTTTCAACCAATTCTACAGCAAACAAGGGAGCGACCATGGACTTTCTCAATGTCCGGCTTGTTCTTTTCGACGGCTCGATCACCGGCCCGGTGAGCTCGGACAGGGTGATAAAATCGGATGCTGAATGGCGCCGTATTCTAACGCCCGACCAGTATAATGTCACCCGGCACCAGGCGACGGAATGCGCGTTTACCGGCGCACTGTATAACAACCACCAAAACGGCATTTACTTTTGCGTGGACTGCGGCCTGCCGCTGTTCTCGTCGGGGACAAAATTCGAATCCCACACCGGATGGCCGAGCTTCTTCGCGCCCATTGCAAGTGAAAACATCCTTGAAAAAACCGACGACAGCTACGGCATGCACCGGACCGAAGTGCTGTGCGCAAGGTGCGGCGCGCATCTGGGCCACGTGTTCGAAGACGGCCCTGCGCCCACCCATCTGCGCTACTGCATGAATTCTGCGGCGCTGCACTTTGTTCCTGATGAAAAGATCAGCAATCCGAACGGCCTGCACAAGGCGGTTTTCGGCGCAGGGTGCTTCTGGGGAGTTGAGGAGGAATTCAGAAAAGTCAAGGGCGTGGAGGCCACCGCGGTCGGATTCATGGGCGGAACGGTTAAAAATCCATCATATGAGCAGGTATGCACGCACACGACCGGCCATGCAGAGGTGACGGAAATCATTTACGATCCGCAGAAAGTTTCCTACAATGAGCTGCTTAACAAGTTCTGGAGCATCCACGACCCAACGACGGTCAACCGCCAGGGGCCGGACATAGGAAACAATTACCGTTCAGTGATTTTCTACACCTCTTCGGAACAGGAAAAGGCGGCAAGGGATTCGAAGGCCGCGCTGGAAAAGACGCACCGGTTCAAGAGACCGGTCGTCACAGAGATTTCGCCCGCCTCGGAATTCTACCGGGCGGAGGAATATCATCAGCGGTATGATGAGAAGACGGGTAGTGCGGCGTGTGCGGTGCGGTGAATGGTTGAAACGGGCGCTTGTACTGTGAGAATACTTTCGCGAGAATGACCGGTTTGGGAAGTTATGAATTTTATACCCCGGTTGGTGTGCGATAATCTTCGGGGCAATTATTTAACTCGTCTAATAATTGCATTTCCCTCTATAAAATGCTAAAATATTGATAAATGAAACTGATCTCCAAAAAAACGATTTTCATCGCCGGTTTCTTATATTTGCTTTTCATGTCCGGCTGCGACCCGCTCGTGAATCGCATGGCGTTTTTTCCCGATACCACCGATACGATCCCTGCCGCCAGCCTTCCGCCGGATGTAAAGGAAGTATTCATCAAAACTGGCAACGAGGTAAAACTGCAGTGCTATTTTCTCCCCTTCCCGGATTCAAAAAACATCCTGCTATATTTCCACGGCAATGGAGGCAACATAGGGCAAAGGATCCCGGAACTCGGGATGCTGCGGCATTCCGGCGTGAGCGTGCTCGGGGTTGGCTACCGGGGATATGGAAAAAGCACCGGCAGGCCGAGCGAAAAAGGCATTTATCTTGACGGCGCCGCCGCGTTCAACTACGCGAAGGATTCCCTTGGTTACAAAACGGAAAAGATCTTCATGTGCGGCCGCTCGATAGGGACAACCGCGGCGATCAACACGGCGATGGGAAAAAACATTGCGGGACTCATTCTCGTCACGCCGTTGTCAACCGGAAAAGAATATGCCGCGGCGCACGGAATCGGGTATATTTCTTTTTTGGCGGGCGGCGCATTCAACAATGTTGAAAAATGCAGGAAGCTCGCGTGTCCATGCCTGGTCATCCATGGAACAGCCGACGAAATCATCCCGTATGCCTTGGGGGAAAAGGTTTACAACAGCCTCACGGTGAAAAAGAAATTTGTCACCATTAAAGACGGAGGCCACAATAATTTGGAAGACAAGGACCCAAGGGCGTTCTGGGGTTCAATCAAGGAATTTATACAGGAAAATGTCCGCTGATGCGGCTTGAATAGGAGGACGTCTATCATGCGTCATCCCTTTAACATTCTCATCACTTTTAGCATATTCTTTTGCTTCCCCCCGGCGTTCTGCCAGCAGGACATCCCGGCCGCCCTCAAGCTGCTGCTCAAGGATCGGATCGACGCGATGTCCAACAAGGATACCAGCACGCTTTCCCGGGTATGCACGAAAAATTACCTGAGCATCACGTCGGCGGGCGTGCAGATGACCCTGCCTGAACTGAAAAAAGCCGCCCTTCATTCCGAAACGCCGGTCAAACAGAGCACGATCCTCAGCTTTCAGCCCTTTATTGCCGAGGACGAGACCATGGCGTTCGCCACATACGAAATGGATGAGGAAATCGTGAGGGACCGGCAGGACATCGTCAAGAACGACCTGATCATAACCGAAATTTACAAGAAGGAAAAAAACAGGTGGAAGACCCAGATGACGCACACCTCGCAGAAAATCTGCGATGTCCCCGTTTCCGATGTCTATCGCCGACCGGCAGAGTCGAACCACGCCGGCGAAGACCAGAACGCCGCGTACGGGATCTCGCTGCAGCCAAGGCCCGCGCTCCACGATACGCTCATGATAAACATCCCGAACGCAAAGGGCCAATTCTCGCGGGTGAAACTGGTACGATGCAAGGAAGGGTATCTTGGGCCGCAGGGAGAATTATATAGCGGCTATCCTACCGTTGGCCAACTCGAGGTTCTGTACGGGGAGTAGCATCCCGGCTCAAGAATGCTCGCTGATTTAAGCGGCCCCTATAATAATCCGTTAATATTAATGTAGAGAATCCTAATGATTTTAAAGCCTAACTCATTAATGAGCAAAGAATTATACCCGTCGTTCACCGGACCTCACCGAATTTGAATAAAAATCTGGTAAAATAACCATAAATTGCGTATATTCTGTTCACAGAACTCCCTTCAATCAACAATTACAACCTCATTTTCCGGTATTCATGGTCAATATTTTTGAATATCAAAATTACCGGCTCTATCTTCGCGATTATTACAACGATCAGAAGGCAACAAAACGCTATTTCTCCTACCGTTACTTCTCAAAGAAGGCGGGCATCAACGCCTCCGCTTTCCTTTATTATGTGATTGAAGGCAAAAGAAACCTCACCAAAAAAAGCATCGACAAAATCTCAGGCGCCATCGGCCACACCAAAGAGGAAAACGATTATTTCGAGAACCTGGTGTTTTTCAACCAGGCAAAGACAATCGCGGAAAAGACCATGTATTACGGCCGCATCGTGGAATGCCGAAGGCCCATCGACATCACGACGGTCGCTAAAGACAGGTATGAATTCTACAGTAAATGGTACCACAGCATCATACGCGAGCTCGTCACCATGGTCGATTTCAAGGACGACTACGGTCTTCTCGCCTCGCATCTTACTCCGCCAATCTCGGCAAAGGAAGCGCAGGAATCCGTGGAGTTGCTCGAGCGTCTCGGGTTCCTCGAGCGCGATGAAAAGGGCCTGTATCACCAGACCGACAACGTGATTGCAGTGAAACCCGACGCGCCCGACGCGTTCATCATAGAGAAATTCCAGGCTGAAATGCTCGATATGGCGCTCAAGGCGTACGATAACGTGCCGCGAAGCGACCGCATGAGCGCCTCTACCACGTTCAGCATATCCAAGGCGACCTTCGAGCTGTTCAAAATGAAGACGCGCGAGTTCCGTAAGGAGCTTCTTGAAATCGCGCGGCTCGACAACGAGCAGAACCGCGTGTTTCAATTCACGTTTAACCTGTTCCCGGTGAGTAAAAGCACTGATGGAAAGAAAAAGTAAAAAAGTATTTCATCTGCTTTTTGGCGCGGCCGGTCTCGTCCTCGCCGCGCTGTGCGCCTGCACGCCCATGCTCGCGGGCGGCGGCTCGGACACCGAGGTGAGCGGCCGCATCGTCACCGCCGACGGCAAGGGCAATCCCGGCACGCAGGTGTCGTTTATTCCGCAAACATACAACCCGGCATTCGACAGCGGCCTTGCTATCCATATCACGGACGCGAACGGAAATTACCGTTTTGAAAACATCAGTGCCGGCGAATACAATTTGTTCGCGGTGAATAATGCACAGGGAGCACGGCTTTTGCGCACCAACATTAAAGTGGCAACGGAGCCCGTTGTTGTCCCGCCCGACTCGCTCAGAAAAACCGCGACCGTGGTGCTGCCCCTTCCCGACAGCATCATCGCGCTATCCGGATACGCCTATGTGCAGGGCACGCCGATCTGCCGGCAGGTTTACGCAGGCACCGACGCTGTGGTGTTCGATTCGGTGCCGCAATGCACGCTGTCTTCCGTGCAGTTCATGACAAACAGCACCGGTTCCGTTTCCTTGCTTTATGCGAATGTTGGTGTCGATTCTCCGGGCACAATGGTCGTCAGCCCCTATGATTCGTGGCCGCACTCGGCAAAAATCACGATAAACACCTCCGCCGCTTCGGGAGCGGCCATCACCGGCGCGCTCGGGCATTTTCCGCTCCTTGTGCGGCTCGACGCGTCGAATTTCAACTTCAGTCAGACCCTGCCGGGCGGCGCGGACATCCGCTTCACCAAGGCGAACGGCAGGCCGCTCGCATTTGAGACCGCCCGATGGGACGCTTCGCTTTCGCAGGCCGTTGTCTGGGTAAGCGTTGACACGATTTACGGCAACAGCGCATCGCAATATGTGCGAATGTTCTGGGGCAACACCGCCGCGTTGTCCGCATCCAACCCGAACGCGGTGTTCGACACGGCATACGGGTTCGCCGCCGTGTGGCACTTGGAGGAGGAAAAAAGCGGCGTGGGCACGCCCGGGCTTTACAAAGACGCAACCCCCGCCGGCGCGGACGGCGACGACTGGATTTCCTCGACCGACCAGAGCGGCGTGGTGGGTTGCGGCCATTCATTTGCCGGCAGCGACAAGATCTCCACGAACAGCGGCGTCACCGAGATGGCCGCCGGCAGCGTGACCATCGCGGCATGGGTGAACCTCGCCGCGGCGGGCGGCGTGGTCTGCGGCAAGGGCAAGGAGAACATGGTGCAGAACGGCGGGGAAAAACAGCTGTACTTCAGCGACGGCACGCCCAACGGCGCGAGCGGACTGCGGCCGTCGTTCTCGGGCAAGGGCAACGGCTACGCGTTCGCGGACCGGGACCTGCCGCTCGACAACCGCTGGCATTACCTCGTATTCCGGTGGAACTGGGAGTCGGGCACATCGGGAACGGCCGCGTTCTTCCTTGACAGCAGCGAGACCGGCATCACGAGCACCTACACGGCTGCCGCCAGGGACAATGCCGGCGACGCGGTGAGTATCGGGTACAACGGCATCCAGTATCTGAACGGCTTCCTTGACGAGATGCACATTTCAAAGACGGCGCGGTCAAGCGACTGGATACTGTTTTCATACGAAAACCAGAAGCCGGGACAGAAAACGGTTGGGATTACGATTGAAAAATGACGGATTCTAACTTTTCCGTTCAATGCGCGCGTGGGGATTATTGAAATTTCCGCCGCGTCTCCTTGAGGGTTTTGGGGGGAGACAGGGGGCGCGGCGCTCTTTAACAAAGTGAAAGAAAGAGGGGGGGCTCCTTTCTTTTACGAACGGCGGGGTCTTTTCAAACAGGAAAAGGCCCTGCCGGCTTTTTGCCGCGGCCGCGCACCGGCTACGCCGGATACTTTCGCAACTAAGCGGGTTGCTCACTTGACCGGTGAGCATTGGGGGGGACCCACCGCGGGAAAGTATCCGGCCGGGCCGACGCGCCGTTGTGGTGAACGCATATAAACCCGGCGGCTATTATGACCTTTCGGATCAGAGCAGCCCTCGCTTTTGCTTGCCTTTCATGCTCAAGCTTCGCCTCGTTTGGCCAGGATATCCACCTCACCGGAACCGTAAAGACCGTAAACGGCACGGGAATCCCGGGCGCCAGCGTCAGCCTTGCGAACGCAAAGGCCACGGTGCACACCGACGCAAACGGTGCCTATTCAATCATCCAGAAGCTCGCCGCTCTGCCCCGCAGCGCGCAAAACGCCGTGCTTGAGGCTCCGGCATTTGTCAACAACACGCTGTACTTCGGCGTCTACGGCGCGGCCGAGCAGGTGTGCATCGAAACGTTCACCCTGTCGGGCAGGCGGATAAGCGCGGCCGTCAATGCGACGCTTCTCCGGGGAAATTACGCCCTTACCGCTTTTCTGCCGCGCGGAACCGCGCAGGTATGTTTCGTGCGCGTCAAGACGGGATCGCAGAAAACCGTGCTCAAGGCGCCGCCTTTTCCTGGGCAGGCGCCGCGACAAAGCCGCCTGGCGCTTTTAGATGAAGATAAAATCCCCAGCAACCTTGCACGGCGGAGCACGGCCGTGGACACCATTCTCGTATGGGCGCAGGGATATGCACGGGCGCGCTCGGTGATTTCCTCCTATGCCGGAATCTATAACTTTACTTTGGAGAAGACCGTGTTCGCCCTCCTCTCCCCCGCCGACAGCGCCGTGGTGACCGCGACGCGCAAGCCCGTGCTCAAGTGGGGAAAAGACACCAACGCGGTGAGCTACGATGTGTATCTCAATCTTTCGAGAACCGATTACAACTGGGCGGACACCGGCGCGAGCCTGCTTGACAATTACACACAGATCGCCGCGGGCACGCCCGACGACAGCATCATCGCGCCGGCGCTCCCCGACCGGTGGACGTACCGGTGGTACGTGGTGTCGGTTGACGGGGCGGGAAACCGGAAGGCCTCGGCCCTCCGCACGTTCAGCGTGTATAATCCCACCATCGACACGTCGGCCACGGCCTACGACAGCGTGGCCGTCATCAACGGGTGCAGGGACCTGAATAAAAACGGCACCATCGAGCCGTATGAAAACTGGCGGCTGCCCGTGGCCGTGCGCGTGCGCGACCTGCTGTCGCGCATGTCAAAGACCGAAAAAGCCATGCAGCTGTTTTTCAACGCGTTCAACTATCCCGGCGCAGGCTGGTCGTCGTCGCTCAGTATCGGCGACCTGCACACCGTGCAGATCCGCGCCGCGCAGGCGAAATGGGGCATCCCGGTGGTCCCCGCGTCCGACTTCATCAGCGGGTACACCACCACGTTCCCCTCGCAGGCGGCGCTGGCGGCCACGCGCGACCTGGGTATAATTTACAAATGCGCCGCCATGCAGCGCGACGAGCAGCTCATCCAGGCGTACAAGGGCACCTTTTCCCCCACCGCCGAGGTGGGGACCAAGGTGCTGTACGCGCGCATCGGCGACGGGTGCGGCGAGAACGCCGATTTCGGCGCCGCAATGATAAAGGCCATGGTCGCCGCGTGCCACGACGGCCCGGAGCTCAACCCGCGCTCGCTCCTTGCCATACCCGGCCACTGGCTGGCGGGGCAGGATGACATCCCGTTCGACACCGTCACCATCGCCTATCACCTCAAACCGTGGCGCGCCGCGCTCGCCGCGGGCGCGGCCGCGGTCATGGCCGGGCTCGGCACCAACAGCGCCTACTTCACCAACACCAACGGCGCCAGCACCAACCGCCAGATGCTCGGGTTCCTGCGCGATTCGCTGCGGTTTGACGGCCCCATCTTCACCGAATGGCTTGACAAATCGTTATGGCTCGACTGCCTGCTCGCGGGCGCCGACGTGCTCACCGGCGCGAGCCCCGGAGACGTTGACCTCCCGACCTTCGCGTCGCAGGTGCCCGACAGTGTTATCGACGCCGCCTGCGCGAGGGTCCTGTCCGTGAAATTCAGAATGGGGCTGTTTGAAAATCCCTACGGCAACGCCGACTGGAACAACGCGGTGCAAACCGACCCTGCCCATGCACAGCTCGCCAGGGACGCGGCAAAGGCATCCTTGACCCTGCTCAAGAACAACGGCGTTCTGCCACTCACCCTGTCGGCAGGCGACACGCTTATCGTGGCCGGCGAACGCGCCAACGACGGCAATAGCTATACCGGCTGGGGCAGTTCGTTTCATGACACCACCATCTGGTTGACATTAAGTAAACGCGCCGCCGCCGTGCAAGCCGGGGCGGTGTACGATTCCGCGGTGGCAGTACACACGAACGCGAAGGCCGCGGTATGCGTGATCGGCGAGGAGAACTATACCAATATTCCTTCGTGGGGCGCGAACACCGTTGACATCCCGCTCCCTGATCTCGAACTCATCACAAGCTATAAACATGCAGGTATTCCGGTGATAGTCGTGATAATCATGCCGAGGCCCTATGCGCTTGGGTGGCCGAGCGACAGCGCCGACGCGCTCGTTGCGGCGTACCGTCTGGGCGACGGCGGCGGCTCTGCGGTTGCGGGGCTCGTATTTGGAGACTTTACGCCTGGAGGAAGGTTGCCGTGGCAACTGCCCCGGTCGATAGACCAGATCGGGCTCAATGACCCGAAATCCGCAATCGAACAATGGGACCTTCCCTACGATATAGGCGCAACGGGCCAAGAACGACAGAAAATTCGCGGGCTTATCGCCACAGGCCGGCCGTGCAACACCGGTACCGGCGATTCTTTATACGGTGATCCTCTTTATCAATATGGGTTTGGAATACAAGGTTGGGGAAAATAAAAAGGGTTTTTCATGGTGTTTGCAACGCAAAAGGAGGCTTTTTGTCATAAAAAAACTTAAAAAATCTTCCAATTAGTATTATATTTCTAGTTGGACCAGAACGGCCAAATATCATTGGCGTGCATGAGGTTTCATCGACTGATATTTTCAATCAAAAATCAAAATCTTTTCAACTTTTTCATTTTTCAAGGGGGAGGTTTTAAATGAAGCAATGGATCCAGGCAATACTTTGTGTTGCCCTTCTGAGCGTCCCTGCCGGCGCCATGGTAACCGGCCGCGCTGTTGACGGCAGCGGCAATCCGGTTCCCGACGCAATGGTGTATTACACCAGCATTGCGAACCGGCTGGATTATGTCTACTCAAATCCAAACGGTGATTTCTGCCTGCCGTCTCCCACGGAATGGAACCTTGCCGATCCGCCGATGTATAAATCGTGTGTCACGGCGGTCCATCAATTTCCTGCATCAAACGCATCAGTCCCGGCATTTAACGTTATGCTCCGCGGTTCCGCAATACTCTTTTCCGTAGGCAAGGGAAGCAGTAAAATAACCGCGGATATTTTCACCATTGCCGGGAAACACGTGGCCCGCGTCTTTGACAAACAGCTTGGCGAGGGCAGCTATTCCCTCAATCCTTTTGCACAATTCGAGAAAGTGACACAGCAGACCTACGTCATACGGATAAGCGACGGTGCGAAGACGGCCTCGGTGAGCCTGCCGTATATGGGCCGGAACGCCTTTGGACCAGCTTCAGAAGCACTGGCCACGCCGTCACCGACGCTCAAGAAAATAGCAGCCATCGACCAGCTGCGAGTGGGCAAAACCGGGTACACGCCGAAAATCGTAAACCTTACGACTTATTCCGACAATGTCGGCGATGTCGCCATTACGTCCATCAATATCGAAGCCAAGACGGACTCGATCCTCGCGCTCATGACGGTGGCTGAAAAAGTGGGCCAGTGCGTGCAGGTGTCGAATGCCGCTTATATAACCTCGGCCTTTGCGGGTTCGTTCCTTAAAGGCAGCACCTGGGCCGCGCAGCAGTCGAACCAGACTGCCGCAATGTCAACGCGCATGAAGATCCCGGTCACCATTGGCACCGACTATGTGCACGGCGGCCCCATGGTATATTTCCCGCATAACGTCGGCATGTCCACGACCGGCGACACGCTCCTCACCGAGCTTGCCTACCGCATCTGCGGCATATGCTGCAGGCAGGGCAACAACGAAAACTTCGCGCCCTGCATCGACGTGCCGCGCAACGACAAGAACGGACGCGTTTACGAAGGTTGGGGCGAGAACGTGGACGTTACGAAGCATTTCGCCCGTGCCGCGGTCCGCGGTCTGCAGGGCTCCGACCTTTCGTCCGATTACTCCATCATCGCGACGTGCAAACATTTTGCGGGCGCGGGCGGAACAACGGACGGCATCATGCGGGGACAGACCGCCACCGGCACGTGGGACGTTCTCTGCAGGATCCACCTGCCCCAGTTCCACGCAGCGGTCGACGCGGGCGCCGCCGCCGTCATGACCTCGTACAACTCTTTTCCCACTTCGTCAACAAACAACGCCCAGCTCGCCATGACCTGCAACACGACCCTGATCACCGACACGCTCAAGAACGGGTGGGGATTCACGGGGTATGTGATATCGGACTGGGACATGGGCACCGACGCAAGCGTGGGCGGCACCACACAGGGACCGATCAATGCGTTGAATGCAGGTCTTGACGTGGCAATGCAGCCCGACAATACGGACGCGTATATCAACGCGCTCAAGGGAGCGGCGGGCGGCCAGATCCCCCAGGCGAGGATCGACGACGCGGCGAAAAGGTGCATCCGCGTAAAATTGGAAATGGGACTTTTTACCACCCAGATGCCGAACCAGACCCTAGGCACCCTCTTTTCCGACGCCATTTACCGGAACGTCGCCCGCGCCTGCGTGCGCAAGGCAATTGTGCTGCTTAAAAACAGCAATTCGGCTCTGCCGCTCAGCAAGACGGCAAAGATCGCCGTGGTGGGCGCGTGGGCCGACAATATGGGCGTGCAGTGCGGCGGCTGGTCGGAAACGGGCGGCGACGCATGGCAGGGATCGACAACGGCGCACGGCATTGCCGGCGCAACCACCATTCTCCAGGGCATGCAGGCGGCAATCAACACGGCCGGCGGCGGCAGCATCACCTATTACGCCAACGGAACGGGTATTCCCAATACCGTTGACAAGATCGTGGTGGTCGTGGGCGAAACGCCCTATGCCGAAGATGCAGGCTACAGAGCGGATATAACGCTCGGTACGCAAAACGGTGTGGACCAAGCGGCCCTTGTGCAGACCTGTGCCAGTGTGGGGAAACCGGTGATCACCATCCTGCTCACCGGAAGACCCAATGTTCTGGGCACCATTCCCGACAACAGTACCGCGCTTGTCGCCGCGTGGCTGCCTGGCACTGAAGGCGAAGGCGTTTCCGACGTTCTGTTCGGCGACTATAATTTTGTCGGCAAACTCCCCTATACCTGGCCGGCGAACAACAACCAGGAGCCCGTCAATGAGGGCACTATGGGAGACGCGGTCGGCAGCGACGTATCCGCCCCGCTGTATCAGTATGGTTTCGGATTGACGTATTAGCCGTTTATCGCGAATGGTCATTTGACAAAAGCCACACCAAACCGGTGTGGCTTTTGTATTTTATTATTAAAATTCTTTGCGTCCCCCCGCTTTCGCGGGGGCAAGCTTTGCGAGAAGTCTTTCATGCCGCTCATCGCCCTCTTCGACATCGACAAAACCCTCATCGCCCGCTCGTCCGCGCATCTCAGGGCGTTTTTCATGTCGCTCAAGGCCGTATACGGCGTTGAGGCCGAGGCAAATGTGATAAAGCACTACGGCATGACCGACCAGCAGATCATCCGGGAAGTGCTGCGGGTCAAGGGGCTTGACGAAAAAACAATTGATAACGGGATCAAACGCTGCATGCGGGTGATGGTCGAGCGGTTCAACGAATTGAATCCCGCAGACACCATTGAGCTTCTTCCCGGCGTTTTCGATTTGCTCGAGGCGCTCAAGAAACAAGGAGCGCATATCGGGCTTGTCACCGGCAACCTCGAAGAAATCGCCCGGGCAAAACTCAAGAAAGCCGGTGTCGGGCATTATTTCACTTTTGGCGGGTTCGGTTCCGACAGCGGCGAACGCAGGGAAATGGCGGCGCTTGCACTCAAGCGCTGCGGCGCCCTTTACAATATGACCGTTAGCAATAGAGCCGTTCTGTTCGGCGACACGCCCTACGACATGGAAGCGGCGCGGTCTATCGACGCACTCGCTGTCGGAGTGGCAACCGGGTATCCCACAAAGCAAGATCTGCTGGCCGCTGGGGCTGATGTGGTGTTTGATAATCTGGCGGACACTGAAGCGGTGATGGAGGCGATACGTGATAACCTATCATCCCATAGTTGAGGATGAGTGGAAGTTGAAAGATAAACGGGTTTTGTTCAATTCTTCACTTTCAATTTTCAACCTTCAACTTCCAGCTATTTTCTCTTCGGTGCATCAATCCTGAGACATTATTTTTTCCACACCTCAATCTTTTCAACTTTGTATTCCTTTTCATTAAACTTCACTGTCCCGCCAATTTTGCCGCCCAGCAGTGCAGCTCCCGCCGCGGAAGTATAGGAAAGGATATTTTTTGCAGGGTCCGAATCCCAAGGCCCCAAAATAGTAAGGGTAATCCCGGCGTTCTGTCCGGCAGTATCCGAGAGCGCCACGCGCGTGCCCACCGATATTTTCGAAGCGTCGACGGTCTTGGGGTCTATGTCGCGGGTCACGGCAAGCTCGTCGTGCAATGACTTTGCGCGGGACGAGAGCATTTCCTGGCGGTGGCGCGCCGCGTGGTATTCGAAGTTCTCCCGCAGATCGCCGTACTCGCGCGTGCGCTGGATTTCCTTGCTGTTCTGCGGGATGTCCACGGTCATGAGCCGGGAAAGCTCCTCGCGTTTTTCCTCGAGTTTCTCCTTTGTCACATACAGGTACTGTTTCTTTTCGCCGTGCAGGTGCGGGTGCATGGCGAAAACATGTTCGCGGACGCGGTCCTTGCGGTAGTCCTCGAGCCCGGAGTCGCGGTTGAGCGCGTCGAGCACGCGGGTCGCGCCGGCAGCGTCGAGCGTCGAGGCGGCCTTGTCGGCCGCCTCGCCCGGGTCAAAGAGCCTGCGCAGCGACGCGTGAAGACCCTTGAATGCCTTGTTGTCAAGGACGCGCAGCAGTCCCAGGAGGAATTCCACGTTGGCGCGGCCGAGCAGCTCCGGCCGCGAGGGAATTTCGCGGCAGAGCCAGGCATAGAAGCGCGGGGCGGTTGACGGATCAGAAAGCGCCTGCGAGACCGCCTTGTCGCACTTTTCGGCGTTTCCTTTTTGACGCAACGAATCATAGAGAAACCCCAGCGCCTGGCCGTCCTGCTCGTTCTGCATGAGCCTGGCAAAAATGTCCGGCCAGTCTTCGCGCACCTCGGCGGTGAGCGCCATGGCCTTTTTGCGCGTGAGGCGGTCGGCGATTCCGGCAATGATGTCTGCGGCGCTGCCGCGCAAAAGCACCTCTTGGGGTGAGAATGAAAGCGCGGACTGCCCTCCCTTGTCGAGCGACAGCGCGATTTCAAGGCACAGCGACGGGTTGGAATCTTTCAGCGCCTGCGCGTCCTTTACAAGACCGGCAAGCATGGTTGCCGCGAGTTCCTTTGAGCGGCCCGCGTGCTTCTGCATCAGGTGAAGTTTCTCCATGGGTGAAGCCGTTTCAAACTGTTTCGCGATCGCCGCTTCGGCGTCGGTGCTGGAATCGCTCCAGGTGACGGCCGGTTTTGCTCCGCTGCCCACGGTGAGGCGCCTGTCCTTGCGCGCGCGCGCCCACCAGGCGGCCCATTTCTCGTCCGGTACCACGCCGCCGAGCATCTCGCGCAATTCGGCAAGGGAAAGATTTTTCTTGACGCTGGAGAAAAGCAGGCCGAGCAGCGCGCCGGGATCCGCTTCCGCCATCTTCGAAAACTCCGCGGCCGAATCGAGCTTCCTGCTCAAAAAATGCTCCTGCGGCAATGATCGGCACAACCGTTCCGCTTCGTCAATCTTGAAGGAAACCTGCTCGCCGTTTTCAAACAGGATGCGAAGCACTTCCAGGGAAAGATTGACTTCCTTTACGCGCCCCGCGCCTTTTCCCGGCATGTACACCGGCCTGCCTTCGTCGTAGCGCAGCCATGCTTCGAGCAGGCGCAGGGTCTCGGTGCCGGGGTTTTCCTGCGCATGTATGTGCTTGACAAATGCTTCATAATGCGGGCTTGCCGCGTAGAATGCCTTAAGAAACGCGAGCAAGCCGTTTCTGGCAATGACGCAGTCGGGCCAGATCCCCAATACCGCCTGCAGCAGGGCCGCCACTTCGGCGTCCCCGCTTTTTTCCCGCAGGCCGTCGATATGCAGCTGCAGGAGGGCCGATGCGCGGTCGGCCTCCTTTCTTTTCACGAAAAACCGGTACGCCGGAAGATAATAGTCGGTGTCCTGCGGCGAGGCGTCCAAGTGCTCAAGAAGCGCGGCCTCAAGTCCGTCAAAATCGCTTTTGTCAATAAGCGGCTGATACGGCGGCGTGGTTTTAAAAAAGGGCTTATCCTGATGCAGGACCCCATCATCCCAATTGAATGTGTTGGACATTATTTATTTTTCCATTTGTAAATAATGAATGACGCGTCCCAAAGAAACTGCTCTCCGCGGGTGCGCCCAGCGGATGCAAATATCTTGCAGCAGGCGGCACCGGCCGCGCTGGTTCTAGGATGCAATTGTAGAAAACAACCTGGAGCGCGACCGGGCCGCAGCGAGGGGGATACCTCCCCCATCCGCAATATTATTTAATTATCAAATTTAAAAAATACTTATCGCCTGATCCTGAAAAAGTAATCATTTCAGACCACTAATTTCCCTTGTCCGATAAACTCCATATCGTATTTTTCTTTTTATGGCGAACCTGTTTCTGGTACGATATCCCGAGGCGCCCGTGCCCGTCCCTGAAAAGGGAAAAGTGACCATCGGCCGCGCCGAAACGAACACCATCGTCCTCATCGAACCCCGCGTCAGCCGTTTCCATTCGCAGATCGAATACCAATATTCGTCGAAGGCATTTACCGTGAGCGACCTCGGGAGCGCAAACGGCACCTATTTAAACGGCCGGAAACTCTATGCCCTTGCCCCGACGCCCGTTGCCGACGGGGACAAGATCCGCGTCGCCTCGAGCGTGTTCTCCGTGCGTTTTGTCAACGATCCTGCCGAAATCAGCCGTGAATTCAAGGAACTCAGTTCGCAAATCCATTTACAGGCCACCGACGTCATCAATGTCGCCGACATCAAGTCCGCGATCAGCCAGTCGGCGTTCCTCGGAGACCTCGAGCACCTGTGCGCCGTGGAGCTGTTCCAGATGCTGGAATACGGCAGGAAAACCGGCATCCTCACGCTCACCTCCGACGTCGGGAACGGGACGTTCAACTTTGTCAAGGGAAACGTGATTTCGGCCCAGTTCGGAAAGACACGTGACGAGAGCGCCGTTTATGAGGTGCTCAAGTGCATGAGCGGAACCTTTTCGTTCGCGCCGCGCGCCGACATCGGGGAAAAGCCCCGTTTTCGCGCAAGCACCACCATGCTGCTCATGGAAGGGTGCAGGTTGATGGACGAGGCGAGCATCGAACGCCATTAATACCCTGTACCGCCTTTTCTTCATCCTCCTACAGGGGTTTTCCAGCAGAAAACACTTTTTATCGGGAACGTAACGTAATTAGGGAATATCGTTTGTTCCAGTGGTATATTTAGTAATAGGAAAGACGATTTTCTGGAATTTTTCTGCGCTGAAAGTAAAGGGGGGTACCATGCAAAAAAGACGCATAATTTCCGCAGTGATTCAGGCGGCTGCTGTTTTTGGGGCTACTGCCGTGTTTGCCAACCCGATTTCTCCGACTCAGTACGTTGTGCTGTCGGAAGTTCAGATTATTGACCCCACTCACTGGACGGTGGAGTTTCTTTATTCGAACAAGTTCAATGCCGTCACCCTTTTGTCCGATACCTTTACCTACGATTTTTCGCTTGTAAACAAGAGCATTGATACAAGCTATCACCCGAAAATCCCAATAAAAAAGAACGGCTATGGCCTCATAACTCCTCAACAATATCCCACGCTGCAGCTCCATCCGGGCGACACGGTCACGCTTCAATGGAATCACTTTGGCAGCTTTAACTGGGAATGTATTATAGACCGCAGGCTTCAGCCGACGCAATCCATGGCAGCGTACCAGGGATTTTACCAGGGTGGTTACGGAACGTACGCAAGCGTTCTCTGGTGTTTGGATGCAACTCCGACGTTAGGATATGCAAATGATTCAACCGGTATTTACGGTTGTCTAAAAGGTCTTGTTTGCGACGGTGATAGTATTCCAATTCCGAATTTTCAACTTGCATATTACAATCCGTTTCCCGGACTCCTTAACGGTATGCAGATGTCTATTAAAACAGACACCAACGGGCGTTTCTTTTGGCCAAATCTGGTTTCGTCATACAAGTTTTCATTTTTCTCTTCTAAGTATGGCGGCAATTTCGGCCCCTTTTCCGTGGTTCCCGAATGCACCCTCAGCGTGGTGTGCAAGTTTGATGATTACATCGCAACAGCATCGAACAATCCGGTTTTTCGTTCAACCCCCTCCTCGATAAAGATAGTTGGCGTCACGAAAACCAATGCTGGCGCACTTATAGTTTTTAATGGCGGTGATGCAACCGGCGACTATACCATTGATATTTTTTCCCTCAACGGGAAAAGGATGCATTCCACAACAGTTTTCAACTCAGGCCCTGGCACGTATTCTGTCAGTTGGTACAATGCACCGCCGTCGGGGACCTATGTCGCCAGAATCCAATCCCCATCATCTTCGATTGAAAAACGCTTTTCAATCAGATGATCCGCGCGCTTTCCGTTATTGCAATCTTTTTACTTCTTGCCCCCGCGCGCAATTTTGCCGGCAACATCGACTTTGTCAAGGAAAACATCTTCATCTCCCTCGTCCTTCCCGACACCATGTGCGTCAAGGGCGAATATTTCTTTGCCTCCACGGACGGTTCGGCCATCCACACGACGGTCATGTACCCCTTTCCTGTTGATTCGTCCATCAATTTTCCCTGCTTGATACGCGTGCGCGACAAGGCCGGACCGGTCGCCTTTCAATCCAATCCCGGGCAGGCGATGATCCTCATCCCGGTCTCAATCGCCAAAAACGACACGGGCAAAACCACCGTCGTGTATCGCCAGAAACTCAAAAAGAACTCGGGACGTTACATCCTCACCACCACCCAGACCTGGCGGAAGCCGCTCGGCAACAGCAATTATTTTATTACCGTTCCGTCGCATGCCATCCTTAATTTCTTATCCTACGAAAGCGACTCGGTTTTTACGCGCAAAGATTCAACGGTGTATTTCTTTTCTAAGAAGGTGTTCATGCCCACCAAGGACCTTGTTTTTTCCTTTTGCAGGCGCTGATCCGCCATTCATCCTCATTTTTTTCCGCGCATTCACTTTGATCTCAAATCCGAAAGTATTTTTCATGATCATCAAATTGTGATTTCCATTGAATAAAGGAGTTCACATGAAAGCCCTTGCCATCAACGGCAGCCCCCGCAGCAACGGCAACACCGCCATTCTGATAAACCGCGTGCTTGCTGAACTGGAAAAAGAAGGAATCCAGACGGAACTGATCCAGCTCGGCGGCAAAAAAATCAGCGGATGCATTGCCTGCTACAAATGCTTTGACTCCAAAAACGGCCGTTGCGCGCAGGGTGACGATTGCGCAAATGAACTCATCGGGAAAATGCGCGACGCCGACGCCATCATCCTCGGCTCACCCACCTATTTCGCGGACTGCACCGCCGCGACCAAGGCGCTCATGGAACGCGCCGGGTTTGTGGCACGCGCCGGCGGCGACCTGTTCAAGCGCAAAGTGGGCGCGGCCGTGGTCGCGGTGCGCCGCGCGGGCGCGATCCACGCGTTCGATTCAATCAACCACTTCTTCACCATCACCCAGATGATCATCGTCGGCTCCTCGTACTGGAACATCGGCATGGGACGCGAAAAGGGCGAGGTTGAAAAAGACCAGGAAGGGATTGCGACCATGGACACGCTCGGGAAAAACATCGCCTGGGTGCTTAAAAAACTTCATCAGAAATAAGCGTGGCTCCCTGTATGAATTTTTTCGCCCATATTCTCGCGCGCCAGTTCCGCAGGCCTTCCGGCCTTCTTGCACTGTACGCGGTGCGGTTCATGGAGAAGAACAACCGTGCCAGGATAGAACGGGCGATAGACAAATGCGAAATACGGGAGGCCGACACGGTCCTTGAAATCGGGTTCGGCCCGGGGATCGGCATCGCCCTTGCGGCGCAGCGGCTGAAGTCCGGCAAAATATTCGGGCTGGATTTTTCGCGATCCATGGTGAAAAAAGCTTCACGGCGCAGCCGGCAGCTCATAAAGTCGGGCAAGGCCGAGCTCATGTTCGGGGACATGGATCCCGCGCCGTTTCCGGATAACTTTTTCGACAGGATATTCGCGGTCAATGTCGTTTATTTCTGGCCGCTGCCCGAGCGCGAGCTCGGCGAAATTTTCCGGATGCTCAAACCCGGCGGCAGGGCCGTGCTTTATTTTTCCGACCGGCTCGCCATGGACACGGTCCCCTACACCAATACGGGCGTGTTCCGCAAATACACCGCAGAAGAATTCCTTCCGGTCATGCAAAGGGGCGGATTTAAAACAGTCACGTGCGAATCAGCGGTCGAGACACGGGCCGGAAGGGAAATGCTCGGGCATTGCTTTGTCGCGGAGAAATAAAAAGCCGGCGCAGGGCTCACCGGAGTTCATTGATGATTTATTACGCGCTATTCCGCGGGAGCAGCCCCGCTTGACAGACGCTTCAACACTTTTCGATGCGCCGATCCCACGGTGGTGAACTCGACGCCAGCCTGCATGTATCGGTGGTCCTGTGCGTATTGTGTTTTCACCCACACCACCTTGCCGTGGAAATGCACCGCAGGGCTGTAGGCCCTGGGCTGCAGGGACATCACGACCCGGTCGCCCAGTTTAAGCGGCTTTTTCGTGCTGACCTGCGCGCCGCCCAGGCTGATGTCAACCAGCTCGGCGACATGCCTGCCGTCCCAGATGAATAGAAACTTCTTCTTGTAAAGAACAACGCGGAGCTGTTTCTTGATCCGGGGGTGTTTGCGGCGTTCCCTGTGGTTCACATGGCGCCTTTTGCGGGAAGATGGTTCCGATCCTTTTCTCTGCTACATTTTACCCGATAATTTCTCCGGATGCAAGGAAATTCTGCGCTTCTGAATTGAATAGGATCATCTATGGACCGGTTGATTACAACTTGGTTTTCATGTCTCTTTGTTACGCTGTTACTTTACGGAACAGTTATTTTCCCCTATTGATTGCCGAACAGTTTTTTCATTAGAAAGCCTTTTTCTTTATGAAACTTCTCTTCGACCTCCTTCCCGTCATCCTGTTCTTTGCCGCCTTCAAACTGAAGGGGATCTTCGTCGCCACGGGTGTGGCGATCGCGGCAAGCGCGCTCCAGATCGGCTGGATGCTTGTCAGGCGAAAAAAAGTCGAGCCCATGATGTGGGCCAGTCTTGCTATCATCGCGGTGTTCGGCGGCGCCACCATTCTGCTGCACAACGAAACGTATATCAAATGGAAGCCCACCATTCTGTATTGGCTCATGGGCGCCGTGCTTCTTGGCGGCCAGATGTTTTTCCGGAAAAACGCCATGAAAGGCCTTCTCGGAAAACAGATGAGCCTGCCGGACAAATCTTGGGCCGCGTTGAATATGAGTTGGGGTGTTTTTTTTGCCCTGATCGGATGCGTCAACCTGTTCGTGGCCTATAATTTTTCAACCGACACCTGGGTGAACTTCAAGCTGTTCGGCATCATGGGGTGCATTGCGGTGTTTGCGGTGGCGCAGGGCCTGGTGATTGAGATGAAGGAAAAAGGCAAGGCGAAACCGTAGACTTGTTGCTTTTGACAAGGAGCGCGTGATGAACGAGCCCGCAGAGAACATCAAGCAGAAGATCATTGCAAAATACGACCGGGAGGCGATAAACAAGGACACCCGGGAATGGCTGCAACAGGGCGGCACCGAACGCGTCCCGGAATCGCCCGCCGCGCACTATTTCATAGACCGCAAGGTGGCGGAGGCGCTCAGGCTGTGCGGCACCGATGTTTCCCGCGCGTCAAGGGCCCTGGAAATCGGATGCAGCTTCGGCCACATGACCGCCCTGCTTTCGAAGAAATTCGATTCGCTGACCGCGGTGGACATTTCCCCCGAAAGCATAAAAATCGCGGAAAAGCGGCTCAAGCATTACGGCATCGCCAATGTCACTTTTATTGCCGATGATGCCGAAACACTGTCCCGCCTTCCCGACGACGCGTTCGATGTCGTATTCTCATTCTCCACCATACGGTTTTGTCCGCGCCCGCACGAGGCGCTGAAAGCCATTCATAAAAAACTGAAGCCCGGCGGTATTGCCGTCATCGATTTCCCCAACAGGCTTTCACCGTGGCATATCTTTATCAAGCGGGCGGCGGGGATCAACAGGCATATTTTCGACCATCTTTTTTCCACCGTCGAAGCGCAAAGGTTGTTCCTGGATGCCGGATTCGGCGTAAGGAGAATCAAGAAGTTCCTGTTCATTTCAAAAAGGTTTCCCTCGTCATTGCTGCCACTCCTCAAAGCGGCGGAAACCGTCCTTGAGAAGGTTCCCTTTGCCGCCGATTTTGCCGGGATCATCATGATCAAGGGCGTCAAAAAATGACAAACGGGAAAGTCATCTGGCCTCCCCACCCCTACAAGGCGGGGTTCTGCGTCACCGATGACACCGATGCCGCCACCTTCGAACAGATAACAGCGGTGTATGACTTTCTCTCGTCACGGCATTTCCTGACCACAAAAACGGTCTGGCCGTTTGAGCCCTCCGACAACTGCGGCATCCCTCCCGCTCCCGCTTCGACGCTGCGGGGCGTCACCCTGCAGGATGCCCGCTATCTTGATTACTGCAAGAAGCTGCGCGCCATGGGCTACGAGCTGTGCCTGCACGGCGCGTCGGCCGGAAACAATCTTAGAGAATCCACAAGAAAAGCCCTTGAGTTTCTTCAAAGGGAATTAGGGCCTTCCGACACGTTCATCTGCCATTCCAAGAACGCCGAAAACATTTACTGGAATGAAAAAATAACCTCCCTGTTTCCGTTTCATCAACTTCTTAAGGCATTCTCGGGATTCGAATGCAGCGGCGAGACCCGAACAAGCCCGTATTTCTGGGGCGATATGTGCCGCATCGCCGTAAACCAGATCCGCCTGTACCGGACAAGGCGGATAAACACGCTGAAAAAGAATCCCTCGATGCCGTACCACTGCAGGCAACGCCCGCTTGTCAATGGATGGTTTTCGGCCACGAAACGGTCGCTTGCCGATTGCGCCGGAAAAGAAGAGCAGGAACGGCTCATCAGGGAAAACGGCCTCACGGTCCTGTATCAGTACCTCCACCGGTATGCCGGCCCGAATGGAGGCAGCCTCAAAAGGAGTTTCACGGACGCGGTCGAGTCGCTATTGTCAAATAATGCCCTGCGCATAGACACCGTTTCGAACACGATGAAACGGCTTCGTTTGATCCAAGGAGTCTTTATTCTGCATGAGAGAAATCGTTTTTGGATTGTCAACACGAATACTACGCCGGTTGATTCCCTACAGGTGGTGTTTGACCGACCGGTGCATTTGACTTCCGACCTTTGCGCAATAGAGACTTATCATGACACGGCAACTATAGCCAATTTGCCGGCAAACTCGATCGTGAGGATCGTTTCCGACGGCGCAATCGCTCTCCGTGGACGGCGGTGTTTTGCTTTGACCGGCAGGAACCTTGTCCGTCAAAAATTCGAAGGCGCGACGCTGTATGTCAACCTTTCAGATTCCCAATGGCAGGCGTCGAACGGCATCAGCGTGAAGCCGGCGTCATTTTTTCTCGATGCCGAGCTATCGGGTACAGGTTTCCCGCTGCTGTCGAACCTACCGCTGACGGAAGAAGTATCGCTGCTTTTGGGCCAGATATGGATTATCGCCCGCGAGGTGCTGTTTAAGGGCCGGAGCCTGAACAGTAAAAAATATTTGGATGATTCAAAGGAAATATTGCTTGAGAATCATGACAATTGGTAGGTAACTGACCCGAAATCGATTAGTTGACAGATTATAATGTTCTGATTATTTACCATGCCACTCTTTCATGCTGTTTCCTTCTTGCATTTCTTGACTTGATCCAAATATTTATTTCGAATTTCAATAAGGTCCCGGTCATACCTCCCATCCTTGAAATCCGGGAACGACCATTCAAACGGCTGGTACTTCCCCGCCTTGTACCTTCCCGCAAGATCGGCGTAAATTCCCTTATCGAGGTAAATCTTCTGGCCGGCTTCCTTTGCGGATGCGAGCACCACTTTGTTGTGGTCAAGGTACCCTGCGTCGCAATTGACCGTTCTTTTGCCGCCAACGGCCAGTTGGTTCTCAATTTTATTGCATTCGAGTTTCATGTCAGCCAGCAAACCGGGCTCTGCCAGTTTTTCAAACGCGAGCAGCCGGCGGTACAGCGGCGCTCCCATTTCCGGCTCGTAATAATCGGTGACATCAAACGCATGATCGGCTCCTTCAAAATCAATCGCACCCCATTCTTCAACGAACAGCGGTCGCACCTTTTCCAGGACGGCAGGGTCCTTCAACAGCACCGCAATGAAATATTTAACGAACGGCGGCTTTTGAGTCGAGGCCATACTTCACGATCTCCAGTGCGCGGGTGACGATGTTTTTGTCCATTCCGCCGATGGCGGAGAAAAATTCAATTTGTTTTTCCTGCGTGAGGATGAGGCGCTTGGTTCCCTGGGAATCGCGCTCCGCGAGCACATTGCCCTGCAGATACCGGTGGCGGCCGTTCACGGTGCGCGTCAGCACCGGATAGCTCATCATCTCGAATGCAAACGACTGCTCCCACGCCTTGCCGAATGCACTGTCGCTCACCGGCCCCAGTTTGAACGTAAGCCGCAGCTTGCGGTTTCCCTTGACGCTCGTGTAAAGCTCGAGCCGGCCGCCGTTTGCCGGCCGCAGTTCCACGGTGTTGAACCCTGTTTCGATAAACGCCGGCTTCTCAACAGGCACATTGACCGGTGCAAACAGCAGGTATCCCGGATCGAGCAGCAGTACGCCGCCCGGCTGCACGATGACGAGTCCGCAATGGGTGTCGGGACCGTAATGCCGGTCGGCCAGCACCGGGTACGCTTCGATGCCGAGGCGATCGAACATGGCAACAACGCTTGCGGTGAGGGAAAAGCATGTGCCGCCGGTTCCCCATTTCAAAAAATCACCGAGCAGTTCGTCCGGGTAGCGCATGGCCGAGGACGCGCTGATCACCGTGTCGGCCTTGAGAATTTTCGTCAGGTTCTCGAACGGCAGATTTTTAAACGCGGCGGCGACCTGCGGTATGAGCAGGTCGCGCTGCCGGCCGGGGCGTATCCCCGTTCTGGCGCAAAAGTCAGAAAAGATTTCCGTATCGCGCACCTGGAGCCATGGCGCGTCGTGAACGCGGCGGGTCATTTTTTATCCGTTGTAAACAGCGGCTTGAAATCGTCGGGAAAGGCAAGTTTTTCCCTCGGGTGCTTGAACGTGCCCTCATAGGCCTGCGGTTCGTCGAAATACACCGCATTGCTGTGCGCGATGTCCATGATATACCGTTTGCCGGGACGCAGGCGTATCTTGAAATCGGCGACTTCGGTCTTGCCGTTGGTCATGGGCGTGCGCTGGGTATAAACATAGTCGGCGGGCGGGCAGGTGTAGGTGAACGCGTAAAAGCGCCGGCCGCCGTAATACAGGGAGTCGTTCCGCGCGACGGCGGTGAGCTCCGTTTCCATTTTATCAAGGGGAACCTCGCCGAATTTGCTTTCGCATTTGAAGGAGGTGAACCACTGGTACAGCTTGTCAACTGCCGCGGCTTTGTCGGGGAAGTCCTTCCCGTTGTCGGTGAGCCAGATCAGAAAGGTGAATTGCGCCCGGTCGCCCGTGGGTGCGTCGCTTTTTTTGATCTTCCCGATGAGCACGACCGCATACGTGCCGTCTTCCATGTATCCCACGTCGATCACCTGGAACCCGGGCAGCAGCACCGCCTTTGCCTGCGATTCAACGTAGTCATAGACCAATTTGAAGTTCTCGACCGTTGTTTTCGCGGAAATGGTGATGCCGGCTTTTTCGCAGGCCTGGCGCTTGGCGTCGAGGATGGCCTCCATGCGGTCCTTTTGCGCGCCGTCCTTGTGGTTGTCGCTGATGCCCTTGACCGATATGTCGATGATTTCCTCGCTGCCCCGGACGGACGAATACAGGAACAGAACCGCCGCAACAAGGACGGCGGTCGAATAAAGGGCGATTCTAAATGCAGCGGCAAGGGAATGCCATTTCCGCAGGACGTTGGTCTGTGTGCCGGCAGGGATGGATTGGTTATTTGTCATGGATGATAAAATACGGCGCACGTGGGGAACGTGTCAACTTATTAAGCAACGGCGCAATGGGGATCATGAACAGAATGACGAACCCAGGCCGTTACTTTGCCGCTAAAAGGATATATTTTATCCTCAAGCAATTATCCTCCGAATTTATTTGAGGGAACCTCCAAAAATTGAAAAACCTCGCAGCGAGCTGCGGGGAAGCTTTCCATTCCTATGGAGGGAAAACATACTTATAGTCGCTCGCTATGGGATTCAAAGGCGCGGTTTGTCATTGTGAGCGAAGCAGCTCGTGTTTTTGACAGGATTTAGGAGCGGTTGCTTCGCCGTTTCACTTCTCGCGATATCGCTCTTCCATCCGCGGTGCTAAAAAAACACTTTCATTGAAGATTTCTTTGGGATTCAAAGGAATTTAATTTTTTTTGCAGAGCATGCGAAATAAAAACCCACACTACGATTTTAGGTTTGGTCTTCGCTTGTTTTAAAAACGAGGCGAGTATGGGCGGCCCATCAAGGTTGGCGCCCAAGCTAAAAAAGGTCCGCGCAGGAATCCCTGAAAACAGGGCTATCTGTGAACTCAATTGCGCGCCATAGCTTCGGCCGATCTCGGTAAAACTATCGCCAAAAATCATAATTGGAGCGTCCTTGCCACCTTTGAATATTTGCCCGTCACCTGAAACTACTGCCTTCCAAGCAGCAGGGGTTTCCCTACCACGTTGCGCGCCCTTATTCAGAGCGGTGTAGAGGTCTTCGAAGCGCCCCCCAACGGTGTCTACTGATTGCAAGTCCAGTTGCTTTGACAACGCGGGCTCCAATTTCATTATTTCACCAGAAATTACTTTGGCCGCAATGATTATGCCTGTTTGATTCCAGTGTGAATCATACTTAAAGTACAAGGTATCCCGGCCTTTCAAAGACCGAAAGACCGGGAGAAGGTCAATGACATTGACATTAGATTCTCGCAGATTCCTGATCAGGCTTTCGCGTTGTACGCTGACCGTCACAGGGTCACCCAGGTTCAGCAACTCCGGATAAACATCGCTCTTATCGGGCACGGGAACAACGAAGAGCCGAATGCCCTTCATTTGCAGCTTCCGGTTAAAATCAATAATCGTTACGCCATTTTCCTTCGGCCACGGCATTACTTCATAGGAAAACCCTTGCCTGAAAAACAGCCAACCATTGTTGCCCTCGACCACAAGGGAACCCCGCGTAAACAGTGCTGTTAAAAACAGACGGAGGGAGAACTGGGGTGAAGGTGAAATCAAGGCAAAGGAGTAAACCAGGAATAAACCCAAAAGCAACACTGCTGTTCCAGAAGATAAAAACAATATCCTGGGAAACAACTTCCTGAATCCTTCCAAAATATTCCTCTTTGTTGAAGCGGTTGGACTGCGGTTTTTCATTTAAAAAGAAAATACATATACCCGCGCTCCGGAATCAGCAATTCTGTAAAGGGGGTGCGGGGGCCCCATGGCCCCCGCGTACCGGCAGATACCCGGGCACCCTAAAACCCGGGTTGAGGAACTTTTACGGGGAACTTACACCCTACACTCCACTAACTGCACATTTTCTCTTCACACTGTCTGAGATCGGCCGCGATCACGTGCGTGCTCTGGTCTTCGGTGTTGTACCAGAAGAACAGCTGGTCGTTCTCGCGGGTAAAGCAATACTGGAACTCCTTCCGCGACGCACACGGGAAAATCCTGTCGTGTATCGCGTTTGCCTGACTCATCAGTTTCTCTTCAAGCTCGGTCATGAATGCTCCTCATGATTGCTGAAGTGAACGGACTGTCTTCCTCCCTTTCTCCCCCTTCTCTCATTGAGAGAAGGGGGCCGGTGGATGAGTTACTGCATCTGTTTTCTTAAAAAGGTCGGCACATCCATGTCGTCCTCATAGTGCTCGATGATGTTGCCTTTTGAGACCACAAAATGTGCGTCTTTCTTTGCCGTCTTTTCCTTTTTAAGGAACGCCGGGAACTCAAGCTGCTGCGAGGCCGTTGCCGCGTTGTTGTTGGCAACAACATGCACCACCTGCCTTGGAGTTTCTTCCGGCGCGCCGGAAAGCACCTGAAGGTTTGGCTCTTCCTTTTCCTCCTTGATCGCGGCCTCAACAAACGGCTTTTCCTCGACCTTGGGCGCCGCCGCGCTTGCAAGATTGAACGACATCTGCTCCGCGGCATGCTCCGCGTGCGCCTTCTGCGGGGGCGTCGGCAGCTTGATGGAAAGCTTGGTCGCATTGACCTCTTCCTTTTTCTTCTCAAGCCGTTCTTCGCTGAAGCCGGTGGCGATCACCGTGACGCGGATCTTGCCGCTCATGGCAGGGTCGGTCACCGCGCCGAAAATGATGTTGGTCTCAACATCTTCGCCCACGGCGTCGTAGATGGTCTGGGTGGCGTCGTTGACATCGTACAACGTCATGTCCTCGCCGCCCGTGATGTTGATGAGGATGCCCTTTGCGCCGATGATGGAGATGTCGTCGAGCAGCGGGCTGTGGATCGCGTTGTCGGCCGCGGTAGGCGCCCGGTTCTCGCCCTCGGCGTAGCCGGTTCCCATGAGCGCGTCGCCCATGCCGTTCATGATGGTGCGCACGTCCGCGAAGTCGAGGTTTACCAGGCCGTGCACCGAGATCAGGTCCGAAATGCCCTTGGTGGCCTGGTACAGCACGTCATCTGCGATCTTGAAGGCGTCAATGAGCGACGTGGTGCGGTCAACAATTGACAAAAGCTTCTGGTTGGGAATCACGATGATCGTGTCCACGTTCTTGCGCAAATCGTCAATGCCCTTGCGCGCGTTGCGGTCGCGCACCTTGCCCTCGAATAAGAAGGGACGCGTCACGATCGCGACCGTGAGAATCCCCAGCTCGCGCGCGATTTCTGCGATGATCGGCGCGCCGCCCGTGCCCGTGCCGCCGCCCATGCCCGCGGTGATGAACACCATATCGGCTCCTTCGAGCATGGCCGAGACCTTTTCGCGGTCCTCGTCCATGGCGATGCGGCCGATTTCCGGGTTTGCGCCGGCGCCCAGGCCTTTAGTGATCTTGTCGCCGATCTGGATGCGGTGGGTCGCCTTGTTGTTGTCGAGCGCCATCGCATCGGTGTTGATCGCTATGAACTCGACGCCCGAAAGCCCTGCCGCCACCATGCGGTTTACCGCGTTGCCGCCCGCGCCTCCGACGCCGACCACCTTCATCTTGGCCTTGGCGCCGAAATTCTCGTCCAGTGTGAAAACCATACGAACCCCCTGTTAAAGGTAGAGTGTGATTGATATATAGGAAATTCTGTTCATTTTGTTTTTCTCGTTTCCGACCTCACCCCTTCGCCCCCAGCCCCTCTTCCCCTAAAAGAACTCCTTCACCCACGCTTTCATCCGGTCGAATATCTTCTTGAAGCTGTCCTCGCCGGCAAGGCTTCTCTTGGTCTTTTTGCCGCGTCCGTGCTTCACGCCGTAGATGCACAGGCCCACGCCCGTCGCGTGGATCGGCGACTTGGCCGCCTCGGTGAGGCCGCCGAACCCGGTGGGCACGCCGATCTTCACCGGCATCTCGAACACTTTTTCGGCCAGCTCCTGGATGCCCTCCATGAGCGCGCCGCCGCCCGTGAGCACCACGCCCGCGCCGAGCATGTCGGCGTATTCGGTGCGCTTTATTTCCCGCAGCGCAAGCGACAGAATCTCTTCGAGCCGAGGCTCGATGATAGACGACAGCACCGCCTTGCTCACCTCGCGCTGCTCGCGGCCGCCCACGCCCGGCACGCTGATGTACTGGTCGCCCTTGACAAGCGGCGAGTAGGCGCAGCCGAACTGCTTCTTGATCTCCTCGGCCCGCTCGATGGGCGTGCGGATGCCGATGGCGATGTCGCTCGTCACGTTCTTGCCGCCCAGCCCCACCACGGCCGTGTGCCTGATGCTCTCGTCGAAGTAAATGGCGATATCGGTGGTGCCGCCGCCCATGTCGATGAGCGCCACGCCGAGCTCCTTCTCGTCCTTCTCGAGCACGGCGTAGCTCGACGCCAGCGGTTCCAGCACCAGGTCGCGCACCTTGAGACCGGCCTTCTCCACGCTCTTGTAAATGTTCTGCGCGCTCGTCACCGCGCCCGTGATGATATGCACCTGGGTCTCCAGCCGCACCCCGCACATGCCAATGGGGTCTTTGATGCCCTTCTGCTCGTCGACGACGAACTCCTGCGGGATCACGTGCAAAATCTCCCGGTCCATGGGGATCGACACTGCCTTTGCCGCGTCGATGGCGCGCACCACGTCAAGTTCCGCGATCTCATTGTCTTCGCGCGAGATGGCCACCACTCCCTTGCTGTTGATGGCGCGGATGTGGTCGCCCGCGATGCCGACATACACCGACTCGACGTCCACGCCGGCCATGAGCTCGGCCTCCTCCACCGCCTTCTGAATGGAATGGACGGTTTTGTCGATGTTCACCACCACGCCCTTTCGCAGCCCGTCGGACGGGCTCACTCCCACGCCCACGATCTTGAGCTCGTCATTGGCGCCGATCTCCGATATGATGCACGCGATCTTAGTTGTCCCTATATCGAGGCCAATGAAACTGTTGTCTTCCATGGTACTCCTCCACTAGAATAATGGTATATGATGGTCCCGCCCAACCGGACAGGGACTGATAGTTTCCTTTACCATTGCAGGTACGCCAGGTTTTCGTAGCACAGGTTGATCCTTTTGGGCAGCCCCCTGGCGGCGTTCTGTTCGCCCTGCACGATCTGCTGCAGCCGCCGCAGCAGTTCCGCTGTCTGAGCCTCGTTGATTTCAATCACCGCGGGCGCGTCCTCGAGTGTTATCCTTACGGTCCGCGGCAGGGAAAAATCCGCCTGCGAGATGCGCTTCGCCGCCGACGCGTTCGACGCTTCGCAGTCCGCCAGAAACTGTTTAACGCGGCAGAGCGCGGTCTCGCTGAGCCGCCCCGCGCTGTCGGGCCAGAACCCCGACACCACGGGAAGGTTCGAATACGTGGCGGCGAACAAGGGCAGCATCACACCGTCGGCGTCGAGGTATTTCACGCGGCCGCAATTGACAAGCGCAATCGGCTGCCGCTCTTCGATGCGGATCGCCACGGTGCTGGGGAAGCGCCGCGCCACGTGCGCCCGCCGCACCCACGGCATTCGCTCGAGCGCCTGCCGCACCGCGGCGGGCTTCACCTGCGTCATGCGCATGCCCGGAGCGATGCCGATCAGCCGCACCGCCTCCGCCTTGTCAACGCGCACGCACCCGTCAACCACGATGGTCTTCACCGTGAACAGCGAGGAGCGGTTGACCCACGGCACGAGCTTTACCGCCGCGACAATGCCGCCGCCGCACACCAGGAGCGCGATGACGGCGAACTTCGCGTATCGCAAAAGCCCGGACGCCGCTTTTCCCATGGCCCGGCCGGCCGCGCGGCGTTTTTCACCGTGCCTTCTGCGCCGGTTCGCACCGACATGCTTATGCATCCCGGATCCCCGAGAGTATGTCTTTGCATATCTTATTGATGTCGCCCGCGCCCATGACCACCACCGCGTCGCCCGCCCTGCACTCAGGCGCGAGCTGCGCCGCGATGTCGGCCTTTTTCTCTATGTAACGGGCATGGGCATGCCCGAGTTTTTTCGCTTTTTCCACGATGGCGAGGCTGTTGACGCCCGCAATCGGCTCCTCGCGCGACTGGTAAATCGCGGTGACCACGAGTTCGTCGGCGGCGCACAGCGCCTGCGCGAACCCGTCGAGAAAGTCGCGCGTTCGCGTGTACAGGTGCGGCTGGAACACCGCCACGACGCGCCTGTAGCCGGCGCTGCGCGCCGCCGCGATGGTCGCCGCGATTTCGCTCGGATGGTGCGCGTAATCGTCGATCACGGTGACGCCCGCCTTTTGCCCCACTATTTCGAAACGCCGTTTGATCCCGCCGAAACCGGCGAGGCTCCTGGCGATTTTGCCAAAATCAACCCCGAGCTCGGTCGCCACCGCGCATGCGGCAAGCGCATTCTTGACATTGTGGAGCCCCGGAATGGTGAGCTCGAGGACGCCCAGTTTCTGCGCCTTCTTATGGACCGTGAAGGCAGTTTTCCCTCCTGTAAACCGTATGTCCCGGCCCGAATAATCGGCCTCCCGCGACACGCCGTAGGTGATCGCCGTCTTCGCGTAGCCCGCCAGCAGCTCGCGCACGCCGGGCTCGTCGGCGCAGGCGACCAGCGCGCCGTAAAACGGCACGAGGTTGGCGAACTGCAGAAATGCCGCCTTTATGTCGTCAATTCCTGAATAGCAATCCAGATGGTCGGCCTCGATGTTGGTCACCACCGCGACCGACGGGAACATTTTCAGAAACGACCGGTCGAATTCGTCCGCCTCCGCCACCAGGATGTCTCCCTTTCCGACGAGCGCGTTGGTGTCGTAGCGCCGCAGGATCCCGCCCACGATCACCGTCGGCGTCATGCCCGCATCGTTGAAAATCTGCCCGATGAGCGACGTGGTCGTTGTCTTGCCGTGCGTTCCCGCAACTGCGATGGAAAACTTCATGCGCATGAGCTCGCCGAGCATCTCTGCGCGCCGCATGACCGGAATTTTATTGTCGCGCGCGTACGCCCGTTCCGGGTTTTCTTCTTTTATCGCGCTCGAATACACCACGAGGTGCGCGTCGCGCACCAGGTTCGGTGCATGGCCGTACTGAATTGTAATGCCCAGCGATTCGAGGCGTTTCGTGATCGCGGACGACTGGCGGTCGCTGCCGGTCACGGTGTAGCCGGCCGTGCGCAGAAACTCGGCAAGGCCGCTCATGCCCACGCCGCCGATGCCGATAAAATGAACCGTTTTCCTCTGGTTGAGCAGCATCATAGTCCCAGGTCTTTCGAAAGCGCCATGGCGATTTTTTTCGCCGCGTCGGCCGGGCTGTTGTCGAGCGCCCTCATGCGCATCGTGTTAAACGTCTTCTCATTTGACAATATCGTCTCCACGGCTTTTTCCACGTTCGCGCCGCACGCATCGTCCTGCGCCACGCGAATCCCCCATCCCTGCGCCTCCACCAGACCGGCGTTGACCCATTGGTGGTTTTCGGCAGCCCACGGCAGCGGGATGAGCACGCACGGCAGGCCGAAGTAACTCACCTCGGAGAGCGTCGATGCGCCGGCGCGGCCGATCACCAGCTTCGCGGCCGCGTAAAATGGGTACAGATCCGTTATCGTGGGGAACAAAAACATTCCTTTCCGCCGTTTGAAACGCTCCGACAGTCCGGCAAACGACGGGCCGCCGGTCTGCCACACCACCTGCGTGCCGGCTGTGGCCCATTTGTCGACCGGGGCGGCAAGCAGCGCGTTCATGCTCTGCGCGCCCTGGCTGCCGCCGCATACCAGAATGGCCTTTCTCGTTTTGTCAAAGCCATCCGGATAGTTGAATCCGTCATATGATTTTTCGCCGGACCGCACCGGCGTTCCGGTAACCTCGCCAATGCCGGCCAACCGGCGCTTTCCCGCAAGCGGGAACCCGAGGAACACCCCGGCCGCATTGCGCGCAAACAGCCGGTTGACAAGGCCGGGAATGGTGTTCTGTTCCTGCAGGTAATACGGTACGCGCCGCAGCCGCGCCGCGCTCAGCACGGGAGCGCACACGTAGCCGCCGAACGCCACGACCGCGGACGGCCTGTTTTTTCCGAACCGCTTAACCATTGTACAAAATGCATTGACAAACCGGACAGTTGCGCGCAAAACGCTCAGGCTCAATGCGCGCCGAATTCCTTCCACGTCAAGAATCTCCAACGGTATTGCGTTCCGCTCGCACAGTTCCTTCTCGCGGCTGCGGCTCGTTCCGATCCACAAAAGCGACGCAGCCGGCATGCGGCTGCGCAGCTCGAGCGCAACCGACAGCGCGGGAAAAATGTGGCCGCCCGTGCCGCCCGCGGCAATCACGATCAATGGATTCGAAACACCCGCCATATTAACCCCTGTCCCGCGGCAGATGGTGAATTTTCCTGAACTGCATCGACGGCATACGCCGCCCCTGGCTCGAAATGTTGAGCAGGATGCCCATGCTGCCCACGGTGAATACCAGGCTCATGCCGCCGTAGCTTAAAAACGGCAGCGGGATGCCGGTGGTGGGCACGAGCCCCACGTTGACGGCCGCGTGTATCAGCGCGTAAATCGCGCACACGAACGTGAACCCGAACGCCATGAGCCGTCCCATGGTGTCGGGCGCGGACAGCGCGATTTTTATTCCGCAGTAAACGATGAACGCGAACAGCAGGAGAACGAGAAGAAGTCCCACGAACCCGATTTCCTCGCCAAGTATCGAGAACACGAAATCGGTGTGCGGCTCGGGCAGGTAGAAATATTTCTGATCGCCCTGGCCAATGCCCACGCCGAACAAGCCGCCGTTGCCGAGCCCGATGAGCGCCTGATACGCCTGGTACCCCACATCGCCGGAATGGCCGGGCGTGTGCAAAAAAGCGAAAATCCTGTGCCTGCGGTATCCGGCGCCGAATGCCGCGAGAACGCCGAACGGAATCGCCGCGCCAATCAGCGCCGCTAGGTGCGAGATGCGGGCGCCTGCCACGAACAGCAGCACGACACCGATGGCCGCCACCAACGCTGCGGTCGAAAAATTGGGCTCCAGCCCGATAAGGCCGCACACGACCCCTATTTTCACGAGAAAGCCCGCGAGCTTCTTGGTGTCTTTTATTTCCTCGCCCGCCCGAGAAAGCTGCGCCGCGAGCAGGATGACCAGAACGAGAAGCGCGAGCTCCGAAACCTGGAACTGGATGAACCCGAGGGAAATCCATCTACGCGCGCCGTGGATCGCCCTTGCGGCCGGCGCCACGAGCACGAACAGCAAAAGCGCGATAACGCCGAAGTATGCGCCGGTGCTGTGGCGTCCCCAGAAATGGTAGTCAACGTTGATAAATACCATAAAGCACGCCAGGGCCAGCCCGGCGCGCACGAGCTGGCGCGCGAGGAAGAAATCCGAGCCGCCGAACTTGCTTTGCGCGAGCGCGAACGACGAGCTGTACACCATCACGATGCTCAGGCCGACCATCACGAGCGTGGCGATGAACAATCCCAGGTCGATGCGCGACAGCTTGCCGTTCACCGTGCCTCCCCTTTCAGTTTGCGCACGAGCGACGCGAACACCTGTCCGCGGTGCTCGAAGTTGTCGAACATGTCGAAGCTCGAACATCCGGGCGACAGCACCACCACGTCGCCGGGCCGGGCGTTGTTTTTCGCGCCGCGCATGGCCGCTTCAAGCGATTTAAACACGGCGATCCGCGTGAGTCCCTTCCATTCGGCCGCCATGCGGCCGGCGGCCTCGCCGATCAGGTACACGCCCCGCGTGTTCATTTTGATCGCATCCTTGACAATAGAAAAATCGCAGCCCTTGTCGCGGCCGCCCGCGATCAGGTGCACGTTGCGGCCGAACGCGGTCACGGCGCTTTGCACCGACTCGGCCGTGGTCGCCTTGGAATCGTTGTAGTATTTCACGCCGCTCACCTCGCCGACGTATTCGAGCCGGTGCGGCAGCCCCTTGAAGGCGCAGATGCCGGAAGCGATCGCCTTGTCGTCGATGCCGGCGGCGATCGCGAGCGCGGCCGCGGCGCAGGCGTTGTCGTAGTTGTGCGGCCCGCTCAGGAACATGTCGGTCACCCGGAACAGGGCGCGGGCCTTGTCGCCGAAGCGCGCCCACATCACGCCGTTTTCATGCCACACGCAGTCGCGGCCCTCGGCGGGCGCGCCGAAAAAGCAAACGTTGGTCTTCACGATCATCTCGTGCGCCCATGCCACGAGGCGCGCGTCGCGAGAGTTAAGCACCAGCAGGTTGTCGAAGGTGAAGTTGCGGGCGATCTGCTTCTTGGCGTTGTAGTAGGCCTCTTCACTTTCGTACCTGTCAAGATGGTTTTTCATGAGGTTGAGCACGGCGGCGGCCTTGGGCCTGAACAAATCGATGTTCTCGAGCTGGAAGCTCGAAATCTCGGCCGCCACCAATGCGTCGGAAGACAGCCCTTCCACGGCATTGACAAGCGGGATTCCTATGTTCCCCGCCACCGCGTATTTTCTGCCCGCGGCCTCCAAAGCGGCACCGAGCAGGCTCGTGGTGGTGCTTTTTCCCGTTGACCCGGTGACGGCGAGGAATTGCGCGTCGGTGAACCGGTAGGCAAGCTCGATCTCCGACCACACCGGAATGCCGCGGCGTTTTGCCTCCGTGAGGATCGGGAGGTCCGACGGAACGCCGGGCGACAGGATGACGACGTCGTTCGCGAGCACCAGGTCGCTGTGCCTGCCCCCTTCGCGGCCGATGCCGTCAAGGCCGGCTGAGGCAAGCAGCTTGTCGAGCTTTTCCCGTGCACAGATGTCGCTGATGAACACCTCCACGCCCTTGCGCATCAGGAATTTCGCCGCGCCGATGCCGCTTCGGGCCGCGCCGATGATTGCCGCGCGCTTCGGTAGGTACGACTTGGGAAGGGACAATGATTTCACCGACATGGCCGCCGCGTCAAGTCCCTGATACACGGTCTCGAGATGTATGCCGCGCGAGCCCTTGAGCAGCACGGTGTCGCCCGGCTTGAGCATCGCCTTTGCGGACGCCACGGCGGCTTCGCTGGTTTTGGCGGTAAGGATATTTTTCTGTTTCACGCCGCCCGCTGCCGCGGCTTTGGCCACGGTCTGCGCAAATTCCCCAATAGCAATGATGCGGTCGACGCCCGCGGCGGCAAGCTGCCGGCCGAGCGCCGCGTGCAGCCGTGACGAGTATTTTCCCAGCTCCAGCATGTCGCCCACGATCGCCACTTTCGGTTTTTTACCGGCCACCGCGACGAGCAGGTCTATGCCGCTTTTCATTGACGACGGGTTTGCGTTGTAGCAGTCAACAATGAACGTTTTTCCCGCTTTTTCCTCGATGGTGCCGCGCAGGGGCTCCGGTTTCATGGCCGAAAACGCCGCGCGCATCGCATAGGCGCCCACGCCGAACTGCCGTCCCACGGCGATTGCGGCAAGCGCCGCGTATATGAAATGCGCTCCGGGCATGGGCAGTTCGAATTCTTCTTTATCAACAGTGAACCGCGCGTGCCTTTCGGCGGTGAGCCGCACGTCGCTCGCGCGCACTTGGCAGTGCTTTGCCATGCCGAAATACACCACGTTCATTTTCGCCTTTTTCCCTTTTTTCACGAGCAGCGGATCGTCGCCGTTCAGCACGAGCACGCCGTTTTTTTTCATGCCGTCGGCGATCTCGAACTTCGCCTTTGCGATGTTGTCAAGCGAGCCGAAATACCCGATGTGCGCGTAGCCGATGTTCATGATCACGCCGATGTCCGGCCGCACGATGCTCGAGAGCACGTGGATTTCCCTGTGGTGGTTGGCCCCCATTTCGAGGACGCCGGCCGTTTCTTTGCCGGTAAAGCCGAGCACGCAGAGCGGCACGCCGATGTGGTTGTTGAGGTTGCCGCGCGTTTCGGAAACCGTCTGCGTCTGCTTGAGCACGGACGAAATAAAGGCGCGCGCCGTTGTCTTGCCGCTGCTTCCCGTGATACCCACCATTTTGCACCCGAGCGTCGCGCGATACTTTGACGCCGCGCGCTGCAGCGCCGCGAGCGGGTCATTGACCACGATGCACTTTGCCTTTTCCGCGTCCGAAAACAAGCCGAACTTCTTTTTCGATACCAGGGCCGCCGTTGCGCCGTGGTCAAGCGCGCTCTTCACGTACTTGTGCCCGTCGTCGCTTTCCGTTTCGAGGGCGACAAACACATCGCCCTTTTGGATTTTGCGCGAATCGTTGCACACGGCGCTGATACGTTTCGCCCGCTCATGCGGGGAAAACCGCGATGTTCCGCCGCTGTAGTCGGCGAACCGGCCGAGCGTAAGCCCGGCGCCCGCCTTTTTTGCCTCAACGCGCATGCGCCTTCGCCTCCGAAAAAGCCTTTATCACTTCTTCCCGGTCGTCAAAATGATGGCGAACGCCCTTTATCTCCTGATAGTCCTCGTGGCCCTTGCCCGCAACCACCACGCAGTCGCCCGGCCGGGCCATGGAAAGCGCCTTGCGTATCGCTTCTCTCCTGTCAACAATAGCCGTGTGAGGGAAATCGAGCGGGATGCCCCTCAAGATGTCGCGCACGATTGCCTGCGGATCTTCGCTGCGCGGGTTATCCGACGTCACCACGGCCTCGTCGGCGTTTTCAGCCACCGCCCGCCCCATGAGTGCACGCTTGGTTTTGTCCCGGTCGCCGCCGCAGCCGAACACGCAGATGAGCCTGCCCGCGCCGATCTTCTTCACCGTGGAAAGCACGTTGACAAGCGCGTCGGGCGTGTGCGCGTAGTCCACGAACACCGAAAACGGGGCGTCGAGCGGCACGCGGTCCATGCGGCCGGGAACGGTCTCCACAGCCTCGCAGCAGCGCCGCACCGTATCCATGCCGATGCCGAGCGCCGTTGCCGCTGCCGCGAGCGCGGTCATGTTGTAAACGTTGAAGAACCCGGCGAGCCTTGAGGTGAGAATTTCGCGCCGTCCCTTCAAGCTCAGCGTGACGGTCGTGGCGCCCCACCCGCATTGCCAGTCAACGATGCGCACGTCGGCCGCTTCGTTCCTGCCGAAGGTCACCAGGGGGTTTCCCGCAAGCTCCCTGGCCAGTCGCTGCCCGTACGGGTCGTCGGTGTTGATCACGGCCCTGCCGCCGGGTTTCAGGTATTCGGTGAAAAGCATTTTTTTCGCATGATAATATTCTTCCATTGACGCGTGAAAATCCAGATGGTCCTGCGTGAGGTTCGTGAACAGCCCGCAGTCGAATGCCAGCCCGGCAACCCGGTGGAGCGCCAGCGAATGCGACGACACCTCCATCACGATCGCCGCCGGCTTTTTTTCCGCGGCCGCGATGTCGCGGAAAATTTCAACCGCCTCGGGCGTGGTATTGTGCGCGGCCGCGGTCTTGCCGGCCTCATAATATTTGATTGTTCCGAACATCCATACGGCGTCGTTACCGTGAACGAGCTGAAGCAGCGTCTGCAGCAGGTGCGCGGTGGTGGTCTTGCCGTTGGTACCGGTCACGCCCACGCTCCTGATTTTCGCCATGTCGATGCCGTACACCGCCCTGCTCGCAAGGCCGAGCGCGCGGCGCGCGCTCGGCACCTGCGCCCACGCCACGGGACAGGCCGGCTGCGGGTTCTCCGACAGCACCGCGCTTGCGCCTTTGTCAACGGCACTCTTAATGAACGCGTCGCCATTCACCTTGAAGCCCTGAATACTCACATACAGCGAGCCCGGCCCGGCGGTGCGCGAATCGCAGGTGACGCCGGTGAGAACCGGGTTTTGGCCGCCGCCGCTTTGGCGCACCTCGAGCTGCTTTGTCAGATCATTCCACGTCATGTTTTTCAGCCGGCCGCTTTTTTGTTCGTTTGACGATCTTCCCGTTTTTCTTGTCCCACTTCATTCTGAAACCGGCGGCGTTTTTCTGTATCCACGCTATTGCCTGTTCCGTGAAAAACTTCGACTCGGTATTGTCGCACGGCCCAATTTCCTGAAGCATCACGTTGATTTCCGCTTCCATGTACTCCTGCAAACCGTTTGCCATAGCCGTTTTCCCCCTTGACGGCCGCTACATTTTTCCGGCCGGTGCGCCAAACGAGCACACGAGCGTGCAGGCCTCGGCATGGTGCACGAGGTTGCCCGCGATGGGCCCCTGGCGTGTGACGATGCCGGCGCCGATCACATAGGGCGAAAGCCCTTTCAGGTTCATCGCGTTCACCGCTTCGCGCAGGTCCTTGCCCACGCAGCTGGGCATGGCGATGTCGCCGCGCCCGGGCTTTGCCGAATCCTGAACCGTGGTATAGAGCAAAAGCTTCCGTGTAGGAGCGAGAAGATTTTTCCCCTCCGGTTCCTGAAAAGCAATTTTCCCTTTCCCGCCGCCCACGATCTCAAACGGGATGTTTTCGGCCTTCAGCGCCGCGGCGGCCATCTCCGAAGGCATGCCCACGAGATCGGGCACCGGCGTTCCCTCCTCCGCCTCGATCGCGCCGTCCGCCCCCGGCCGGCCGAGTATCTTCTCGGCGAACTCGAGCTGCGGGTGCGAAATGATCTGGCTCATGATTTTCTGGAACGCCGGCGCCGCCGCCATGCCGCCCATCTCGCCGTGTTGCGGTTCGTCAATCACCACCGCGCAGAGCAGCAGGGGGTTTTCGGCGGGCGCGAACCCGATGAACGACGCCCAGCCCAGAAGGTTCGAATATGTGCCCGCCTCCTTGTCGAACTTCTGCGCGGTCCCGGTCTTGCCCGCCACGGCGATCCCGGGGATCGCGGCCTTGACGCCGGTCCCTTTGGTGACCACGGTGCGCAAAATGGCGGTGAGCCGGCCGGCCACCTCCCTTGAGACCACGCGGCGCACCGGCTTTACTGCCGTGCTGTCAAGCATGGTCCCGCCGGCCGCGCGGACGGTCCCCACTATCCTCGGTTCAACGAGCACGCCGCCGTTGGCGATCGCGGCGAACAGCAGCGACATCTGCAGCAGCGTCACGCCCACCTCCTGGCCGATGGCCATGGTCACGCGCGTGCGGCCCGACCATTTTTCGATGGGATGCACCACGCCGCATTCCTCGCCGGGAAGCTGGACGCCAGTCTGGGAACCGAACCCGAAATCGCGTGCGTATTTGTAAAGGCGGTCGTTGCCGATGTCGTTGGCCACCTTGGCGAAACACACGTTGCTCGAATAGGCCAGCGCGTCGGAAAACGTTAGCCTGCCGTAGGGCTTCTCGTCGCGGATCTTTTCATCATACACCTCGTAAACGCCCTGGTTCCCGTCGATGATGTCGGTCTCCTTCCGCACGCCCTCCTGCAGGGCGCACGCCGCGGTGACCGTCTTGAACGTGGAGCCGGGCTCGAAGGTATAGCCGATGCATTTGTTAAGCCGGGCATCGAGGGCGTAGCGGGCCGGCATGTTCGGGTTGAAGGCCGGCTCGTTCACCATGGCGAGGATGGCGCCGCTGGCCGGCTCCATCACGATGCACATGCCGCCCTTCGCGGCCAGTGCCGCCACCGACTGGCGCACCACGTTCTCCGCGATCTTCTGGATGTCGATGTCGAGGGTGAGGTACACGTCGGCGCCGGGCTCGGGCTGCTTTCTCGGCAGGTCGATCGTGGGGTATTTCCGGTTGCGGCCGTCGCGCATCACGATGGCCCAGCCGTTTTCCCCACGGAGTTGCTTGTCAAAAAAGAACTCGGCGCCGCCCAGGCCCGAGCCGTCCTTGCCCACGTACCCGAGCACGGCGCCCGCCGCGTCGCCGAAGGGATAGACGCGGCGCAGCGCTATCCGCTGGCGCGCCGAATCGGCGGGCAGGTCCTGCGGCCCGAGCATCTCGGCCGGCAGCACCAGCTGGCTGCCCACGCTCGTCGAAAGCACGCGGCCCCTCCTGTCGCGGAGGTCGCCGCGCTTCGCAACCAGGATCACGCGCTGCTGCGCCTGCTTCCTGCTTTCGGCGGCGAACTCCTTGTTGCGCAGCACCTGGATGTAAAAAAGCCGCGCCACGATACCCGCGGCGCAGAGCGTCAGGAGGAGGACGATGCAAAGCATCCGCGCCTTGAAGGTGGGCATTATCCTCTCCCCCTGAAAAACGGCATTTTGATGAAGGTGAAAAAGCCCGTTCCTTTTTTTCCGTTTGCCGCGCAGTTCCTGGTTTCGCGTATCACGACGATTTGCGCCGCCGCGGGATATTCAAGGCCGCGGTGCTCCCGCGTGATCGCCTCGATGCGCGCGGTGCTCGACAGCTTTTCGTTATAGAGCCGAAGCGCGGCAAGCTCCTTGCCCGCTGCAGAGAGGCTGTCGGCCAGCGCGCTTTCCCGCATGGAAAGATCGGTGATGAATATCTGCTTCGACACCATGAACAGCGGCCAGATGATGAGGAACGCGACGCATACGGTTCCCGCGATGAGCTGGCGGAGCTTGAGCACCGGAGCATGCGTCTGCCCCTGGGATGTTTTTAATTTTGTTTTCTGTTGCATGCGATGCTTCCGTGTTCTAAGCGACCTTCTCGGCCGCGCGCAGCCGCGCGCTTCTTGCGCGGGGATTTTTTCTCACTTCGTCTTCCGAGGGCCGGATCACTTTTTTGTTTAGGCGCTTAACCATTATTTTTTTTCCGCACCGGCAGCGTTCAAAAACCGAAGGGCAGGTGCAGGCCTGCTCATTGTCCCGGAAAAAATTCTTCACGATCCTGTCCTCGAGCGAATGATAGGAAATGACCACGATCCTGCCGCCCTTCTTTACATACGACAACGCCGCGTCCAGGCAGGCCGCAAGCTCGGAAAGCTCGCCGTTCACGGCTATTCTGAGCGCCTGGAACACCTTCGCGATCACCTTCACGGCGAGTGCGGGGCCGTATTCCCGTTTAAGGCACCCCACCAGGTCGGCGGAGGTGCGCAGCGGGCGCGTCGCCTGGCATTTCTTGATGGCGGCGGCCATGCGCGTCGGGTTCGTTATTTCCCCGTAGGTCGCAAGGGCGTTTGCGAGTTCATGCTCGCTCGCCTGCGCGCAATACCTTGCCGCGGTCATGTCCGCCGAAGGGTCCATCCGCATGTCGAGCGCGGCATCCTTCATGTACGAAAACCCCCGGTTGGCCGCATCGATCTGGCGGGACGAAACGCCGAGGTCGAGCAGCAGCCCGTCAAGGGCGCCGATGTCGTGTTTGTCAAGAACTGTGCCGAACCGTGAAAACGCGCATTGCTCGAGGATGACGGTCGCCGCGTTCCCGCCCGTGGCGGCGCGGCACCATTCAATTGCGTCGGGGTCTCTGTCGATTCCAATGGCGGTTCCCCTTTTGTCGAGACGCGAAAGTATTTCCCTGAAGTGCCCGCCGCCTCCCACCGTCGCGTCGAGATAGGTCCCCTCCGGTTTCACCGCAAGCGCTTCCACGCTCTCTTTGAGGAGCACGGGAACATGGTAGACTTCGTTAGCGTCCAACATTCCTCGCCGCGGCGTCAACGGATTTGAAGAACACCTTGTCAAAATCCTTCTGGTCCCCGACGTATTTATTGAGACGGGCGGTGTCCCAGATTTCGATAAAGCCGAGCTGGCCGATAAGGGTGACGTTTCTCCCGATGCCCACCATCGCCATCTGCGAAGGGCTTAACGCAATTCTTCCCTGCGGGTCAAGCGATGATTCCTGCAGGGTGCGATAGAGCGTGGTTTTGAGGAGCACGGTTGCCGGCGTCTGCGGCCATGCGGATATCTCGTCTTCGTATTTGTTCCACATGTTTTGCGCGTACGCGCGAAGGCACCCGCCGGGCGCGCGGCAGATCACGAACGTTTTCTTGGCCTGCGCCTCCAGAGCATTGCGGAATTTGACGGGGATGCTCACGCGTCCCTGATTGTCAACGCTGGCTTCGAAGGTACCTCTAAAACGCATGGTGTTTCCCTAAATTTCCCTAATTTTACCTTTATCTCCCTTTAGAATACTAAATAGAGGAAAGGATGTCAAGTTTTTTTTAATTATTTTGCTCCGATATTTTTTTCCTTTAAAAGACAAAAAAGCGCCTGTGAGATGAAAAACCACAATATATTGCGTAATTTCATAGTTACAAGCACAATATATTGTCTTTTATGAACTTGCGGAAAATGCGGAAAAAACGGTGCTAAAGCTGCGTTAAAAGATGTTGGGACGGAAAGAAGAGGGATTACTTGAGATCGGAAATTTCAATTTCGCTGCCGTCATCGGAATTGAAGAGGCGCGTATCTTCGTAGAGATTCATGTTCATCTCGACATGCTCCTTGCCCGACGCCGCCTGCGAGGACGGAACAGCTTCCGCCGCGGCATCGGCCATGCCAGGGAGCGCAGGAGCGGTCTCGAGTTTCTTCTGGAGGCTCTTTACCTTTGCGCGCAGCGAATAATTCTCGCTGATGACGATGTCGTATTCCTTGTGCAGTTCGCGCAGCTTTGTCTGCAGTTTTTCTATCTGGTCGTTGTTGGTGACGTTTTCCTCCTGGATTTTCTCTATCACCAGGTGCTGGTTTGAAAGCGATTTGTTAATCTGCGCAATGGTCTGCTCGTACTCGTTGAGCCGTTCTTCGGTGGATTTCTGGGCCGCGAGGAATTTGGTGTCGCCCGGAAGCTTTCCCCACGGCGCAGCGGCCGGAACACCTGGCTGTTGCGCGCCCATGGAGCGCTTTTGCGCATTCATGATAACTAAAAATCCGAGCGCGACAATGGCCAAAATCGGGATGATGTAAAGCAGTTCGATGGGCATAGATTTGCAGCGCTTCAGAATGGATTGCTTTTCGGATTAATTATAATATACTGCGTTTATAAAAAAAAGATGGAATCATAGGAATCTTTTTTTAACGCCGTCAAGGAAAGGTACCGGCAATGATTTCAAAAACACGGGCGTGAAATGATTTAATTTTATTGCCAGGAGAAAATAGCCGTGCCAAGCCTTCCCATCATGAGCGTGTCGGGCATACGCGGCATTATCGGCGAAACGCTGACGCCGCACCTGGTTTACACCATCGCGCGCATCCAGACGCGGCTTGCCGGCGGCGGCGATGTTGTCGTGTCGCGCGATACGCGTCCGACAGGCCCCATGCTTGCCGCCGCGATCTACGACGGCATCGCCGCCGGCGGCGGCATTGCCGTTGACATCGGCATAGCGCCCACGCCCACCGCGTGCGTTGCCGTTGACCATTTCCGCGCCTCGTCGGGCGTCATGATCACCGCGAGCCACAACCCGCTCCCCTACAACGGGTACAAAATGGTCCACGCCGGCGGAAGGCTCTTTACAGGAAAGGAATGCGACGAGGTCTATCGCGCCTTCGCGCTCCAGGGAGCCGACGCCGCGATCACCGCACCCGGCACCCTGCCGCAGAAAAAAGACGCGATACGTCCGCACCTCGAGCGCATCCTCGGCGCGATTGACACAAAGGCAATCCGCAAGGCGCGCATCACGGTGGCCGTTGACTCCATCAACGGAGCGGCGGGCGCGATGTTCCCCCAGCTGCTCGAGCGGCTCGGCGTGGATTGGGTGGGCGTGCACAACAAGCTCGACGGCGATTTCGCGCATAATCCGGAGCCCCGGCCCGAGCACCTCCAGGACCTTTCGCGCCTGCTCGCCTCAACAAACGGCCTGTGGTGCGGTTTCGCGTTCGACCCGGACGCGGACCGGCTCGCGCTCATGGGCGAGGCCGGACAGCCCCTTACCGAAGAGCTCACGCTCGTGCTTGCGCTCGAAAACGTTCTTTCCAAGAAAAAATCCGACGTGGCAACCAACCTTTCGACCTCAATGATGGTCGATGACGTTGCCAGGGAATTCGGCGTTCGGGTTTTCCGCACGAAAATCGGCGAGGCGAACGTGGTCGAGGCAATGGCGGCAAACGGCTGCGCAATCGGCGGCGAAGGCAACGGCGGCGTGATTTATCCCGCGGTTTCCACGGTGCGCGACGGCCTGACCGCCATGGCGCTCATCCTCGAACTCATGGCAAAGCGTAAAAAACCGGTGACCGCGCTCGCGGCGCGCTGGCCCAGTTATTCCATTGTCAAGGAAAAGATCCCCTGCGGCAGCAACCCCGGCGACGTCATCGCCGCGCTCGCGGGCCGGTTCGCAAACGAAACCATTGACACGCAGGACGGACTCAAGATCATCCGCAGTAACGGTTGGGTGCATGTGAGGCCGTCGAACACCGAGCCCATTGTCCGCTGCATTGCCGAGGCACCCACCGAGCAGCAGGCCCGCGCGCTTGCCCGGATGATGATGGAAAAAATCCCGCGCTGAACGTCCCCGTCAACCCTTGCCGCTAAAAAAGTGGCGGATGTATCTTTAGGGGTTGCCAACACGCCGGTTAAACGGTAAAATAAGGTTTCGCGGCCCAAGGAGAGGACTGATGCGACGGAAAAGTCTTGTATTGATCATCCTGGTTTTCGCGGCAGCGCTTTTCGCACAGCCTTCAAGCGGGCCGCGCCCCGTTACCGGCGCAACCACCATCAAGCTCAAGAAGCCCCTCACCAAGGACGTCGCCGACCAGCTGCGCAGCGCGGCCGTCACCGCCTTTAAGATTGACTTATGGCAATGGATGGCAGAAGAGGCCGACGTGAGCGTGGACACCGCAAACGCCATCCAGCGCTTCCATTTCAACACCTTCGCCGATTCTTGTCTCGGAAGGGCAAAAAGCGCGCAGTCGCTCGCCGGCCGCGACGTCACGCTGTCCTTCACGGTGCCGGGCGACGAGGTCAAGAGGATGCTCGAGGAATCCAACACCAAGTACTATGCCATCTCGCTGCGGTTCTACACGCTCATGAAGTCGGCGCTGGAAGAGAAGGCATATTCCCGCATGTATAACCTGGGGATCCTTGCCATCTATTACACGCTGGGCCGCATGGGATCGCCCATCGGCGGCGTTTCCACCGACGAATCGACCCCCCGCTCGACCCTGCTTGACGACGCGCGAGCCGTGATGCAGGCGTACTTCAACAAGTTCTCGCTGCGGTCCGAGGAGTACATCATCACCGGGAAACCGGGCACCGTGCTCGCAGCGCCGCTCAAGGTACAGGCGTTCATCGACACCACGCCCCTGCCCGCCATAACCATCGTGGGCGTGCTGCCCGGCGGCAAGAAAGTGTGCGGCGGCGTGACCGGTCCCGACGGCTCGGTGGAATTCAGGGACTTCAGGATCCCCTACGTGGCCAAGGGCTCCTCGCTCATGCTCAAGCCCGACTTCGCGGCCGGCATCCCCGGCGTCACGCCGTTTGACGCGCGCGACCTCGGCATCAACCTGCCCGACCAGCAGCTCATGTTCAACATCATCCCCGCCACTTACGAGCTCTCGTACAGGGCCAACGCGGTGAGCGTCGTTTCCATCCCGAAAGACTTCGCGGGCGACACCTATGTCAACAAATACCTCCACGACTCGTGCTTCCTCACCCCGGCCGTGCCGGGCGGCAAGACCGACCTGTACATCTCCATGACCAGCCAGGTGTCCTCGTTCGCGCGCGACGAAACCGAAGACACCCTGCTGCGGGTCGAAGACGACATCGCCATCGATGACGCCTCCCACAAGCCGCTGTCGCGGCACCAGGGAGTCGCGTTTGAAAAGGCGTACGAAAACGCGGTGCAGATACCGTATGGATTGTTTTTCTGGGAGGCCGCGGGAAAGTCGATGAGGGCGTTGAAGGAGATGATTAGGGGGTTGTAGAAATAGTGTTAATGCGCTTTTTGTCATTTACATGATATACTATCGCAGGCATCAATTGACAGCCGTTTATATGCAGCTATATTCTGAAATAATTTTATCGTGCCTCAACACACTTAAGCAACTGCCTCCTCGATTCTGTTTCAATCTGTACTATACAAATCCCTACTGGCATAATTTCCTCTAGTCTAATGCTGTGAACCCCACCATCATACTTCTTCCCAAAAATCAACCTTCCCTCCACATCAAACCCCTCCACTCCAGCAATTGGCTCCCTTGACCATACCGTATGCCCGGAAATCCAAACGGATCTCTTCATTCCTGAACCATGCACCCGATTCTGTCTCACCGCCGACTGGTTCGCCAGCCACGTCGTGTCTTCCGTAAATGACGCGGGCAATTGAATCCACAGCCCCGGCCATTCCAGGTGCGTTGTTGACGTCAGGGAATTGTCGGTCGATTCCACCAGTTTGAGGTACGTCGCGGTCTTCAGGTTGATCGCGTAGACATCTTCGCACAGTTCGGTGGTTTCATAGCTGCCGCCGTTCTGGAAATACCGCGAGACAAGATTGGATGCCACGCCGTAATACGGATGGTTGACCGACCATTCCGAATGCGTCCATCCCCCGAACGTGACATTGTCATGATTGACAGGCAGGAGCGAATCCGGAAAATCATACCACCGGATGATGTCTCCTGCGGTGGAGGCGGCAAAGATCCGCTGGTGAAATCCCCATGAGCCGAGAACCTGGTGCGTGTATTGCGAGGGAATCCCGAAATCCATGTACAGCATCACATTGGTGAAAATGCCGCTTGACGAAACGGAACCGTTGCAGGCCTGCGGATTGATGACGGTGTCCGCCTGCGTTGTTTTGTTTTTGCACAACAGGGAATGAAGGGTGTACACGGCGCCGGTGGCCAGGTCGGCCATTCTGGGATTCGGCTCGAACATCGTGGTGGCAAGATATCTTTTATCAACTGACAGGCCGCAGTGAAAACTGCCCGCGGCGTACAGTACCGAGTCCCGTGGCGAGGGCCCAGAACCCGTAATGCCCCTTATCATGGTCTGGCCGAGGCCGTTCCAGTCGCCCGTCTGCCACGTGGTTTGGTATATCACCTGGCGCGCCGCGGTGTCCTTGACAAACCGCGGCTCGTGCGCGCGCCCCTGCGTGACAAGAACCGGCGTCGCGTTTTCGGCGAGCCGGCACACCCAGGCTGAGACCGCCGGGGTTCCCTCGGCGCCCGTCGAATATGCAACATAGTTTCCGTCAGGCGAAATGCTCGTGTTCCAGGCGCCCTGGGTTGCGGCGATCTTGTGGAAGACCGGCGCGGACTCGGAAAAATCGACATAATACACATACCAGGCCGCGGAGTCAAGGCCATTGACAAACACAAGCTTCACCTGGCTCGACCCGGCAAAATCCCGCACCTGCTGCGCCGACGGGACGATACGCGCGTTTATTTGGGCGTGAGTATTGTGCAGGAAGCAGCAGCAGATCAACAAAGCCAAGGAAATCGACCCTTTCTTTATCAGAAATCCAAAATTCAAGCATGATCGAGCTTTCACGTTGCCATCCGATCAACCATTAATCCAAGAGGTGAGTTTCACTTGAAAATATAAGGCCAATTGGAATGTTTGTCAACTTTTACAGGGTGGATGGATTGATAATTCAAGGAAAAAAAATATGAAGAAAATCATCAAGCAGCACATCTACAAATCAATAGTTACCAGGGAATCTCTTTCATACATGACAAAACCATTTCCTTTTGCGGGACCTTTTTTCCTTCAACGATGCACTTTTCCGCCCGTTCATAGAACCATTGAGCTTTTTCCACGTCCTTTTTGCAGGTGCTCACCACGCTCGCGGCAAGCAGGATGCGCCAGCGGTCAAAGCGCAGCTGCGTCTTGTCGCCGAGTGCAAGCGCCTCGTCAAGCAGCTTCGCGGCTTCGTCATAATCGCCGAAGTAGTGGTACACGACCGCGCGGCGGAGGCACGCGTCGGCCGCGCCGTGCCAGGCCTTTTGCTTTTTGTAAAGGTCATACGCCTCGTCGAGGTACGCGAGCGCCTCCCTGGTGTGGTCGCGCAGCCACGCGAGCCTGCCGTGCACCATGAGCCAGAAGGATTTGTCCGCGGTTTTTTCCGGCGTGATGGCGCCGATCTTGTACCACGCAAGCGCGCTGTCGCTGCGGCCGGCGGCGGCATGCGAAAGCGCCGCGAACCCGGCGGCCTGGCGCGCCTCGTTCTGCTTTCCCGCAAGCGCGAATTCACGGTGCGCGGCCGCGAAGCAGGCGGCCGCGCTGTCGCACGAGTCAAGCTCCATGAGGCAGCGTCCCAGGTTGAAGCGGTACAGGGCCGCCTGCTCGGGAATGTCGTGGCTCTGCGCCTGGGCGAGCGCCTTTTTGTAGAACAGGAGCGCGCTTTGGAGCTTGCCTTCCTCGAAAAAACCGGCCGCGCGCGTGCCGTACACGTACCCGTTGTACCAGTACGGCGGCTTTCCCTTGAGCGGGTTGGCGCAGAAGAGCAGCATCGCGCATCCGCACAGGGCACCGGTCATTATCCAGCGTTTCACCGTTTCTCCCCTGTCATCTTGAAGGGTTGTCGTTCATGAGCGGGTCGGCCTGGCTGTTGATGCCGCTCTTGATGATGAAATTGCTCTGGAGCGCCTTGAGCAGGAGCTCGACCTCGGTGATGTCGGCCTGCACCCTGGTCATGACCGAGGGAAGGTCCTGCGACATGGAGTGCACGCTTTTGACAAGCAGGTTGACATCAGAGACGAGCGTCCCGACTTTCGAGGCGATGGTCTTCACCGAATCCGCGATGTCCTTGCCCTTCTCGCCGATCTGCGCTACCTTGGCCAAAATGGTGTCGAGGCGGGCGAGCGTCGTGTACGCGCGCAGGATGAGGCCGTTGGCGTTGCGCGCCGTGCTGTGGGCGAGCACCAGCAGCGTGTCCTCCTTGATGAGCCTGCCCACGGTGCCCTTCCCCTCGGATATGTCCTGCAGGATTTTCTGCAGCACCTCCACCGTCTTGGTCACCTGGTCGAGCGTTTTCGCGAGCGGCGCCTGCACCTCGGACAACAGCGTGTCGCCGCTTTTCACCGACGGCGAATCGGGGCTCCCCCGCGTGAGGTCGATTTCCCAGTCGCCGATGGCCACATTCTTCTGCTGGAGCCTGGCCCTACTGTCGCGGTGTATATACGGCGTGTACATGCGCTTGATTTTCAGCTTCACTTCGATGTGGCCCGCCGGGTTGAGTGAAACCTTTTCGATGCTGCCCACCTTCATCCCCAAGATCGTCACCGCGCCGTTGCTGGCGAGGCCGCTTGCCGTGTCGTACTTGACAAACAGGTGGTCCCATTTTTCAAGCCGGTCGCGGAAGACGGTGAAAAGAAACAGGATGGCCAGGATGACCACGACGATCAAAATGAAAACGCCCACGAACAGGTTCCGGTATCGCCGGTGGAACGCCTCGCCCGAGGGCCGAGAAATGTCCGAGGATCTGTTCATAGCGCTTCCCGAAGCAATGAAAACATGTCCCCCGCGCCCGCGGACACGACCGCAGGGTCGCGGTAATCATGCAATTTTCCGTCCTGCAGCACCGTCACCGGGCATTGCAGTCCTTTTAAGAACTCGATGCTGGTGCACACCACGACCATCGCGATCCCGCGCGAGGCGTTGAGCCCCTTGAGCACGCCGGCTATGCCGCGGGCCGTCACCGGGTCAACGCCCGACGTTGGCTCGTCGAGGAAAAGGAGCGACGGCCCCATCACCAGCGCACGGGCGATCGCCGCGCACCGAGACTGCGCGGCCGACAGCTCGTTGGGATATTTCGCGTCGACGTTGAAAAGCCCCATCTCCTCCATGCACGCATGAACCGTTGCGCGTATGTCGCGTTCCGCAAGGTCGCGGTGGTACCGCAGCGGCAGCGCGAGGTTGTCGTATATGGTAAAGTTATGGACCAGCGCTGGCTTCTGAAACACATACCCGATGCGCTGCTTCGCCCTCACCAGTTCGTCGTGATTCAGATCGGCGATGCACGCGCCGTCCCACAGCACCCTGCCGCTTTCGGGCGCATGCTGGCCCGAGCACAGTTCGAGCAGCGTGCTCTTGCCGCTTCCGCTCCTTCCGGTGATCACGAACAGGCCGCCTTGCGGGACGCCGAAGCCAACCCCATCAATCAAGGCCTGGCCGCCAAACGAGAACCGCAGGTCAACGGCGGAGAATGCGTCAGCCATATATCATACACTCATGTTTTTGAAAAATGCCACAGGTATCATGCAATTGCCCTTTTGCAATCCGCTTGTCACAATGAAAGGAAGAACGTGAAAAACGTCACCAGAATATTGATCAGCAGCGTGATGATCATGCAGCTCACCACGCTCTTGAGCGCCGCCTGGGGCACCTCGCGCATGTTGGTGACCGCCAGGCCGTGATAGCAGCTCATGAGCGCGACGATTGATCCGAACAGCACGTTTTTAAAAATCGATATGATGATGTCGTTCGGCCGAAGCGAGTCGAGCACGGTGCCCATGAAAAAGCCGAACGGGATGCTCACCTTGACTTGTGCGATAAAATACCCCCCGATGATCGCGATCACGTCGAAATACACCGACAGGCACACCATGGACACCACCATGGCGAAAAAGGCCGGCATCACGATGAAATGGACCGGGTCGATGCCCATCATCTCGAGCGCCGAGAGCTCCTTTGCCACGCGCATGTTGCCGATGTAGGCGGCCAGCGCCGAGCCCGACCTGCCCACCACCACGAGCGACGTGAAAAACGGGCCCAGCTCGCGCACCACCACCATGACGAGGATGTTCCCGAAATATTCGCCCACGCCGAACTTGGGCATGGTGGTCATGGCCTGGATGATGATGGTGATGCCGCACAGAAGCCCGATGATGCCCACGAGCCAGAACGCCTCCACGCCGGTGAACAGGATCTGGTTGACGGTCTGCTTGAGCGAGGCGGCGATGCCTTTTTTCCCGCCCACGAAAATCGCGGTGACGGTGTCGTAGAACAGCGCAATGACGTCGAACGCCGTTTTGCCCATGGATGCCGCCCATGCGCCAAGCCGGTCGACAAGCTGCAGAAACCTGTTCATGCTCTTCATTCCGCCTTGTTAAGAGCCGCGGTCCAGGCATAATACCGTCCGCAGAAAAGCCCCCGGCTGCCGCCGCCCTGGGTCGAATACGGCACGGGATCGACCGGAAAATTAAATTCGCGCCGGTAAAGCCCGATGCGCTTCCGCTGCTCCCCGCGGCTGAGCTTGTCGGCCTTGGTGAGCACGGCAAGCACGGGCAGGGAAAGCGACGCGAGCCACGAGTATGCCTCTTTGTCAATGTTCAATCCCGGATGGCGCATGTCGCACAGCCAGATCACGCCCTGCAGGTTCTTCCTGTTTTCGCAGTAGTCGGCGATGAGCTTTGACCAGCGCACCTGCTCGTCCCTCGCCCGCTGCGCGTACCCGTAGCCGGGCATGTCGGCCCATACGCTGCCGTCGCTCACCTTGTAGAAATTCGCGAGCGTGGTCTTGCCCGGCGTTTTTGACACGCGTGCAAGCCCGCGGTCGCCGAACACGTGGTTGATGAACGACGACTTTCCCACGTTGGAGCGCCCCAGAACGCAGAACTCCGTGGCGCTGCTTTGGGGAATATCTTCGTACTGCGCGGCCGACGACAGGAACTCAGCGCTCAGCAATCGCGATAAATCTTTTTCAGGCATATCCTATTGTACAACTATCGTGATGATTTATCAAGAGATGGGCCATTAATTGCGATTACAAAATATATTTTGTTCCTGTTTGCGTTTCCATTGACCGGAAGGACACCCCATGACCATCCAGGAAGCGATCAAGGAAATCATCGCGGGAAAAAACCTTACCGTTTCCCAGGCGCGCGACGCGTTCGACGCGATCATGAGCGGCAGCGCCACCGACGCGCAGATCGGCTCGTTCATCACGGCGCTGCGCATGAAGGGCGAAACGCCCGACGAGATCACGGGCGCGGCCGCGGCGATGCGCGAAAAGGCGGCACGCGTGGTCCCGGCCGACGACCGGCACGTGGTTGACACGTGCGGCACCGGCGGTGACGGCGCGCACACGTTCAACATCTCCACCGCCGCGGCCTTTGTCGCCGCGGGCGCGGGCGCCTTGGTCGCCAAGCACGGCAACCGCAGCGTGTCGAGCAAATGTGGCAGCGCCGACGTGCTCGAGGCGCTCGGCGTGAACATCGGCGCCGACGCGGCGATCATGAAGCAATGTCTTGACGAAATCGGCATCTGCTTTTTGTTCGCGCCGTCGTTCCACAAGGCCATGAAATTCGCCATCGGCCCGCGCAAGGAGATCGGCATCCGCACCATCTTCAACATCATCGGGCCGCTCACCAACCCTTCCCTTGCCAGGGCGCAGCTCCTCGGCGTGTTCTCGCCGCAGCTCACCGACGTGATGGCGACGGCGCTGCTGAACCTGGGAAGCGCCAGGGCCTATGTGGTGCACGGCGGCGACGGCCTCGACGAAATCACGGTCACCGCCGAAACGCGCGTCGCCGAGCTTTCAAACGGCAACGTGACCTCCTACGACATCAGGCCCGAGGACTTCGGCATCAACCGCGCCGCTTTGGCGGACATCGCCGGCGGCACGGCGCGGGAGAATGCCGCAATTGTCAAGGATGTGCTGAACGGAAAAAAAGGCCCGCGCCGCGACATCGTGGTGCTCAACGCGGGGTTCGCCGTAGCGGCCAGCGGCCTCGCGGCCGACCCGAAGCAGGGAATCGCCATGGCGCAGGAAGCGATTGACAAGGGGAAAGCAATGGAGAAGCTGCAGAAACTGGCGGCAAAGACGGGTGGGAAATAAATAACCGGATATGATAGCTTTTATCCGAAAAATCGCCGCGACGCTTTTCAGGAGCCCCACCTGGGGCCTGGTGATCGCGGTGGCCATCGCGCTGGTCGCCAACATCTCCACGATCGTTTACATCGTGTCGCTCCAGAACGACCTCGAGGCCATGTTCACCACGGACCTTACCGCCAGGGACTGCATTCAGTCGGCCAGGATCAAAATTCTTTCCATCCACAAGGACGTCCACAATCTGTTCCAGCTCGCCGATTCAGGAGCGCGAGACGCCGCCGCCGGAAAGATCCTCGCGGACAGGCGCGACGTGGAGTCGCTGCTCGCCAAATCGAAACAATTATACCGTTCCCGGAGAAGCGTCCAATTGGTCGGGGATGCGGGCAGGCTCTTTGCGGAATGCGCAACCGCCATCGATTCGCTTGTCGATATTTCGAAATCGGGGGACGACGGCCAGGCGCTCGGCATCATCAACGGCCGCATGAGGGAACAGTTCGATACGCTCGACGGCCGGCTGCATTACCTGGACGGGCTCAAGCAGCGGCATGACCTGAGGGTGTTCAGGAACATCGATTACCAATTGACAATTTCCATCGTCTTCACGGTCATCGCGCTCGTCATCAGCATCGTGATACGGCTGGTGATGTACCGGCAGAAAAAGAAGCCGGGCGTAGTGAAAGCGTGATTTGATTTAAAATTTATTTATGAGCTGGGCGTTCCCCTCGCCTTCGTCAAGACTCAGGCTCGGGTCGGTCTCCCTACGGGCTCGGCTGTTCGCCTCGTTGCCGGACCGCCCGAGGTCGCCTTCGGCGATGGGTCGGCCGGCAATTCGCCCTGGCTCCCCCTCCGGTCCACCTAACGCGGCGGCAAGTTTCTTGTTTGCAAATAATATCCCGTGGCGCCAATCGTGCAGTAAGGAATTCATCGAAACAATAAGAGGTATTTTTATTTTACAATTATTGTCTTCTTCCTTGTAATAATAGCACGCGCTACCGTCGCAGTCTCGCCAGCCACTAAGTCTATCCGCGAATCACGGGAGTATCGGCGCCAAAGAGGGGGTGTGGGTGCACTTGGCAAAAGGCATAATAAAATAGTGCGAAGCACCGATACCATACCAAGACCAAATGAAATGGCAGATCGCCGCCGCCTTCCAGAATTCATTTTTGTCAAGGAGGCGGCGGAAGCCGCACCCCCGGGGGGAGACCTCCCCCGCCAAAATTAAAACCTGACTCAGAATATATTTATATTGTGGGAAAACTTGTCTGCGTCGGGTTGCCCGTCAGCGGTGCCGACGGCTGGCGTGCGGCGGCCGAACGCGAGGCCTGCAGGTTGGCCTCGTCGAGCAGCCGGCAGCCCTCCATAAGGAGCATGGAGGTGGCGAGCTCGATCTGCGGATTTTTGATATCGACGATCTCGGGCAGGAACTCGAAGGTGCCCCTCGTGCATTTCAGGATTTCGAACACGGCCTTCTCGCCGAGAAAATCCTTGAACTGCGCGGTGAGCACCTTTCCCTTCAGGATCGTATAGCTGCCGTCGCCGATGTTTGTTTTTATGGTGAGCAGGCCGGTCTTGGCGCCCGCCTCGAGGATCTGGAAAATCTCGATGGCGCACAGGTGCTCCAGGTCGCCCGAGAACGCCGGCTGCTGGTCGAGGGCCTTGATTTTCGAAAGCTCGATCACTTCCGTTTTGTCATGCGATGCCTTTTCGGTGAGGTCATCAAATTCGCCCGTGATGGCCTGCGGGTCATCCACGAAACGGGAGGTGAACACCGTGGAGGCGATGCGGATCTTGTCCCAATCCTTGAGCGGGTGCAGCTCGCGCGGCCTGATTTTCTTTCCGTTGAGGTAGGTGCCGTTCGCGCTGCCGAGGTCGGTGAGGATGAAATAATTGAGGAACTCCTGCCATTCGATCTGCGCGTGAAAGCGGCTCACGCGCATTTCCATGAGAACGGTCGAGTTGAGATTCGACCGGCCGATGGTCACCTTTCCCGTGGGTGAAACCGGGATGGGCGCGTCGGGATAACGGACAAGAAATAAATTCGGCATAGCGGAACACCACCCGTCAAATGGTAGGCCTGTTAAGGAAAAATAGCTGCTCTCCCGTTGTGGGTCAAGTTTCGACACGGGTTCGGGAGCGGCTCACAGGTTTATCAGAACCGTGAGAATCCCGGCCTCTGCGGCAAGAAACAGCGCGACAACCGCGCAGACGGCGAGCGCCATTTTCGTGATCCGTTTCGGATCCCTCTTGTAAAGCCTTGCGCCGCAGCGGGAACAGAAAACCGTTTCTGCGTCGTGCCTTTTTCCGCAGCGCACGCAGAAGATGCATTCGATTTTAAAAACGGCCGCAATTCGTTCAACAAGTAATTTACGCTCAGGCTCGGTTACCGGTCCTCTAAAAAGTTGTCTTTCCTGCGGCCGCTTCACCGGCATCGCAGGCGCCGCGGTCTGCGCAATCGGCGCCGCTCGCGGCGCGGCCGGTTTTTTTTCGGCGGTCACGCCCGGCCGCGAAACCGCCGGGGCCTGGACGGGTTTTGGTGCGGAAACCTGCCGCGTCCCCGCCGCAGCTTCCGCCGCCACCGTGGACGCTATCGCCTCCAGAGCAAGCTGCGCCGTATCGTCCTCGCGGGGCGCGGCGTCTTTTGCCAGCGGTGCCAATGCGCCTTCAAGCACGATCGTTTCCGCATCCCCCTGCTCCTTTACAACCGCAACTTGTTGCGGCCTGGCGGGCGCGGACGCCTTCGCGGGGGGAGCCGGCGCCGCCTCGGCCGTGCGGGTGAAATCGACGGCGGACAGGGGCAGCAGCCTGCCGTTGTTCACCGCCCATTGCGCGGCATCCTTGTTGAGCGGGGCCTTCGCCGAATACCGCTGGAAAACGATCATCTGCCCGATCTTGACCACGAGGTCGGCGACCGTGGTCTCGGGGTTCCATTCTTCTTTTATGTCAATTCTCTCGTCAGAGATGTTGGGGTGAAATATCGGCGACAGCATCGAGCACACGGGCGGCGTTTCCGGATAATCGTCGGGCAGGAGTATTTCAACGATGTGCTCGCTTTTCGGCTCGATCGACTTCCCCGCCTGAAGCAGGCCGTCCACCCGGAAGACAAGGTGGTATTTTTCGGGCGGAAACCCGAACTCCTCCTTGATGTGGATATACAAATGCGTGGCGATGAATTTTTTCAGCAGTTCGTGCTCGGCGAGAAGGCGCTGTAGCCGCAGCTCGGCGCTCTTCGGATTCCTTGGCGGCGATGTATTCACGCTCGCCGTTACCCCGTTTTTCCCGGCCGCAAGCCCCTGCGCCATCATGGCGTTCCGCCTTTCGCCTTGAATGCCGGGTAGAAAAGACGCAGTTCATCCACGAGCCGTGCCACCGGCAGCTGGCCCGGCGCAACGGACCTGGTCACATACCCGTAAGTAAAGAGCGAGCCGAACACCGGCGCCAGAACGCGGGAGATGGCGCCGAATTCCCCCATGGCGATGGCGACCATGTTCCTGTTTGCGGCCGCCGTGAACGCCATGAGGCGCGCCACGTCGTGCCGGCTTTTGGCCATGGCCGCGATTTTGACGATGTCCGCGCCGAGCGACTCAGCCCTTGCCGCGAGCGCCTCGAGGTGCGCCGCGTCGGGCGTTTTCTCAAAATCGTGCTCCGACACGATGACCGTTTTCCCCGCCGCAAGGGCGATCACCTGCCGGTTTATCGGCGTGTCGCCCTCGATGTCGACGGCGTCGACAAAGGGCGTGATCGCCGTGAAGATGTCAATCCGTTTGTCCTTGTTTTCGGCGGTCTCGCGCACCGTGCCGATGCACGGGAACGCGAAAGTCTTTTTTATCTTGTCAATGAAAACGCACAGCGCCGGGATGTCGGCGCCGAGCTTGTCAACCCGTATTTCAAGAATATCAACGCCTGTTTTTTTAAGCTCGCCGATGCGCCGCATGTCGAAAAACTCGTCGACGATGGCGACCACGCGCGGGATTTCGCCGAGGGCGACGCTGCCTATTGAAACGGGTTTCATGGTTTAAAAATGATTGATGGGAAACGGGGGTTTTTAGTTTATTTCGTCCTAAAAATTTATGACCGTCCGGGGGTTTCCCCGCTGCAGATACGCCGCCCCGCGCCGCCTCAAGGCGCGGTTCTATATCCGTCATTGATTGCCGATCCAAAACAATCCATTTGAACCGGTTGAAATCACGGCGAGTTTTCAGATTTGACAATCACCGTTAAAACGCCTATATTTCCTCCTGGAGCAGCCTGATGCTCGTCCGGCCTTTTTCCTTCAACAGGGGGCAGGAATGACCAAAAAAATAACCATCCTATTCTCGTTTCTTACGGCGGCTGCACTTCACGCACAAGGCCAGGACATCAACATCACGGGCACCGTTGTAGACGACTCGAACAATGCCGTCCCCGGCGCGACCGTGAGCCTGGTGAGCGCCGGCGTCTCGTCCACCTCAAACGCAAACGGCATATTCGCGCTGGTAAAGAGCTCCGTTATCGGTTCAATGCGGCCGCACGGGAATTCAATCTCCGCATTTATCGCAGGCGGCGCGGCGCATTTTTTTGTCCCCAACCCCGCTGCGGTGAACATCGCCGTCTATTCCATGGACGGCCGGCTCGTTTCCCAGGCGCTGGACCGGATGCTTGACAGAGGCGCATATTCGCTTGTGCTCCCGTCGCGGCAGCTGCGGGCGGGAGTGTACCTTGTCAAACTTGGGATCGGCGATTGGACGGAACTTTTTAAAATGTCCCTGTACGGCTCCTTGGCCTCCGGGACCGGAATCCGGACGCCTGCCGGGCCGCAAGGACCCTCGCTTGATAAAATAAGTGCCGTTGCCGACACGCTTACCGCAACAAAACCCGGGTATACCACGTTCAAGAAGTTCATTTCCTCCTATTCGCTTGTAAACCAGGTGTGCGTCATTTCCCTGGTCGCCGCATGCACGAACCCCGCGTTCAAGACCGGCGACCCGAACGGCGGCTGGAACAACGGCGGCTATTATGTCCACAACAATATGTGGAACTGCGGCTCCTATGCGTGCGCCGAAACCCTGTACGCGTGCTCGTACCACAATTGGTACGTGGTCGGCAACATGAACAACAACAGCGGCGACGGCGCGGTCAAGACGTATCCGAACGTCCACATGGACTACAGCAACGTGGCGATCAGCTCGTTCAATTCCCTCACGAGCTCGTTCGCGGCCGCGAGCCCGCACGTGGGCATCTACGACGTGGCGTACGACATCTGGACCAACGGCGTCGCAACGCCCGGGTGCACCGAGTTCATGATCTGGACCGAGAACTACGGCCAGGTGCCGTCAGGCAGCAAGGCGGATACGGTGACTGTCGGCGGCCGGCTCTACAATGTATGGAAAACGTCAAGCAACGGTTATATCGCCTTCGTGCCAACGGCCGTGTTCACGTCGGGCACCATCGACGTGCTCGCAATCTTCAAGTGGACAATGTCAAAGGGATGGCTCGCGGCGAATTCGACGCTGGGGCAATTGTGTTTCGGCGTGGAAATCGTTTCGACGAACAGCACGAACGCGGTGTTCAAGTTCACGGATTTTTCGATTAATTCGAATTGACAGTGATAAGCCGGTAAGATCCGGGCGTTCCCCTCTTGTAAAGGCATGCTTCGCCTTTACAAGGGGGCCGGCCGGCAAAATGCAGATGATATAATTGAATGCGCGGAGCGCAACTACCTTCATTCAGGAACGAAGTGACAATGCGCTCTTGCGCACCCTCCAGTCCATTTAATGCGTCCTTCCAACCCCGGGAAAAAAGATTTTTATTGAAAACGATGCGCTTTGAAAGTCCATAACCAAAAAACCGTACTACGTTCCTAAATTTCTCAATTTTACCTATCCTTGTTAAAAACGGATTTTACCTGTGCCGTGATAGGCCATCTTAGGAGACTTGAATTGGCGGGTAATTTGCAGTATAATATACTCAAGCGTCTGCATATGCCCTACATGTGCAACGCCCAGGGGGGTGGCAGTTCTTCTAGCAGAGGTTGCCGCCTCCCGCTTTTATGCGGATAAACAGCTCCCATGAGGCTCTATTGCAACTTTGTGCAAACCGTCTGAGTACGGTTTCCCTTTTTAGCAAGTTTCATATTTACATGAGTTATTATATATCTGAACTTATTAAAAGTCGACGAAATCGATTTCGCCGTACTGCATACTGCAGTTTTAGAATGCCTTTCAGCCCAACCCCAGGCGCACCATTCTCACCCCGTTGAGAAAATGTATCACCCGGAGCGGAAACAGGAGTTTTTTGTCCCAGTGCCGTGCCATGTCGACCCTGGAATAATACGGAAAATCATCGATAACTTTTATGCGGGGACTCCATTTCGCAATTGGCGCGCTGGAGCCCGCCGCCCACTGAGCGGCCGCGAGAAACGGCGAGGCGTCCCGCTGCTTTTTTATGGTGCGGTTCCTGATGCGCAGCATGAACTTCGAATACGCCTCGAACATGATCTGGCTGCCGGGGAATTCGTCGATGAGGTCGAGAAACAATCGACGGATATCGTCTTCCTTAAGGTAAAAGAAGACCCCGGCTGCCATGAAAAAGACCTTTGAGCGCCGCACCGCGACGTCGTTGAACCAGGCACGGTCAAAGACCGATTTCACAATACACCTGTTGCGCTCCCCTTCCGGTATCAGGCCGCGCCGAAGGGCCATGGTGTCGGGCAGGTCAAGATCGTACCAAAATATTTTCCCATTGTCAACGCGGAAAAACGTGGTGTCGAGCCCCGCGCCGATGTTCACCACGGTCGCGTCCGGACATTCGGCGATGAACTGCCGAAGCGCGGCGTCGAAATGAAACGCGCGGATAGCGCTGTTGATCCGCAGTTGCATGGGCACGCGGCGGGTCATGTCGTCGAAGTCGAAATCCAGTCGGCCCACGATCTCGCAGGCCATGGGGTCGCGGATGAGCGGGTTTTGGCTTTTTGTTTCCAGCGCGCGGCCCCAGAGGGGCAGTAAAAGCGTCTTCTGTACTTCGCCAAGGGAGATTTTTAGTTTTTCAGGCATATTGAACAGGTACAACGGCTATTATCAAAGGAAGAAAATATCGGTTTGCGGGGGGATTGTCAACTACCGCGCCTTCTTCACCTGTTCAGCCACTTTTTTGCGGAACTTTTCAAATTCCTCTTTGTTATACGCCTCGATCTGGGCAAAGCCGTGCTCAGCGTGGAAATGCGCCACAACGCCGGAAACGACCTCGTCGAGCGAGGGGCCGGTTATGTCCTCGCCGCAGCCGCCGGAAAGCGTGAGGTCGGAGGAAGGGGTGCAGGTGAAAAGGTACATTGTTATTGTTCAATTCACAGGGCTATGCCAAGGCTTTCGCTATACCGGTTTTCTTGCGACTCCATTCATCATGTCGGAAGTCATCCCGCAAATCAACTTGCGCAGATGTCATTCATTCTCAGCAAGCGAGCGCCACCAAAGGCCGTGGCTTAATTGGAAATCGATTCTCGGTTGAGGAATGATGGAATGACTGACACAATTTATCTTCCGTCATTCTTAGCTCTTCCATGCGTCAACTCTCCAACACTCAAACGCTCAAACTTTTTCTTTTCAGAACACGCTTTCCAGGCAAAGACTCGTCAGCTTGCCAATCGTGCCCCATTCCCTGCAGGTCTGCGGGTTCTTGCAGTTCTTGCACAGCGTGTCGAGTGTCCGCGTCGATACACTGAGGGTGCCCATCTCCTTGTGCATTTTGTAAAGTTCCTTGAGGTACTTGCCGGCCACGACCCTGTGCAGCTTGTTTTTTTTCGTGAGCCCGAGCCACTGGAAAATGCCCCTGTCACCGCGCGACGAGTTGCAGGACTTGCAGGAGAACACGACATTATCGGACGAGCCGTTGCCGCCGCGCGACCATGGAATGAGGTGGTCTACGGTGAGGTTGTCCTTTGCGCCGCAGAACACGCAGGCGTCGGGGAGCTCGCGCTCGCGCTGCCATTCGCGTATGGTGCCGGACATGGTGATGGCTCCGGACACCAGCGCCTCGAACCGGTCGGTGACGAACCCGTAATTTATTGCGCCGTTGAATGCGGAGCGCGACATGAGCTTGGCGTATTCGTAGAACAGCTCCTGTTCGATGGTGTGCACGTATCTTGGCGGCATGGGAAAATGGTTCTTTTTTGTAAATACCCCGGCGGGGCGACGCACCGCGTTCGCCCCTTTGCAGCGCAACCACCTTTTTGCGCTGCTTGCCGAAGGTAGATTATGGAAACAAAAGGGCCACTCTAAGGCAGATTATACCCTGTGAGGCAATAACAAGGCAACGAAATCGATTTCGCCGTTGTAAGTGGTTGATAAATGCATGAAATGGACGCAGGCGTTCCCCTGGTCTTCATGCCTCAAGCTCGGGAGGGCCTCTTTCCGGGCTTGAGATTTAAAAAAATATTTTTATGATAATTATTTCGTGCTCGGTACAATTTTTCAGTAAGGCATCCGCCCGCTATGCGGGCGGATGCCTTACTATTCCCAGCATTTTCTCCGCCCTCGCATCCAAATACCGCACCAGCCCGCGCGGTATTCGCCCCATCATCCCCGACTCCTCCCACACCTCCGGACTCTCCATGCATAAATAAAGCGGAATTGCCGGGTCATGCTTTTCTACTTCGTCGCGGAGAGCGGAATAGAACTCGACCCGCACCGGCCTGAAATACCGGACCTTGCCGTCTTCGCCCTGCACCAGCTCGCCCATGGCGTACAGCGGCAGGTGGTTGTTCGTTTTTTTCAGCAGCGCCTTGAGCGCGGCGGGCGAACGGAATCCGCCCATGCTCCACCACGCTATTCTTGACGAATCGGCAACCGTTGACAATAGTTCGGAAACGACGCCGCGGTATTCCTTTTCCCATGCGGGGTACCAGAACATCGGGTCGAAGTGGAACGCGACCCAGAACCCCATGCCGAGGCATTGCTTTGCTACTTTGAGCCGTTCGTCAAGTGACGCAGTTCCACGCTCGAACAGGGAAATCATGCGCGGCGTGTTCATTGAAAATCCGACAACGACCTTTTGCGGATTTTTTATTCCCGCAAGGCCGCCAACGTTTGCGCTTTTTGTCTTGAACTCAACAAGCGCATTGGGAAAGGGATCAAGCAAGCCTGCAATTTTTTCGCAAAAGTGAAGTTTGTCCTCGAGATACAGGCTGTCGCCGAACTCGCCGGTGCCGAAACGGACAACGCCTTTTTGGCGGGAAAGCTTATCCCTGACCTCCTTTTCAAGGTCGGAGAAATTGTCAAATACGACCTGGCACTGGTTTTCCAGGTAGGACTGGAGCACGCAGTACCGGCAGTACATGCCGCAGCCGGTGAGCGGGGTGAGAATCTGGTAGCCGCAGCACAAATAACCTGCGGTCGTTCCCGGACAGGGTTTCCAGAATTCGCCTTTTTGCACGTGGTGTGAAATCGTGTTTCGTTGCTTTAGGGGCGGTTGGCCCGCAATCGCGTCATTCATCGGCGGAAGCCCCCGAGTTGCCTGCGGGGGTGCCGGGGCTGCTCCGGCGTCTGCCACCACATGATGAGATCCTTCTGCCGCCGCACATCGCTTAACTTATAGGAAACCGGCACCGGCTTGCCGGTAAACGGGTCCTCGCCCGTGGCATATACGGAGCACGACACGGTCATGGGAATGGGGATGTATTCCTGCACGTTGCGCGCCTTTATGCCCCTGCGCTTGAGATACTGGCCGAGCTCGCGCGCGTCGTCGATCGTGCTTCCCGGATGGCCGGCGATGAAATACGGCACAAGGTACTGCTGCTTGCCAGCCCGGCTGCTTGCGGCCGAAAAAAGTTCTTCGAAACGCTGCCATCCCGTCTCTTCGGGTTTGCCCATGGCCCGCAGCGCGTGCCGCGCAAGGTGCTCAGGCGCCACCGAGAGCTGGCCGCCGGTTGCTTTTTTCGCCACCACCTCGATGATCTCGGGCCACAGAAGCGCGAGGTCCATGCGCACGCCCGAGTTGATCGACACGTGTTTCACCATGTCAAGCCCGCACACCGTGCGGATGAGGTCGGCGAATGCGGCCTGGCTCGTCTGCAGATAGCCGCATGCTGCGGGCGAAAGGCAGCTCCTCCGGCCGCAGGGTTTTCCGTCCTTCGGCCGCCTGCAGAAGAGGCCGTACATGTTTGCCGTGGGGCCGCCGAGGTCCGAAACGATCCCTTTCCATCCGGGAATCATCGCCCGCCGCCTGATCTCCCGCACCACCGATTCCTTTGACCTGCTCTGCATGGTTTTCCCCTGGTGCGCGCCCAGGCCGCAAAAGTTGCACCCGCCAAAGCAGCCGCGCACCACGGTGACCGAATCCTTTATCTGCTCGTAGGCTGGAATCGCTCGCGTATACGACGGGTGCGGATGATAGGTGAACGGCAGCTCGTACACGCGGTCGATCTCGCCCTGGGTGAGCGGCTCGGCCGGTTTGTTGACCAGCACGGCGAGCGTGCCGCATTCCTGGAGAAATGCCGACTCGGGGTTTTCGTAGAACAGCCTTGTCATTCGGGAAAATGCGGCCCGCGATTTCAGGATCTCGTCGTACGACGGGAGCCGTACGAAACGTTGCCGAGGATCTGAAAGAACCTGTTGGAGCTGCGCCTGTCCCAGGCGCACGGCGGTGCCGGGAATATCGAGCGCGTTATCGAGCGGCTCTCCATGTTTGCAGCGCGAGACAAGGGAGCGCAGCGGATGCTCGGCCATCCCATAGGCGAGAATGTCGGCCTTGCAGTCGAGCAATAGCGGCTGCCGAATGGTGTCCGACCAGAAATCGTAATGGACGATGCGGCGCAGGCTCGCCTCCACCCCGCCGATCACGATGGGCACGCCCTTGAACGCCTGCTTGAGTGCATTGCAAAAGGCGATGGTGGCGCGGGCTGGCCTGCGCCCCGCGGCACCGCCGGGGACATACGGGTCGTCGCTGCGCGGTTTCTTTTGCGCGGTGAATAGTGAAATCATGGAATCAACGTTTCCTGCGGTGACCCCGAAGAAATACCGCGGCGCGCCGAGCGCGGTGAAATCCGAAGGGTTCTTGACATCAGGCATCGCGATGATGCCGACCGTCGCTCCGAGCGACTGGAGGTACCGCCCCACCAGCGCAGCGCCGAACGCCGGATGGTCGACGTAGGCATCGCCCGTCACGATGATGACGTCGAGTTGATCAATGCCCTGCTGCCGCATCTCTTCCCGCGTCGTGGGCAGAAATGTTCCCATGGCAACCGGTTTTACGGGAATTGTATCCATGGAATGAAAATTATTTGATTTCATCGAAAGAAGGAATTGATAAACTTTGGATAAAAAAAATAAGGAGTGATCGAAATGTCTCCGCCGACTTTGTACTTGGAAATATACACCGGACTTCTTGATGGTAAATAAAGGAGCAGGTCGATGGAGTCAATGAAGGTTGTTGATTAATAAGAAGTTCGCCGACGCGTTAGGGGCGACTGGAGGCCGCGCCGGAGCGCGGTGCTGCCCGGACCCCGGCGCGCAAGCGCCATCGGGCCGTGGCAGCCCGAGCCGAAGGCGGGACCGGAAGGAGAACCGACCCCGGTTATAGGTGCGAAATATTTTTCGCCCCTATTACCCGGGGGAACGCCCAATTTATTTAAATATTCTTATTTAGCAATTACCAGCATTTCTGCTTCGACTTCCACGTGTCGTCCCATTTCTTGAGCCAAGCCGCGAGTTCGGCATTGGGCGTGCAGAGCTTGTTGTCCTGAAAGTCAACGTAGGTGAGCCCTTTCATTTTGGTGAGGGCCGGCGGGAGCGTCATGAGCCTGTTGTTCATGAGGTAGAGCTCCCTGAGGGACGTGAGCTTTCCAATTTCCTCGGGCAACGACGTGAAGCGGTTGCCCCACAATTGCAGCACCCTGAGCGACTTGAGCGAAAAGAGCTCCCGCGGCAGCTTGGAGAGCTGGTTCTGGCGCACGTCGAGTTCCTGCAGGCTGACGCACCCGCCGATTTCCGGCGGCAGTTCGCTGAGGTCGTTGTACTGGAGGTCGAGCTTGACAAGCGATTTGAGCTGGCCGATTTCCGGCGGGATCTCGGCTATTTCGTTCCTGCCGAGCAGGAGCGTGGCCAGGGCCTTGAGGTTCCCTATCTCGGAAGGGATGCTTTTGATCCCTCCCTTTTCCATTTCCTTGTTGGTAAGGTCGAGAACGGTGATTCGTCCCTGGGAATCAACCTTGGTGACGCTTTCCACGGTCACGGAGGAGCGGCCCGCGCTGTCGAGGATGGCCCGCACCAGGGCTGTCTCGTCGGGCTTGGGCTGGCACCACCCCAGCGTGAACGCCGCGGCGAGGAGAAGGAACATGGTCTTTTTCATACGGTCCCCCTTGCTGAAACTGTTGCCATTCTACTATTTGTAAAGTATGTAGTAATTAATATAAATTCATTGCCGGACAAAGTCAAATGGCCGCGTCATTCAGGAGAAGCCGTCCGATGATGAAAGCCCGCCTCGAAAACTGCCCCGGGTTCTTTTCGAATCGTCATTCTTCCGTGACAAGTGTTTTCCCGCCCATGCTCTTGCCGCCGATCTGCCACGAAATCATGCATCTCATGGCGCAATGCCGCGGGGAATCGCAACAGTAATTGCATAAGCCTGTCGCATGCCGTCAATAAATATCCTTCCCTGTTTTCCGGCATGGTTGAAAAGATAAGCGGAAAATACCGCCTGGGATGGGGCAGGATTAATCAAACAGCCTTGTCCTGTATCACCTGACATTAGTCTTAAGCGGATAAGTAAGGAGATTTTTATTTGCAAACCTGCAAGCAGATTGTTCGCGAAAATTTTATGTTCGCAGGGATAAATTATTATTTTGCTATTTATAATCAATATGTTACAAAGAAATATGTTCGCAAATATTTTAATTGACCTAATAAAAAATCTATCACCTTTGGATATTATATTATTATATTATGGATATCAGCATCAATGAATAATGATATCATGGAACAATTCTGCAAATTGGTATATAATAATAATGAAATGGTTTTTTGATACAAAAATAACCGAATAACACTTTATCGCTTAATTAACCTTCTCACCCCCTCTAGGAGGTTTGTTGATATGAGAAAAGCATCATTATACATCCTTCTTTTTGTATCGCTCCTTCTCGGCCAGACCGTCAACATTACCGGAAAAGTTTCAAACACTTCAGGACAGGGCATCGCCGGCGCGGTGATTAAAATCTTCAATACGCCGTTGTCCTGCACCTCGAATTCCGACGGGACGTATCTGCTGACAGGCCAGGTGGGCACTCTGCCGGCCGGCAATGCCGTTCATCAGACAGCATACAGCCTTAATTACAAAAACGGTATTTTCACTTTTAACGGACCGGCCGACATGCCTGCCTCGGCAGCATTGTACGACGTCCGCGGCAGGTTGGTCGCCAAGGTGTTTTCCGGACTTCTCACACAGGGTACCACCAAGGTCTCCTTCAGCGTGGACAAACTTGGAAAAGCCATGCTGGTGTTGCGTGTGGCAATCGGGGACAAAGAAGCGAAAAGCATGCTGGTTTCCACCGCCGCCGACCACTTCGCCGTTTCCGGTTCGCTTTCCAAAACGGAAAGACTTTCCAAAACCGCGGCCTTGGACTGGATTCAGGCGAGCAAGTCCGGCTTTGCCTCGGTGATCCAGACCTTGGATTCCTACAATACCACGGTCAATTTCACGCTCGGCGTATTGCCGGCCGCTCCCGATTTCGGTCCCAACACCCATATCTTCGACGCAACGATGTCGTCGAGCTCGATCCAGGGCGTTCTCGACGCGGCGCACACTGCGTCAAGCCAGTTTGGAACCAACCGGGCCGCGTTCTTCTTCAAACCCGGCAGCTATTCCGTGAACATCACGGTCAGGTATTACATGCAGGCGTATGGATTGGGTATGTCTCCCGAGGACGTACAGGTAACGGGAACGGTACAGGCGACCGAGGATGGGACGGGATCGTTCTGGCGCGGTGTGGAAGGCTTTTCGGTCACGCCGACGGGCGGCCAGGAAGTCTGGGCCGTTTCGCAGGCCGACCCCTTTAGACGCATGCACGTGAAAGGAACCATGAGCATTTGCAACAGCGGCGCCAGCGGCGGATTCATATCCGATTCCAAAATCGACGGCGCGATTTCAACCGGCTGCGCGCAACAGTTTTACATTCGAAACAGCGTTCTCAATGGAATCCCTTCCAGCGGCATCTGGAACTTTCTGGTTCAAGGCTGCGACAATCCCCCGGCGGAAAACTGGCCCTCGGGCGGCATCAGCGTGGTCGCCAAAACCCCGTTGGTGCGTGAGAAACCCTATGTGGTGTTTGACAACAACGCCCAAACATACTCAGTGTTCGTTCCCGCCCTGCGCACGAACAGCCAGGGTATAACGTGGGACAACGGCACGCCTGCCGGCGATCTGTTGCCGATCGATCAATTTTACATTGCAATCGCGGGAACCGACAATGCCACCACCATTAACGCGGCGCTCGCCCAGGGCAAGAACCTCATCCTCACCCCTGGAATTTACGTGGTCAGCACGCCGATCCTTGTCCAGCGTCCCAACACCGTGGTGCTGGGCTTGGGCATGGCCACGCTGCAGGCGCAGAACGGCTCAATCTGCCTCAAGACAGCGGATGCGGACGGCATCATTGTCGCCAATATTCTGTATGAAGCCGGTACAGGCGGCGATTCGCCTTGTTTGCTCCAAATTGGCGATTCTGGAAGCGTTGCGGACCATAGCGCCAACCCGCCGTTCGTGTTCGATCTGTTTGCCCGCTGCGGCGGCTCCGTTGTAGGCACCACAAAAATCGGCGCGATCTTCAACAGCAACAACACCATCCTGGACCATTCCTGGATCTGGCGCGCAGACCACGGGGCGGGCGCGGGATGGAACGCGGACTCCACTACAATCAGAGACGGCCTTTACATCAACGGCAACAACTGCATCACCTACGGACAAATGGTGGAGCATTGGCAGAAATACAACACGGTATGGAACGGTGAAAACGGCCAGCAGTATTTCTATCAGAATGAGCTTCCCTACGACGTGCCGAACCAGGCGTCGTGGATGGAGGGCGCCGTGCCGGGAATACCCGCAATCAAGGTGACCAGCCGCGCCACGAAATTCTACGGATGGGGACTGGGCATCTATTCCTATATGAGAAGGGCCGCGATCACCACCACGAATGCCATAGAGGCGCCGAAACTTCCGGGAATCTCGGTCCATCGCGTGGTCACCTTTGCGCTTGCCGGAGACCAGGGAACGATTTTACATGCGGTGAACGACACGGGAGCCGCAGTGAAAAATCCAAGTCCCACGATGATCAGATTCGGAGATTATGTGGGTCATTGATTCTTGATTGAAATTTTGTTTAGTGAAATTGAAAGGGTGATCCGTGTGGGTCGCCCTTTTCTTTTCTATTTTTGAAATAAATAAAAATCTGGGAACCCCGCACCAGTTTGTAGTGCCGTTAAATAATTTAAAAAACCCGGGCGTTCCCCCGCTTTGCGGGGTCGGCCGGCAACGCGCTCTTGCGCGCCCTACAGTCTGCCTACCGGGCCGTTGAAAAACTTGCCTTGAGGCGTTTTCTTGACAAATGCGCTGGCTAAATTTGCTTAAAATCGCCATTTCATGCCATAAAGTCAAGCAATTTTAAATCCTATGTGGGGTTTTTCAACGGCCTGCTAATGCCGGGCAGAAGAAATATTCCCGATTTTATTTCTTGCCGCAGGCAGCGAAGAGGAAGAAGACTTGCTTTTGGGGAAAGAAGCCCTCGTGTGGCACGGCCGTCTCGGCCGTGTTCTTCTTATAGCATCCATTGAAAGCAAAGTTTGGTTTCCCGCCCGCGTGATTATTTAGTTTATATGCAACGGTCAAGAGCACTGCCGGGACGGCAGTGGCACACGAACCTATTTTCTATCGGTAATGCAGCGCGCCTGTGCGCAGGTTGTGTACCAATAATTTGCTGCAAATTGAGAATCACGTCCGGAAGATATTCCATAAATACTCCAAAAATCCTAAAAATGAACTTTAACATCTTACTCTTAGCAACCTTGTTGATCGCAAGCCTTCATTCACTTTTATTCGGTGACGGTAATGTTACTGATTGCAAAGAATATGATTCTGTCGAAAATAAAAATCCCTATTCCGACTCGTTTGCAATCGATCATTGTTTGATGGGAAAATGGATTTCCATCGAAGACAAAGATTACAAAATGATTGACAATTACGGAATTGTTTTTACAAGGGACAAATATTTTAATACCACTTTGTATTAATATGGCAAATTATGGACATTAGTATTTAAAGGTAAGGGCGAATGGTTAGTGAGAAAAAACCGGTTGTAATAAACTGTTCATGGACAAAGTCAAAATATGAATTTGATTCAAGAAAAATTATAGGGAAATTAATTGAAATTGACACATTTCCGGAATCAGTCTACAATATGAAATATCAATTATTTGGTGATTCACTTTTATGTATTGGAAGGATTACGGAAATGCCGAGGCGTTGGGGGCATTTTTATTGCCTGACATGTTAGACGAATATCGCCAGATAAAATACCAATGTAATAAAGAGTGTTTCCGCCGCATAAATAAATAAGGATCATCATCAATGCAAAAAAAAACATCCATTCCCCTCTTCGCCATCACCATGGGCGACCCGGCCGGCATCGGCCCGGAAATCGCGCTCAAGGCGCTTTCGTCATCCAAACTTCCCAAGGCCGTGGGCATTTTCATCATCGGCGACCTCGGCGTGCTTGCGGAAACCGCAAAACGCCTCAAGCGCAGGGACAAATTCCACGCCATGGCCTCGCCGGAGGATTTCCAAAAGGGTCTCGTCAACGTTCTTGACATGAAGCAAATCACGGTCGGGAATTTCGCCTTGGGAAGGCCGCAGGCGAATTGCGGAAAGGCCTCCTACGAATACGTGATCAGGGGGATCGAACTGTGCCTTGACAAAAAGATATGCGGCATGATCACCAACCCGATCAGCAAAGAGGCGCTGCATATGGCGGGCATCAACTATCCCGGGCACACCGAAATCCTCGCGGACAAGACCGGCACAAGGGAATTCTCCATGATGTTCGCGGTAGAAAACGTTTATGTGGTGCACGTGACCACGCACGTGAGCCTGCGCGACGCCATCGGCCTCATTACCGCGGACAGGGTTTTAATGAACATCCGCCTGCTTTACAAAACGCTGCTCGGGCTCGGCGTCAGGGCGCCGCGCATCGCCGTGGGCGGGCTCAACCCGCACGCGGGCGAGAACGGGCTGTTCGGCAACGAGGAGACCGAGCACATTACACCGGCGATCGACCTTGCGAAAAAGGAAGGCATCAACGCGAGCGGCCCCTACCCTCCCGACACGGTGTTCACGCGCTCGTTCAAAGGCGAGTTCGACGGCGTGGTGGCCATGCTGCACGACCACGGCTTCGTTGCGCTCAAGTCGCGCGACTTCGAGAGCGGGGTCAACATCACGGTCGGGCTGCCCATCATCCGCACCTCGGTGGGCCACGGCACCGCGTTTGACAAAGCAGGAAAAGGCGTGGCGTCGGAAAAGAGCTTGCTGGCAGCTATTGAAGCTGCTATTCTGCTGTGGAAAAATAAAATTAATAATTAAGATTGGGCGCCCCGTCGCTTCGCGTCGGCGGCCGTCCTTCCGGTCTCGCCTTCGGCTCGGGCTGCCACGGCCCCTCTATGCCTATCGGCGAGGGCCGGGCAGCACCGCGCTCCAGCGCGGCCTCCAATCCTGCCTGGCGCTTGGCAGATAAGCATCTTCACAATTATAATATTTGCCCTACTAAGCGGATTCATTTACTTTTAAGAATGCCACGTGGGGCAGATATTACATCTTGACAGAACAGCATTCTTTATACCGCGCGTCAGGTGGACTGGAGGGTGAGCGAGAGCGAATTGTCACTTCGCTCCCTAATGAAAGGTAGTTGCGCTCCGCGCAATTTTATGCCGGCCTTCGCCGCGGTCATCGAGCAGCCGCTTTTAAGCGGCGTATCGAGACGAAGGCGACTTCGGGCGGTCCGGCAACGAGGCGAATAGCCGAGCCCGTAAGGAGACCGACCCCGCGCAGCGGGGGAACGCCCATTTTAATTTTATTTATTTATCCGCGGCACAGCGAAACCCTATCATGCTGTCCTTGGTCTTCGGGTTCTCGCTGGCCCGCGCCATGCAGCGCACCTTTTTCGCATCGTCCATCCACGAGCCGCCGCGCATCACGGGGTATCGGCCGGTCACGGAAACGGGGTCGTTCACGGTGCTCGTTCGATAGGTGTTGTCGCTGAACCGGTCGCTGCACCATTCGCGCACGTTGCCGAGCATGTCGTAGAGGCCGAAGGGGTTCGGCCGTTTCTGCCCCACCGGATGCGTTTTGTTCCCCGCGTTCGCCTGGTACCATACGTAGGCGGTGTCCATTGAGTTTCCCCAGAAATAACGCGTCTGGGTCCCGCCGCGCGCCGCGTATTCCCATTCCGCCTCGGTGGGCAGCCGCTTGCCCGTCCGCTCGCAGTATTCCTTCGCCTCGGTCCACGACACGTATTCCACGGGGCAGTTGGGGCATTTCGAGAACACCGACGGGTTCTTCTTTGTCAATCGCTGGTACTCCTCCTGCGTCACCTCGTACCGGTCCATGTAGAAGCCGCTCAGGCACACACGGTGCTGCGGATGCTCGTCCGGGTCGCCCTCGCCGTCGGGGCTGCCCATGACAAAACAGCCGGACTCGATCCATGCCATGTTGATGCGCGAGGGCGGTGCGGCCTGTTTCTTCTCGGCGTCGTCGCCGGGTTCGGCGGTATCGGCTGAAACGGAATCGGCCGCCTTGTTCTCGGCGCCGGGCTCGGGAAGAAAAATTTTTATGTCGCCGGAGGGCGAAGGGTGCGAGCCCGCAAAGGAATAAAACAAAGCTCCGGCGAAAAACAGCATGGCGGCCCCACGCCAAGCTGTAGGCAACGGCATGCCGCGAACGGTTGGGTTGATCGGCAGCATGTATAAAAGATAACCTACGGCCCGCATTTCGTGCAATCGGAGCGTAGTAAAGCGGAATGATATTGGCGCCTGCCGGTCACGGCACCGTGCATCCAATAACAATTGGTCTTTTATCTGGTGGGGAAACCACTTCGTGGTTTCCCCTGGCCCCCGGCTTCCGCCGCCGCAAAATGTCGCACACAACGATAGCGCGGCGGCGATCCGGGGGCACACCCTTTCCTGCAAAGGGGCGCGCGAGTTCGCTCGCATTAAAGCTCGCGAGGCGTCGCCCCTTCGCAACGCATCCTCAGCGGTATGCAGCTTCGCGGCGATAGACATGGTTGCATGGTGAGCTTGTAAAACAGAGAGGGGATGTTTCACGTCAGGGGCGAGCGGAGGTCGCGCTGGAGCGCGATGCCGCCCGGACGCAGCCGCGAAGCGGCATAGCGCCGTGGCGGCCCGAGGCGTCAGCCGAGACCGGAGTGAGAACCGGTGCCGTGACCGGCAGACGCCATGATTATTGACTATACTAAAAATGAATTACTGAAAGTCAACCAGTTCCACCTCGAACACCAGCGTCGTGTTGGGCGGAATGGGCCCAACGCCCGCCTGCCCGTAGGCGAGCTGCGGCGGAACGATGAGCACCCGTTTTTCACCCTTGGACATGCCAAGAAACGCCTCGTCCCATCCCTTTATCACGCTGTTCGTGCCCACGGTGAATTTAAACGGCTCACTGGGGGCGACCGTTCTGTCGAACACTTTACCGTCAAGAAATTTGCCGGTGTAATATGCCATCACGGTCTGGCCGACTTTTGGAGTTGATCCGGCGCCTTTTTTAAGGACGACGTATTTGAGTCCGGAGGCCGTTGTCGCCGTGTCGGAGGCTTTTGCCGACGCCTCCCGTGCCGGTTGAGCGGCCGGCTGGGCCTGCGCGGCGGGAGCGGCCTCGGGCTGCGAGACGGGTTTCGCCTCCTGCTTTTTGGCAGTGCCGCACCCTGCCGCGAGCGCGGCCGCGATTGCGAACGCAAGTATTTTTCTCATTCCCGATTCCTTTCAAAAGTTTTTGATCACTTTGCTTTTTGCGAAGCGGTGTCCTTCGCCGCTGTTTTTTCCGGCGTCTTTTTTGTCACGGCCGGTCCGACCGCGGACACCTTGGTTATCACGACCTGCGTCTGGGGCACGGCCTGAAAAGGTCCCTGGTCCGCGACCGGCACGCCCTCGATCGCGGTCACCACGTCCATGCCGCTCACCACTTTCCCGAAAACGCAGTATCCCCATCCGTCAACATCCTTGCTCCTGAAATTGAGCCCCTGGTTGTTCACCGTGTTGATGAAAAACTGCGCGGTGGCCGAATGCGGATCGCCGGTGCGCGCCATGGCGATGGTGCCGATGTCGTTCTTGAGCCCGTTGTCGGCCTCGTTGACCACCGGCGCCTTGGTGGGTTTTTCCTGCATGTCTTTGGTGAATCCGCCGCCCTGGATCATGAATCCCTTGATGACCCGGTGGAAGATGGTGCCGTCGTAGAAACCGTCCTTCACATAAGCGAGAAAGTTCGCGACGGTCTTGGGCGCCGACTTCTGGTACAGCTCGACCACGATGTCGCCCTTGCTGGTCTCGATCTTCACCTTGGGATTGGCGGCGTACGACGAGAGGGAAACGGCGAGAACCACTGTTGACGCAAGCGCAATCAGCCTGTTCATGAAAACCTCCTTTATGTTGGGCGTTAAAGCGTTAGAGTGTTCGAGCGTTGGAGCGTTAATGGAAAAGTATTGGGCTTCCTACCACCGCATAAACGCTCGAACGCATAAACGCTCCAACTGTTTTTTTCAGTCCCACTTGAACGGCGACTCGTAATCGCCCTGAAGCTCCTCGGGTTTTTCCTTGGCGGTCTTGAACTTCTCCTCGATTTCGGCCCTGCGCTTGGCCTTGTCCTCCGCCGCCTTCTTGATCTTGTCTTCCCACTGGGAGCTTTTTTCCTTCTGCATTTTCACGAAGTCGTCGAAATCGGTCTTCTTCTGGTCGGCGGACTTGTGGTCGACCACCTTTCCGGTGGACTGGTCAACCCAGAGCGTTCCTTTACAGAGCGGACATTTTATCTCGAAGAGGCTCATGGCGTTCCCTCCATGGATCCGATAACGGGCGGCGCCGTATGAGCGGCACCGGTGTAGTAAAATAACTCCTGAATAATTTGATCACGAAAAATATTTTGCCAGATAGTCTGTCTCGTAATTCAATGATGTGGCGCCTGTGGGTCACGGCACCATGGGACGCCACTTCGTGGTTTCCCCTGGCCCGAGGCGTCAGCCGAGACCGGAGTGAGAGCCGGTGCCGTGACCGGCAGGCGCCATAATAGCGACCTTGTAAACGAGAGAAGACGCGCCGGTTTCTTTAATTGATTTTGTTTTATCGCCTGAAAATATTAGTTTGTAGAATAATTTCGTCCCGTCCTTCAACCATTTGATTTTCGGTTATGCCCTCCACTTTCCCCATGGAATACCAGCCGGAACTCCCCTTTGAGGGGTTCAGGCAACTGGTGCAGGAGCCGCTCGAGAATGACGACCCGCGCTCGTTCGAACAGATTAAAACAGTATTTCTTGACATTCCCGGCGTGCCCGCCGATCCTTTCAGGATCCTCATCCAGAAGCTCACCGGCAAGATATTCCAGGGCCGCGAGGCCAAGGAACATTGGCAGCGCATGCTGGGTCACAAGCAAGACATGCAGGCCAAGCTGGGCCGCCGCGTGAACATCAACGTCGCGGCCGTCGATTATTTCGACGCCATAGCCTCGCCCAAAACCGGGACCGGCCCGGCTACGACCGCGGAAGAGCTTGCATCGCTTTCCAACGGCATCAACCGGGAGGAATGGGTCAACCGGATCTACGCGCCGGGGTACGACATGGAAAAGCTCAAGGAGGAGATGCTGCGCGCCAAGCGGTACCAGCACGCGCTCTCCGCGATCCTGCTCGACGTCGACGATTTCCATAAAGTCAACCAGGACTTCTCCTTCAAGATGGGCGACGAGATCCTCACCGTCATCGTCAAAATCATCAAAAAAACCGTGCGCGCCGTCGACATCCTCACCCGCTCGTCCGGCGACCGGTTCCTGCTGATTTTGCCCAACACCAACAAACGCGAAGCCGCGGAGCTCGCCGAACGTCTGCGGCAAAACATCCAGGACCGGACCAAGCGCATCAAGGCCCTGCCCGCCGGAGTGTCGGTGAGCCTTTCGGTGGGACAGTCGTCGAAGGAGGACAAGTCGCCCGAATTCATGAAATCACTCGAGTACAGGCTCGAAGAGGGAAAAAAGAAGGGCCGGAACGCGGTCTATGTCTGCGAGTAACACAGAGATATTTCTTTTTCCATCCCGTTGAATTTGATTATATTATACGTTGATTTTATTCCCATCAATCCAGGGTGGTGGCATTATGGAAATCGGCGGACGTGAGGTCAATAAATTCCACGTTATCGACGTTGCGGGGAAAATCGACCGGCTCAAGGACTCGATCATCCTCAAATCCTACATAAACACCCAGCTGGAAAAAAATATCGTGCGCATCGCGCTCAACCTTTCGCAGGTCACCTACCTCGACAGCGGGGCGCTCAACGTGCTCATCTACAGCCACAACGCGCTGAAGAAAAGGGAAGGCCTGCTCGTGGTGATCGAGCCGAACGAATACGTCAAGGACGTCCTTGACGTTGTTGGACTCAACAAACTGGTCAAAATCTACGCAACCGAGGAGGAGTTCGAAAATGAAACCAAGCATGCTTAAAACGATCGCTCTCATCGTTGCCGTGTGTTTCGCCGCAGGATGCTTCATGAAGCCGTTCATCAAGCCGAAGCAGGAAGACATCGACAAGTACGTGCAGGCGCATCCCGACCTTCCGGATCTCGACAAACAGTGCATCTACGACGGCAGGTTCGAAATCGGCATGAAGGTGGAGACGCTCGATTTTCTCCTTGGTAAACCCGACCGGCTTGATATCGTGAAGCAGCCGTGGGCGACGCAGGAAAACTGGATCTATTTCAAGAACGGCAAGAAAACATTCATCATCGAAGAAAAGCACGTCGTGGGGATCCTTGAAACGGCAAAGAAAAAATAGCCTGTTTCCGTTTTGTCAATTCTTCTAAGGCGGGAGACGCATCTCGCCTTTTTTATTTATAAAGGCGGCCTCATGCACCTGTTCGACATCATCTGCGCGGGCCTGGCCTGCGTCTTTGTCCTGGTGGGGATCTGGCGCGGGTTCGTCGAGGAGATCGTCCGCCTGGTCGCGGTCGTGGCCGCGTTCTTCGCAGCGTTTTCGCTGTACCGGCCCGCGGCGGCGCATCTCAAGTTCCTTCACCTTTCCGGCGCGGTGCTCTCGGTGATCGCCTTCCTGGCGATCTTTACGGCGTGCGTCGCTGCGGTGGTGCTGCTGGGAAAAATCATCAAGAAGGTGGTGCACCTCACGGTGCTCGGCTGGATGGACCGCATGTGCGGCGGCGTGCTCGGCTTTGTCAAGGTGTTCATCCTCATCTGGATCCTGGTGATCGCGATCGCATCGCTCCCGTTTGACAAGGTCAAAAACTGGTTCAGGCCCTCGAAATCCTACGCGTTCTTCAGCGGGATTTCCCCGCGCCTCCGCGCCGAGGGCCTCATGCCCAAGACCGGGCCGGTGCAGGACCTGCTCAAGGCGAACCCGCTTCCGGCGATCAAGGATGCGCTGCACGATGTCGCCGCGGCGGCGGATTCAGCGGCAAAGGCAGCGGGCCAAACGGGAAAACCCGGCCGCGCCGCGGCCAAACCCGCGCCAAAACCGCCTTCATCAACCGGTGCCAAATGAATCCCGCCGCCGGCCCCTTCCTCGTCGTCGTCGCGATGGTGCTCGGCTTTGTTCTCGGCTCGTTTTTCAACGTGCTCATTTACCGCATTCCGCGCCATGAATCCATCGTGTGGCCCGGTTCGCACTGCCCGAAATGCGGACGGCCCATCAAAGCGTGGGAAAACATTCCGGTGCTGAGTTTTATCTTCCTGCGCGCTCGATGCGCCGGATGCGGGGCCCGCATCTCGATTATGTACCCCATTGTTGAACTGTGCACCGCCGTGGCAGCCCTTGTTCTTTATCTGCTGGTGATCGCGCCCGCGCTCTCATCGCCGCAGACGGCGGGACAGGTGGCGCTCGTTGTTCTGGAAACAGCGGTGCTCCTTTTGGTGATCCCGGTCGCCGTCATCGACCTTTTTCATCTCATCATTCCCGATATCATCACCCTGCCCCTGCTTGTGCTCGCGGTTTCGCTCTCTTTTCTGCCCGGAGGAATAACCCCTTTACAATGCGGACTCGGCATCCTAGCCGGCGGAGGCAGCCTGTTCGCGGTGGGGCTTGTCGGCGAATACGTGTTTAAAAAGGAGGCCATGGGCGGCGGCGACATAAAGCTCATGGCGGCAGTGGGCGCGGCGTTCGGCTGGAAAATCGCGATTCTTACGATCATGTTCGGCGCGATAACCGGTTCGCTGGGCGGGCTTGCCATGATCGGCTTCAAGAAATTCGCCCGGGGATATAAAATTCCCTTTGGTCCGTTCCTCGCCCTAGGGCTCTGGATCGCCGTGCTTGTCGGCGACAAACTGGTGGCATTGTATCAGACCCTGCTTGACAAATTCATCGGTTCCTGATCCCTCGCCATGGCAGCCCCCAAACCGGCAAAGCAGATTCTCGGCGGCGTTGACGTGGGTTCGCCGCTTCTCCGCAAGGCGCTCATGTTCAGCCTTACCGACGGCATGTTCTGCAGCGTGATGGTGGCGCTGGCCGACACCTTTTCGGTCGCGGCCGCGGTCCGCCTGCGCGCGCCCGCGATGACCATAGCGCTCCTCGGCAGCGCTCCGCTGCTCATCGGGTCAGTCGGCCAGTTCTTTCTGCCCCTGTTCCTGAACAAAAACCAGACCCGCAAGCATTACGTTGTGGCGAGCGTGCGGGTGCAGGCCATGTTCCTCATTCTCGCGGGCATCACCGGATGGCTCCCGGCGCCATACAATGCCTGGGCGTACGTCCTGGCCTTCATCCTGTACGGATCGTCGGGAAACCTGTTCCAGGGAATCTGGATGTCGTGGCTGCGCGACTGCGTGCCGGCCGGCGTGCGCGGAAGGCACTTCGCCTGGCGCAACAGGTTTTTCTCGCTTGTCCAGTTGGCGTGCGCCATCACAGCGGGCATCCTCTCGCGCAAATACAGCTCACAGAACGCGCCGTGGATGTTTTTCACGATCATATTTTTTATCGGAAGCCTGTTCCGGTTCGGATCCGGGCAGTTTTTATCGTGGCAGTACGAGCCGCCCCAGTCAAAGCCGCCGGACAGATCGGAAGTGTTCGGGTTCAGGCCGTCGAAAAATTTCCTGTGGTTCTGCGCGTCGGTGGCGCTTTTGCAGGGCACAACCGCCATTGCTGGACCGTTCTTCAACGTGTGGTTCCTGCGCGACCTGCGGTTCGATTACCTTGTCTTCACCATCGGCACCGCCTCGATGATTGTGGGTACCATCCTGTTTTTGCCCGCGTGGGGCAGGCTTATCGATTTTATCGGCACATCGCGCGTGCTGCGCCTCACCGCGCTCATGTGCGCGTTCGTGCCCGTGCCGTACCTTTTCGGCTCGAGCCCCCTGCTTGTCTGGACCGCGAACTTTTTCTCAGGCATCGCCTGGGGCGGCTTCAACATCGCGAATTTCAACTACCTCCTCCGCACCACCGAAAAGGAAAACTCCGACCATTACATCGCCTTTGCCGCGGCCGTCACCGCCGTTGGGCTTTTCGTGTTCAGCCTGCTGGGCGGGTTTCTCGCCACGCGACTCCCCACCCTGTTCGATTACCAATTGCAAACGCTGTTTCTGGTTTCGTTCGCATGCAGGTTGTTCGTGGTGCTGTTTTTCTACAGGAAATTCCGGCAACCGGAAATGCGGGTGGAGGAGGGAACTTTTGAAATTGTCAATGAATCGGCCGGATACAAGGTGGGGATGGAGATTTTACGGCAGGTGGTAAGGGCGTTGAGGAAGTGAAAAGGCCTCCGGACACGAGGGAACGGAGGCCGCAATAAATCTTGTAAATAAAGTGTGCGAGCTATCTATGTATATCAAGAGCATCCACCTTGAACAAGATGGGTTATCGCGGGTTCATCATCCACGACAAGGACCCGCACGGTATTTTTAAGGGGTTGCAGACATGGTTTGTCATGCTTTTGATTACTTATTATTGAAATATCGCGTTTGCGCGAGCTTGTTAAGGCCGAGGTAGGAGTCAGGCCGTTGCATGCTGCGTCCAAAAGGTGGTTGCTATATAGGAAAAATAATAATACGTTGAGGAACCGACAATATTTTTTATCGTTTAAATATCATTGCCTGCCGTCAAGGTTGACATCACCTCGTCTCCTGCCTCGCTTCCCTTTTAAACCTTTCAATCACTTGCGGGCATTCATACGTTTTTCCGCACCGTTTTTCCGGATCGCCGCCGGTGAATGTCGTGCATCCCCGGCACCACAGTGCAGAAAAGCTGATCGGCCGCCTGCGGTTCTGCTCGCGTATCAGCGCGCACATGGCATAGCCGCGTTCTCTAGACAGTGTATCCATCAATTACTCCTAAATGGAAAATATTTTTTCCTAAAAAATAGAAATGCCTTTATTATAAAGCAAGGCTAATCAGATATGCTGGATTTTTCCTCATCCTTTTCAATTCCTTAGAAAATAACCACAAACCGGGATAGGTGCAGCAAAAGCGCCGGAGTGGCTGGCACGCAACGATCTACAATTTACGGGTGACTTGACCTGCACTGAGAATCGCTTGGCGGGTTTGTAAAGGATAGGATGATGTTTCGCGCCAGTGCGGACTAAGTCAATATTGCTCGTCAAACGACAGATACACCCCTCCCAGCGTGTTTTTCCAGAACGCGAATTGGAGCGTGGCGACGAAATCGTGGTCCCATCTCAAGCGCAGGCCGGTGCCGTAGGTGACGTACAGCACGGGCTTCATCAACAACGGCGACGGAAAGGTGTTGCCGATGTCGGAAAAAACGACGGGACCGAGGTTGTAATCGGTGCCGAACAGGCTGAACGGAAACGCGCGGAGTCTGCATTCGGGCGTAATGACAAACGAGAACCTGTCCCTGAAACGGTACTCGGGGATGCCGCGCATGCTTCCCTCCCCGCCGAAAATCTCCTCCGGGGAAAATCCGACGGTGTTTTCGTATTCGTAAAACGGCGCGCCGCCGCGGAGGTAATCCACCAGGAGCCTGCCGAAGACCACGAGGCGGTCGAATTTCCTGAACGGTGTTGCATACCCGGCCAGCCGGGCCGTGGCGTGAACGTAGGAATAGGAGCTGAGCAGCGCCGTGCTGCTTCCGACGCCGTAGAGGTCGAAAAAAACGCCCGTAGCGGGGTCTATGCGGTCATCGCAATTGTTAAGAACAAGCCCCGCGATCTCTTTGTGCACGAAACCGCCGTCG